>JBJOIS010000009.1:0-76645 GCA_046047035.1 Pseudomonadota bacterium
TTAACTTCCGCGCCGACATCAAAATCCTCAGTTTGGACACGCACGGCCATCGTATTAAATTAGCCGCCTGTCACCGGGGGGAAGAAGGCAACTTCATCACCATTTTTAACAGCAGCCTCATTATCAACAAGCGCATGGTTGATGGCTGCACGTATCGTTTGCTTGCCGTTAAATAAATGAGCCCAAGCCGCACCGCGCTGAGCCAAGTGCGTTTTTAATTGCGCAATTGTTTTAACGCCATCAGGCAATTCCATCTCTTCAGTCGAGTAGTTAAGTGACTCTTTTAATCTTGCAAAATACAGCACGGTAATCAATTAATCAGCCCCCAACACATCAGCATCGACAATCTCATCAATAGGCAACGCTAACGAAGCTGCATCGCCAGCAAGCTCTACGCGCTCAATCTGTGAAAAGCGACGTGATATCTTTTGGCTCGTAGTTTGTACGTCTTGCGCATCTTCATGCGCCAAACGAATGTGGTCTGCAAGCTTCTTCATCCTTGTATCAAAACGGCCAAACTCTTTACCTAACTTACCCAACTCTTCTTTAATAATGTGAACCTGCTTACGCGTTTCCACATCTTTAAGCACGGCACGCGCCGTATTCAATACAGCCATCAAAGTAGTTGGAGACACCACCCAAACATTCTTCGCCATTGCATAATCAACAATGTCACGATGGTTCGCGTGAATCTCAGCAAACACCGCCTCTGCAGGGATAAACATCACCGCACCATCTGAAGTGACATCCGCAATAATGTACTTACTCGCAATGTCATCCACATGCTTTTTAACGTCAGCTTTAAACTGGCGTTGCGCAGTGATTTTTTCCGCATCCGTCACGCCGCTTTCGTACATACGATGATAATTTTCAAGCGGGAATTTTGAGTCAACTGCCACCATGCCAGTAGGCTCAGGTAAGAACAAGGCACAATCGACTCGCGTGCCATTAGGTAGGGAGTACTGCATTTCATAAGTGCCATTAGGCATCACGTTACGCACCAAGCCCTCAAGCTGCACTTCACCAAAAGCACCCCGCGAGCGCTTGTCGCCTAGTAGGGCCTGCAAGCTGACAACATTGGTCGTTAAGCCATCAATCTTTTCTTGTGCTTTATCAATGGTAGCCAAACGCTCCATCACACGCACAAAAGTATCATTGGTTTTCTTAAAGCCCTCATCTAAGCGCTCGGTCACTTTACCGCTAATTTCTTCTAACCGAGTATCGACCACCTTACTCAAGCTTTCAATACTCGCCGTCAGTTGCAAAGTTGCATGACGCATTGTGGCCTGAATGAGTTCTTGCTCAGCCTTACCCTGTTCAGCTAATGTGGTATGGAGTTTTTCGATGACATTTTCACGCGTTTGCGCAAGGCTAGTAGTTTGCACTGTTTGCAAAGCCTGCATCGCTTCGCGGGTTTGGGCCAACTCTTGAGCAACGGCAGCCCTAAGACGCTCGCTAGACTCTTGAGAGGAAGCATTAAGCCTGTCGCCTAATTTATTTAGACCATCATTCAGGTCAAGCAACATCGCTCTATGTTTTTCTTCGAGCTGAACAAGTAAGGCCCCTTCCGCATTTGGTTTGTTTGCAGACTGGCGCAACAACACCACTAACAATAGCAGTGCAAGAATGGAAATGATTAGTGTTAAGGTTTCTAGCATAAGCGCAATTATACCCCAAGCAATCTTGTCTCACTTGATGCATCAATACGTGCTGAAATATTGTAAAATCTCATCTATAAGATGCACTATTAATAAAATATTTTTGAGGATACCTTCGTGAACATTCAAAGCCACATCGTTGATTTACCAACTCCAACAGGCGTTATGCGCACCTACGTGCACCGCCCAGCTGGCGAAGGTGCTTACCCTGCAATTTTATTTTATTCAGAAATTTTCCAACAAACAGGCCCGATTGAACGTGCTGCTCGTTTTATGGCCGGTCATGGTTATGCAGTACTTGTGCCTGAAGTATTCCACGAACTCAACCCGATTGGCACAGTGCTTGGTTATGACGATGCGGGTCGCGACAAAGGCAATGCTGACAAAGCCGCAAAGGACGTTCAAGGCTACGATACTGACAACCAAGCCATGATTGAATTTGTTAAAAAACAAGCTTGGTGCACTGGCGACATTGGTGCCATGGGCTTCTGTATTGGTGGGCACTTAGCTTTCCGTGCCGCCTTACAAGCAGAAGTAAAATCAACCGCTTGCTTCTATGCGACAGATTTGCACACGCAAGTGATCCCAAATAAGCCTGGTCAACACAGCATGGAAAACTTGGACAAAATCAAAGGTGAGCTACTGATGATTTGGGGTAAACAAGACCCTCATATCCCAGCGGCAGGTCGTGCACAAGTATATAGCGATCTTAACGCAACAGACCTCAAATTTACATGGCACGAATTTAACGGCCAACACGCCTTTATGCGTGATGAAGGCGACCGCTATGATCCGCAATTAGCTGCAACGGGCTACCAATTAGCATTGCAAATGTTTGGCAGAACATTGCGCTAATGAAGTAAATCATCAAGCAATAAAAAAGGCGCCTAGGCGCCTTTTTTATTGCTTGAATTTTTGATTAATTAAGTTAATGAAGCTAAATCTGCTTTCAAGTCGTCCACATGCTCTAACCCAACAGCAATCCTTACTAAGCCATCTGTAATGCCAGCAGCTGCTCTTGCCTCTGCAGTAACACGGCTATGCGTCGTTGTCGCTGGATGGGTAATGGTGCTTTTTGCATCACCCAAGTTAGCGGTAATTGAAATGAGCTTAGTCGCATCAATCAGAGCCCAAGCCGCCTCTTGTGCGGTTTGGCCTGCTTTAGGTTTAACTTCAAAGCTGACGATACCACCACCACTCGATTGTTGTTTCATGGCTAACGCATGTTGAGGATGCGATTTAAGCCCAGGATAGAAAACACGCGCTACTTGTTTCTGCGCTTCTAACCAAGTGGCCAACGCTAAAGCATTTCTAGCATGCGCTTCCATGCGAACAAATAAGGTCTCAAGTCCTTTTAAAAATACCCATGCATTAAATGCACTCATGGTGACACCTGCAGTACGTAAAAAGCCATACACTGGCTCCATGTGCACTTTAGAACCCAGCACAGCACCGCCTAAGCATCTGCCCTGCCCGTCAATGTACTTAGTGGCAGAGTGAATGATAATATCGGCACCCAATTTTAATGGACGCTGTATCGCTGGCGTACAAAAGCAATTATCGACGACCAATAAGGCATTCGCACCATGGGCGATTTTTGCTAAAGCTGTAATATCAGCCACATCTGTCAAAGGATTAGAGGGTGTCTCCACGAAGAACAGTTTTGTCTTCGGCGTAATCGCCCCTTGCCACTCTTTAAGATCAGTCAGTGACACAAAAGTTACCTCCAAGCCCCAGCGATTAAGAATATTGCTAAAAAGCTGAACGCTAGTACCAAAGATACTGCGTGAAGCGACAATATGGTCCCCAGCACTACACAAGCCCATCACGCAAGCTAAAATAGCAGACATGCCGCTCGATGTCGCAACGCACTGCTCCGCACCTTCTAAAGCCGCGAGCTTATCTTGAAACATCGTCACAGTTGGATTGGTGAAGCGAGAATAGATATTCCCAGGCTCCGTGCCCCCAAATCGCGCTGCAGCTTGTGCTGCGCTTTTAAAGCGAAAACTTGAATTCAGAAACAAGGCTTCTGAGTTTTCGCCAAATTCTGTCATTTGATTGCCCGCGCGCACACCCAAAGTCTCAGGATGCCATCCGCTTTCATCAAAGTCATTTAAATCAATATTTGTTGCCATGTGATTACCTTTACTTGCCTCACTTGAGGCATAAAAAAACCCGTTCTGCGGTTAGGCTAAAACGGGTTTGCTTATACTAGCACTCGCTTTAGCTGAATTTATTTAGCGCCCGCAAGCTGAGCTATGCTTTTAAGCAACTCAAATCAGCGCATTTCCATACTATCCCTCAGGCTTAAGGACGTCAAGCCAGCGGGATAAGCATTTGTTAACTAGCCTCTTCCTCGTGCTCTTTGGTATTCACTAGATTCAGGTCCATTTGTGTAATTGAATTGGCTGGCTTTTTAATCTTTTCACCATCGCCACGCGCATTCTCAATTGCCGTCAAATAGGCTTCGTTTATATCGCCAGTGACATATTTACCATCAAAGCATGAGCAATCAAAGACTTTGATTTTTGGATTACTGAGCTGAACAGCTGACACCAATGCGTCCAAATCCTGATAAATCAATGCATCAGCGCCAATTTCTTTACAGATTTGTTCATCAGTACGTCCCGTAGCAAGCAATTCATTACGTGTTGGCATATCAATACCATACACATTGGGAAAGCGTACAGGAGGCGCTGCCGAGGCAAAATAAACCTTGTTAGCCCCTGCATCACGTGCCATCTGCACGATCTGTTGTGAAGTGGTGCCACGTACGATGGAGTCATCTACAAGTAATACATTTTTGCCTTTAAACTCCATCCCAATTGGATTGAGTTTTTGGCGAACTGATTTTTTACGTAATGCTTGGCCAGGCATAATAAATGTACGGCCAATGTAGCGATTTTTAATAAAGCCTTCACGGTAAGTGACATTGAGTGCATTAGCCAATTGCAAGGCACTTGGGCGACTCGTGTCTGGAATCGGAATTACTACATCAATCTGCAAATCTTTCCATTCACGCTTAATCTTTTCGGCAAGGCTTTCACCCATATGTAAACGTGTTTGATAAACAGATACACCATCAATCAATGAGTCAGGTCGTGCAAGATATACATATTCAAAAATACATGGGGTTAATGCTGCATTTTCAGCACATTGACGTGAATAGAAGTTACCGTCCATATCAATGAATACTGCTTCACCTGGCTCAACATCGCGAACTAGCTTAAAGCCAAGTACATCTAGCGCCACACTTTCTGAAGCAACGATGTATTCAATACCCTTTTCAGTTTCAGACTTACCAATCACTAATGGACGAATCCCATTAGGATCACGGAACGCAAGCAAGCCAAAGTTCGCCACCATCGCAACAACCGCATAAGCACCTTTTACACGTTTATGAACGCCAGTAACTGCATCAAAAATCATGTCGGAATTGAGTACTGCGCTATGCGCTGTTTGTTCAATTTCGTGTGCCAACACATTTAACAACACTTCAGAATCTGAATTGGTGTTGATATGGCGTAAATCCTGGCGGAACATCTCTTGTTTTAATTGCGGAGAATTAGTCAAGTTACCATTATGACCAAGTACGATACCGAATGGTGAGTTCACATAAAAAGGCTGCGCTTCTGCAGCCGATGACGAACCTGCAGTTGGGTAGCGCACGTGAGCGATGCCAGCATTCCCTTGAAGGCTACGCATATGACGCGTTTGAAACACATCTTGTACAAGACCGTTATTTTTGTGCATATAGAAGGTATTGCCATCACAGGTCACAATCCCTGCCGCATCTTGACCGCGATGCTGTAAGACCAATAAACCATCATAAAGCAACTGGTTAACTGGATTTTTACCGACAATACCGATAATTCCGCACATTGTTTATTTTGCCTTTGTAACTAAAAATCTATTTTGAGGATATGACTAAAATCTGTTCTCAACGCTTATTCTACAATGAGGAACGCTGAGATTTACGACTATATTTACTATTCGTACTTTACGCGATCCGAAATAGCCTTTGGCACCCATGGCATCGCACTAAAAACCATCGCTTCTAGTGGTGCGCTAAACATGGCATTACGCCAAGCACTCTCTTTAGGGAAGTCTGTTAACCCCCCTAAAAAGACAAGCACGCCAACAATGATTAAGCCACGGATGGAACCAAATACCGCCCCTAAGCCACGGTCTATAAAACTCAAACCCACTTTTTCGAATATTTGCGACAATGCGATAGCAAGTAAACTACTCACAAGCAATGTGGCTAAAAATAAAATGATAAAAGCTGCAAGATATTGCAAAGTCTCCGTAGGGATAGCTTTGGGCAATAAAGGCGAAAGCTCTAAAGTGTAGCTCTTAGCCACAAAAAATGCTGCAATCCAACCTACCAATGCCAGAACCTCTCGTACCAAGCCACGCATAATACTAAAGAAAATGGATAAACCGACGATAGCGAGAACAACGTAATCAAAAATGGTCATTAGTTACCCACCACAGCGTCAGTTAAACCAAGCGCTTTCACTTTCAATAGCGCAGCCTCAGCATCACTTTTGGATGTAAATGTACCAACCCTCAAACGCGTTTTTGTACCCTTAGGCGTATCAATTAGTTCGGCAGAAGACTTCAGGGCACTCTCACTTAACTTAGCTTGCAATTGCTTAACCTTGTCTGGATTTGAGAATACGCCAACTTGCACATAAAACTTACCTTTAGGTACAGGCTTTTCTGCTTTTGGCTTATCTTGTTCTTTTGGGGCAGTTTTTACTTCTTGAGTGGGAGCAGCTTCAACTGTTTTATCGTTCTGTGCAACTGGCGCAGGCGGCTCTATAGGTTTAACTTCAGCAGCCTTCACTTCAGTCGTTTGTGCAGTTGCTGCAGATTGCGGTGAAATGACTGGTGGTGATTGAGGTTCAACTTGCTGAGGAGCCTCTGCTACTTTATCTGGTGCAGTATCTAACTGAGCGTCTTGACTAGGAATGGAAATGACAACTTCTTCCTTAGGCGTTTGAGCAACCCTATCTTCAAGCAGCATGGGTAACAAAACAATCATCATCAAAACAAGTGCAATCGCACCAACTAAGCGCCTTCTTGCACGTTTTTTAAACTGAATCTCTTGTTCGCTTTGAGATTCCATATTATCTTGCGCCATTTTTATTTATCCCATTTTTTAATGCTGCTGTTTGTAAAACACGCATCACTTCAGCTACCGTGAAAAATGACCCTAATATGATAATTCTATCATTTTCATTAGCATCAATACAGGCTTGAGCATATGCATCAGCAACCTCGCCGAATAGACTAATTGAAGCATTTGGCAACTCAGAAAGAATTAACTCCTTTACCTTTGCGCCATCCGCTCCTCGAACATGAGAAACACCGGAAACATACCAATCATCTATCTCATTAGCAATTGCATTCACCACGCCAGTAATATCTTTATCTGCTAGCATCGCAAATACAGCAATCGTTTTACCAGATGTCCTCGTTTTTTTAAGGTTGGAAGCAAGCGATTTTGCCGCATGTGGATTATGTGCGACATCCAAAATAACATCAGGCTTAGATGATAAGTATTGATAACGGCCATGAAGGCGTACTGTCAACAATCCTGCTTCAATTGCAGCCTGGCTTACAGGCAAGACATTTTGCAATGACTGAATAGCGGCGATAACACAAGATGCGTTATATAACTGAAAGTCCCCGATCAATGCAGGTATTGGGAGATGATCTAAAGCAACATCATCAGCCAAATAACGCCAATGGTTTTGTTGTGACTCAAAACTAAAATGACGCTGAACACACTTTAACAGCGCACCAGTTTTTTGCGCGTAATCAATCAATGATTGCGGTGGATTTAGCTCGCCACAAATAGCAGGCACATTTTTTCTAAAAATACCCGCTTTTTCGGCGCCAATAAGCTCACGTGTATCACCCAAAAAGTCCATGTGATCCAAGTCCACACTTGTCACAATCGCACAACTTGGTTCAAATACATTCACTGCATCTAACCTACCACCCAAGCCAACTTCAAGAATGGCAACATCCACCTTGGCCGCACAGAAATGCCACATTGCCGCTAACGTGCCATATTCAAAATATGTCAGCTGAATCTCTTGTCGCGCATCTTCTATGGCTTGAAATGCAATGATTAAATCAGCATCACTAATCTCTAATGAACCAACGCGAATACGCTCACTGTAGCGTAACAAATGGGGGGAGGAATAACTCGCTACACGATACCCAGCTGCTTGGTAGATATGCTCCAACATAGCACATGTTGAACCTTTGCCGTTGGTGCCAGCGACTGTGATAACAGGGAAATCTGTTTTGAGATTTAAACGTTGTTTGACTTGATTTACTCGCCCCAATCCCATCTCTATATCTTTGGGATGCAGTGCCTCTATGAAGGCGAGCCAATCATTTAAGTCAAAATCAGCATTTTTTTTTGAAGACAAATCAGGATGTTCAGGCAATTTATTGGGTGTATCCGTGAATCGTCAAGAAGGAACTATTTTTTATATTTAGGCTGCGACTGGCAATTTCATTAGATTAGCAATCAATACCGACAACTTATCGCGCATTTGACGTCGGTCGATAATGATATCAACAGCACCGTGGTCAACTAAGAATTCTGCGCGCTGGAAGCCGTCTGGCAATGTTTCACGAACTGTTTGCTCAATCACGCGAGGGCCCGCAAAGCCAATCAACGCTTGCGGCTCAGCCACAATAATGTCACCCAGCATTGCAAAGCTTGCTGAAACACCACCCATGGTTGGATCGGTTAATACGGAGATATAAGGTAATCCAGCTTGGCTAAGTCTAGTTAATGCAGCACTGGTTTTCGCCATTTGCATCAAAGAGAACAAACCCTCTTGCATACGTGCACCACCGCTCGCTGAGACACAGATAAATGCTGATTTACTGTCGATAGCAGCTTGAACGCCACGAACAAAACGTTCACCAACAACAGAACCCATGGATCCGCCCATGAATTTAAATTCAAAAGAAGCAGCCACCACCGGGACTTGCTTAACCGTGCCTTGCATCACCAACAATGCATCCGTCTCGCCTACTTCGCTTTGTGAGGCTTTGATACGGTCAGCGTAGCGTTTTGTGTCTTTGAATTTTAATGGATCGATTGGTTGAACATCAGCGCCAATCTCAATGCGACCTTCTTGATCAAGCAACAGGTTCAAGCGATCTCTAGCTGAGATACGATTGTGATAATCACACTGCGGACAAACTTCAGCATTAGCCTCCAAATCAGTACGATACAACACTGAATCACACTTAGGACATTTACTCCAAAGGCCTTCAGGTACGTTCTTTCTATTTCGGCCAATCACTCGATTGATTTTTGGTGGCAATATCTTCTGTAACCAACTCATCGCTTATTCCTTTTCTCGTTAAAACGAGTATTGATATCAATTATGCGTCAATTGCGGCGCGTAGCTCGGCTGTGAGCGCCATTAAATTTGTAACGACACTAGTTGCTGTCGATTTCTCAACCTCTTGAACCATACGACTCCCCACCACCACCGCATCTGCAATACCTGCAACTGCTTTAGCCGTTTCAGCGTCGCGCACACCAAAACCGACCCCGATAGGCAAATTGGTTTGTGATCGAATAGCTGCAACACGATCAGCCACTTCAACGACATCGAGGTTTTTAGAGCCAGTCACGCCTTTAAGTGAAACGTAATAAATAAAACCACTGGCTTGATTGACGATAACATCAACACGAGCACTATCTGTCGTTGGTGATAGCAAGAAAACAGGATCAATATCACGCGCTTTAAGCATGGCATTAAACTCGGTTGATTCCTCAGGTGGATAATCCACTGTCAACACACCATCAATACCAGCTTCTTTAGCGGCATCTGCAAACTTCTCAACGCCCATCGCTTCAATAGGATTTGCATAACCCATCAACACGATAGGAGTTATGTTGTCTTGTTCGCGAAACTCTTTAACCAAAGCCAATACTTTACGCAAACCCACCTTATGCACTAAAGCACGCTCACTTGCGCGCTGAATTACAGGGCCATCTGCCATTGGGTCTGAAAAAGGCACGCCCAATTCAATTAAATTCGCACCCGCTTTAACCAAGCCATGCAACATAGCAACGGTTTGATCTGGATGTGGGTCACCCGCAGTAATGAATGGAATTAAGGCTTTTTTGCCAGATTGCTTAAGTGTTGCAAAAGTAGTTTGAATACGTGACATAAGATTAAAGGGTAATTCCAGAAAGTTGAGCAACAGTGTTCATGTCTTTATCACCACGACCAGAAAGATTAACCAAGATAATTTTGTCTGGTGACATTGTTTTAGCTAGCTTTTCAGCATAAGCAAGCGCATGACTAGACTCTAGTGCTGGGATAATGCCTTCCGTGCGACAAAGACTGTGGAAAGCAGCCATCGCTTCATCATCAGTAATTGCCACATATTCAGCACGCTTAATATCTTTCAACCATGCATGCTCTGGGCCAACACCTGGATAATCCAATCCCGCTGAGATTGAATGCGTTTCGATAATTTGACCATCTTCATCTTGCATTAGATAAGTACGGTTGCCATGCAACACACCCACCGCGCTGTTGGCTGTGAGCGGCGCAGCATGCTTACCTGTCTCAAGACCATGGCCTGCAGCCTCAACACCAATTAGCTTCACACCTTCTTCATTGATGTATGGATAGAAAATACCCATCGCATTTGAGCCCCCACCCACGCATGCAATTACCGCATCTGGCTGACGACCAACGATTTCATCCATTTGAATTTTTGCTTCAACACCAATCACCGCTTGGAAGTCACGCACCATCATCGGATAAGGATGTGGGCCAGCCACAGTACCGATAATGTAGAAAGTGTTTTCAATATTGGTGACCCAATCACGCATCGCTTCATTCAAGGCATCTTTTAGGGTTTTTGAGCCACTTTCAACCGGCACAACAGTTGCACCCAAGAGCTTCATACGATAGACGTTAGGTGCTTGACGCTTGACGTCTTCAGAGCCCATATAAACAACACACTCAAGACCTAAACGCGCTGCAATGGTTGCCGTTGCAACACCGTGCTGACCTGCGCCAGTTTCAGCAATCACGCGTGGCTTACCCATGCGTTTTGCTAGCAATGCTTGACCAACTGTATTGTTAACTTTATGAGCACCCGTATGATTTAGATCTTCACGCTTCAAATAAATTTGAGCACCGCCGACTTTATCAGACCAACGCTTTGCGTGATAAATAGGGCTTGGACGACCAACAAAATGTTTTAAATCATGGGCAAACTCTGCCAAGAATTCTGGATCATGACGATATTTTTCATACATCACGCGGAGCTCTTCAAGCGCCTCCACCAAAGTTTCAGCGACAAAAATGCCACCGTAAGGACCAAAGTGACCACGCTCATCTGGCATATCATATAGTTGCATTACTAACTCCTCGCATGAATGCAGCGATTTTTGCTGCATCCTTAATCCCTTTACTGGCTTCAACGCCCCCGCTTACATCGACCGCATATGGCCGCACTTGTTCAATTGCCACACCAACATTTTCAGCATTTAAGCCACCCGCCAATACAATCGGCAAAGGGAAATTCTGTGGAATTAATGACCAATCGAACACCAGACCCGTACCGCCTGGCACGCTCTCAGCAAAAGCATCTAGCAACAAGGCTTTCGCATCGGCATAATCAGCCGCATATTGTACCAAATTTGTATCAGTTTTAACGCGAATTGCCTTCATATAAGGCCGTGAATATTGACGACATTGAGAAGCTGTTTCATCCCCATGAAATTGCAGTAAATCTAGATGAACAACAGAAAGCACTTCTTGAACAAAAGCAGGTTCAGCATCTACAAATAGTCCAACTACCGTTATAAATGCAGGAATTTTGGAAACAATTTCAGCGGCTTGGGCAGCACTCACATTGCGCGGACTTTTTGGATAAAAAACCAAACCAATCGCATCAGCACCCTGCTTAACAACCTCTAACGCATCTTGGGCGCGAGTAATCCCACAAATTTTTACACGAGTTCGCACAAATAAGACAATTTAGTTAAAGATGATAGCGTAACCGAAAGGGGCAAAACTGTCACAGCTTAGTTAGCTGTTTGAGGTAAAAAATTGTATGTAACGACGCGTTAATGGCAAGCCCCAATGCGCCTCGTAGCCAACGCCTGTTAAATACAATCCATCCGGGGAAAAAGTGGGGGGCGATTGGGTGCGGTCGCGCGCTTGCAATAAAGTTTTAATATGCTCGGGCTCAAAGCTACCCTTACCCACATAAACCAAAGCACCCACCATGTTTCTGACTTGATGATGCAAGAAAGCATTGCCAGAGAAATTAAACACGATGCAATCACCATGTTTTTGCACTTCCGCTTGATAAAGAGTTCTTATAGGTGATTTCGCTTGGCATTCCGAAGCACGAAACGCACTAAAATCATGCTCCCCCTCTAAAAACTTAGCGCCTTCTGCCATTTTTTCCACATCAAGTGGCAAATGAAACCAACTCGCTTTATTTGCCATAACAGCCGGCGCCACTGGTGCGTTGTATAGCACAAACTGATAATCGCGACGCCGCGCTGAAAAACGCGCATGAAAATCCTCTGTTACAACATGAGCCCAAAGTACACGTACATTAGGAGGCAAATTCGCATTAATGCCGCGCACCCATGCACTTAATGGGCGTTCTGTTTCCGTATCAAAATGCACCACCTGACACAAAGCATGAACACCTGTATCGGTTCTTCCAGCAGCAACCACGCCAATCTGATGTCCCGCCATATCTGACAAAGCCTGCTCTAATCGATCTTGAACACCACAACCTTCAGGCTGCGTCTGCCAACCACAAAAGTGGTTACCGTCGTACTCCAATCCTAAAGCGATTCTCATAGGTAAATGGCCATCAGCATTAAAAATGCTGCAACACATAAGTAATCAAGAATATGCAAAGAGGGTTCAACCAAACCAATTATTTCAGATGGGGCTGTGTCTTGGGGACCACCCAAAACAGCATAAAAGCTATCACGCCAATCTGAAGTCCTATCTTGCTTAACGCTTTGTTTTTTAGCATGCTCGATATATTTCAACGTCAGATAAAGCCTTGCTGTAAATCTTTCTGGCGATACGCTTAAAATATTCAGAGGCTTTATCAAAGTATAAATACCCACCATTAAATTTTCTCTGGTGGAGGTTGCCAGCAAGATAGAAATGCCAGCAAGCACTAGACTCACTCTAAATACTTGATGAACACCTTCACGTAAGCCTTCATAGCTAGGCGCGAAGTCCAATGGCCAATTACTTAAGTACTCTCCTGGCGTTGTATAGGCATAAACAAGCAACATAGAAAGAAACAGCCAACGCATACGACGCATCATGGAGATAAAAATACGCACACGAAAAAAAGTTAATGCTAGAGAAAGCACAAAAGCCAAACCAAACAACGTGAGTAATTTTAAATGTGGAATCAGCACAGCCATGAGTATAAACAAGAGTATCTTGATGGCTGGATGCAAACCGTCTTGACTGAACAAAAAAGCCGGACTAAAACGCCCGGCTGACTTGAGATTAAACTTCATTAGGCCAAGCTATCAATAAGCGCTTGAGCACGCTCACGTTGTTGTGGGCCACCCTCTTCAAGCGCCTCTGCCAGCAATTTGCGAGCACCTTTTTTATCGGACATATCAATGTACGCAATAGCAAGCTCGAGCTTAGTCGCAACCTCCGCAGACTCCATTGAAATCACTTGAGCGCTAGACTTAGCAGATGATGATTTAGGCTTTCTAACAGTTTTGCTCTGCTGGGGTTTAACATCAACCTTTAACAGGTTTGAAAAGTCACCATTAAACGCATCAGGGATAGGTGCAGCCATCACATCAGGTTTGTTCAAGTCAGGCGCGACTGCAAAGTTCAAATCAATACCAGAAAAATCCACCTCGCGTGGCTTAACCGGGGATTCAGCTGCTGGCTCAGCTGCCAAAAACTCAGGCACATCAAGTTTTTCCTCTAGCTCTTGAGTAGTAATAGCAGGACGTGTTGTTACTTTACTAGCAAAAACATCTGTCACTTTAGTGTTCTGTGAGTCACCCATAAACCTCTGAGTCATAAGCAACTTTTTATCTCTTCTTCGACGGAACAACATCGCAACGAAAAGAACACCGACCACACCAAGTACCGATAAAACAATTGGGGTAAGTTTATACGGGAAGCCCGCATTATTTCGTTTAGCGCTCTCTTGAGCGCCAGCTAGAGGATTGTTTTTAATTACTAAAAGTTGCTTCATGTCAGAAATCTGCCTTTCTAACAAAGCTGATTTTTCATCAGTTTCTTTAATCGTAATCTTCTTCGCAGCCAAATCATCTTCTAGATTAGCGATCTGATTAGCGCCATTGTCCTTTAATCCATCTTCAGCTTTTGCAAGCCTAACAACGTCAGCTGACGCCTCCTTACTAGACACAGCCTTATCGCTAGCGTCAGTCACAATTTTGCCAGCATTCTGGTTTTTAGAATTATTATCAGAAGACTCCGAATATGTAACAACATCCGCAAGCTTTGCTGAGTAGACCTGCCAACTTTCAACTTGTGCACGTACCTCAGCCTTTGCTTCATCCTTACTTATCGCATGGAAAGATTCTTGGCTGGGCACTCGAATAATCTCCCCAACTTTGAGGCGATTCATATTGCCGTCAATAAATGCTGATGGATTGGCCTTGTATAGGCCAAGCAGTAATTGATCTAAATTTACATCGTGAATTTTAAGACGCTTAGCAACCGAACTTAATGAATCCCCCATGACTGTCTTAACTACTTGCTCGTCTGACGATTGCCCTCCGACCACTTTAGGTGACTCAACAACGGGAGGCTGAGAGCTTGTCTCAGCATTGACCGATGGATCAAGCAGTAAAGTATATTCACGTGATAATTGACCATCACTTCCAAGCACCTGAACCATCAGATCGAGGAACGGATCTACTACGACTTCAGTTGAAGTTAATTGAACAACAGCAACACCATTTGGTTTTTGAACCACGCTTGCTTTGATGTTGTGCTGAATAGGTGTTTTATTGACGCCTAGCGCTTTATATTCATCTTCCGATGCGAGACTTGCTGACAAGTTAACCAAATCTTCAGAGTTTGTAGCCAACAGCTCAATTTCAACATTAAGCGGTTCACCCAACGCTGAATAAATACTGAGCTTACCCAACTGCATTGCTGACGCAACCTGTGGCAGTATCGCAAAACAAAGAATTAAGAATAGTTGATTTGTGATTTTTCTCATACGATTCAGCCTAATAGACTCAACATTAAGACTTGACCAAAA
Source organism: Pseudomonadota bacterium (assembly GCA_046047035.1). Classification (GTDB taxonomy): domain Bacteria; phylum Pseudomonadota; class Gammaproteobacteria; order Burkholderiales; family Methylophilaceae; genus Methylopumilus_A. The sequence goes on from JBJOIS010000009.1 coordinate 14,982, forward strand.
TATCTAACATACGACGTAGCGGCTCTGCAGCTCCCCACAATAATTGGTCACCTACCGTAAACGCTGACATGTACTCGCCACCCATACCCATTTTACGTAAACGGCCAACAGGCGTTGTGAGCGTGCCAGTCACAGCGGCAGGCGTCAGTAGCTTCATACTTGCATCACGCTCATTAGGAATCACTTTTGCCCATTGATTAGCTTTCGCCAACATATCGTTGATTTCATCTAAAGGCACATTTTTTGTAAGCTTAATGGTAAGCGCTTGTGAGTGGCAACGCATGGCGCCAATCCGCACACACAAACCATCAATCACGATAGGGTTCGCTTCTAGACCAAGAATTTTATTGGTCTCAGCACCACCTTTCCACTCTTCTTTGCTTTGACCATTACCTAGATCTTTATCGATCCAAGGAATCAAGCTACCAGCCAATGGCACCCCGAAGTGTGCTGTAGGGTAAGCATCGTCACGCAAAGTTGCCGCGACAGTACGGTCGATATCTAAAATCGCAGAAGCAGGATCAGCGAGTAAGCTAGAAACAGCTTGGTTTGCCGCGCCCATTTGCTTGAGCAATTCACGCATATTTTGTGCGCCAGCGCCAGAAGCCGCTTGATAGGTCATGGAAGTTGCCCATTCCACCAAGTTTTCTTTGAACAAGCCATTTAAAGCCATCAACATGAGTGAAACTGTACAGTTACCACCCACCCAGTTTTTACCGCCCTTTTGCATCGCATCCTTGATGACGTGCATGTTCACTGGATCTAAAATAATGACAGCATCGTCTTCCATACGTAAGGTTGAAGCGGCATCAATCCAATGACCGTTCCAACCATCGCCACGTAGCTTAGGAAAAACCTCACTGGTGTAATCGCCGCCTTGGCATGAAACAATCACATCCATATGCTTGAGTTCAGCGATATTTTTAGCGTCTTTCAATGGGGGCGTATCTTTACCAACATTTGGACCCGCACCACCTACTTGTGATGTGGTGAAAAACTGCGGTTCAATATTCGCAAAGTCGCTCTCTTCCAACATACGTTGCATGAGAACTGAGCCCACCATACCGCGCCAACCAATAAAGCCTACTTTTAACATTTTTCTTTTCCTAAATTTCTTATAGAGCAGCAACGACGGCGTCGCCCATTTCGCTACATTTCACTTTCTTAGTACCTTCAGTGTAAATATCAGCAGTACGGTAACCCTGCGCTAATGCTTTTTTCACAGCATTTTCGATACGCGTCGCGTTGCTTTCATCGCTGAAGCTATAACGAAGCATCATGGCTGCTGAAAGAATGGTCGCTAATGGATTTGCAATATCTTGATTCGCGATGTCTGGTGCAGAGCCATGGCTAGGCTCGTACATACCTTTGTTGTTCGCATCTAAAGATGCAGAAGGCAACATACCGATAGAGCCAGTCAACATTGAAGCCTCATCAGACAAAATGTCACCGAAGATGTTGCCAGTCACCATCACGTCAAATTGCTTAGGCGCGCGAATTAATTGCATCGCAGCGTTATCCACATACATGTGACTGAGCTCTACTTCTGGATATTCTTTTGAAATTTCAATCATCACTTGACGCCATAACTCAGTCGTCTCCAGCACATTCGCTTTATCTACAGAACAGACTTTTTTGTTTCGCTTCATTGCAATACTGAACGCCACATGGCCGATACGGCGGATTTCAGACTCAGAGTAGCGCATGGTGTTAACACCTTCGCGCTCGCCATTTGGCAAGGTTGAAATGCCGCGTGGTTGACCGAAGTAAATATCGCCTGTTAATTCACGCACAATCATAATATCTAAACCAGCAACGACTTCTGGTTTCAGGGTAGAAGCGGAAGCGAGCTCTGGATAAAGCAAAGCAGGACGCAAGTTTGCGAACAAATTAAGTTCTTTACGAATACGTAACAAACCACGCTCAGGACGCATATCGCGTGGTAATGAGTCATATTTCCAGTCACCCACAGCACCGAGCAAAACAGCATCCGATTCTTTAGCCAACTTTAAAGTATCGGCAGGAAGTGGATCGCCAAAAGCCTCATAACCAGCACCGCCAATTGGCGCCTCTTTCATTTCAAGACCAATGTTTAAGGCATTTAAAACTTTAACCGCTTGTGCGACGATTTCTGGGCCAATGCCATCACCTGGCAAAACTGCAATCTTCATCTAAAATCCTAACAAATACTAATATACGATTGATAAATATAATTTAATTAAAAAGCCAAGGTTGTGCAGCTTGATGCTTTGTTTCAAAGGCTTTAATCGCATCCTGATGCTGCATGGTCAAACCAATGTCATCCAAGCCATTCAATAAGCAATGCTTACGGAAAGCATCCACATCAAACTTATAAGACTTGCCGCTTGGCGAAGTAATACTTTGTTTGCTCAAGTCGATGTTGAGTTTATAGTCTTCTGATGCTTCTGTTTCTTTGAATAAAGCATTGACATCATCTGCACATAGCACGATAGGCAACATGCCATTCTTAAAGCAGTTATTAAAGAAAATGTCCGCGAAACTAGGCGCAATGATCACGCGGAATCCGTAATCTTCAAGCGCCCAAGGTGCGTGTTCACGGCTAGAACCACAGCCAAAATTTTCACGTGCCAAAAGTACAGAAGCGCCTTGATAACGGGCTTGATTCAACACAAAATCAGGGTTAATTTTTCGTTTGCTGTTATCCATACCTGGCTCGCCATGGTCTAAATAACGCCACTCATCAAAGGCATTAGGGCCAAAGCCACTGCGTTTGATGGATTTTAAAAACTGTTTAGGGATAATGGCATCTGTATCGACATTCGCTCTATCGAGTGGAACCACTAAACCATTTAATTGGGTAAATGCTTGCATATCATCAATCTCTTAATTAAAGCTACGGACATCAACAAAATGTCCTGCAATCGCAGCGGCTGCGGCCATCTCCGGGCTTACCAAGTGCGTTCTACCACCCAAACCTTGGCGACCTTCAAAATTACGGTTGGATGTTGAAGCACAGCGCTCACCTGACTCTAGACGGTCGGCATTCATCGCCAAGCACATTGAGCAGCCTGGCTCGCGCCACTCAAACCCAGCGTCTTTAAATACTTTATCTAAGCCTTCAGCTTCAGCCTGTGCTTTCACCAAGCCAGAACCTGGCACAACCAAGGCCAACTTAACATTTCTAGCAATTTTCTTGCCTTTAGCAACGCTGGCGGCGGCGCGCAAATCTTCAATACGAGAATTAGTACAAGAGCCAATAAACACTTTATCGATGCTAATTTCATTCATTGGTGTATTGGCTTGCAAGCCCATGTATTGCAACGCACGCTCCATGCTGCCTTTTTTAGTTGCATCAGATTCGTTTGCAGGGTCTGGCACAAGGCCATCAATCCCAACCACCATTTCAGGTGATGTCCCCCAAGTCACTTGCGGCTGAATATCATCACCATTCAAGACAACTGTTGCATCAAACTCAGCGCCATCATCGCTCACCAAGGTGCGCCAGTAAGCGACCGCAGAATCCCATTGGTCTGCTTTAGGCGCATAAGGACGGCCTTTTACGTAATTGATCGTCGCATCATCAACCGCCACCATACCAGCACGCGCGCCCGCTTCAATCGCCATATTGCATAAGGTCATACGACCTTCCATGCTGAAGGCGCGAATGACACTACCGCCAAATTCAATCGCATACCCTGTGCCGCCGGCAGTACCAATCTTGCCAATAATGGCCAATGCCACATCTTTAGCAGTCACACCGCCACCTAACTTACCATCAACACGCACGAGCATCGATTTAGATTTCTTCTGCACCAAGCATTGCGTCGCCATCACATGCTCAACTTCTGAGGTTCCGATGCCATGCGCTAAAGCACCAAAAGCACCATGTGTGCTAGTGTGAGAGTCACCGCATACAACTGTCATCCCCGGCAAAGTTGCGCCCTGCTCTGGCCCCATAACGTGAACAATGCCTTGGCCTTTATCCATAAATGGAAAATAAGCTTTAGCGCCGAATTCTTTGATATTGCTATCAAGCGTTTCAATTTGAATACGGGAAATAGGATCAGCAATGCCATCCAAGCCATTTTCCCAACCATTAGTTGGGGTATTGTGGTCAGCAGTCGCCACAATAGAGTCTTTACGCCAAGGCTTGCGACCAGCTAAACGTAAGCCTTCAAAAGCTTGCGGACTGGTCACTTCATGGACCAAATGACGGTCAATATAAATCAGCGCAGTGCCGTTTTCTTCGGTCACCACATGGGAATCAAACAACTTATCGTAAAGGGTTTTCGCGCTCATTCAACTTCTAACAATATAAAAAAATTAATCTCTAAAATTACCAAACTGCAAAGGGAAGTCGGTCACGGATTTCTTAACTTGGGCGATGGTGTCTTGCAAAACATCACGCTTAGCGCCAACCACGCGCACCGTATCACCTTGGATGCTGGCCTGCACCTTGACGCCACTGTCTTTAATCAGCTTAACGATGCGTTTAGCGAGTTCAGTATCTATGCCATCTTTAATCTTCAGCACTTGCTTCACTTTATTACCTGAAATCTTCTGAACATCTTGATGATCAAGGCGCTTTGCACTGTCAGCCTCTTTCTTTTCCATCGCTGGCAATAGAATGTCTTTGATTTGATCCAATTGAAAATCAGAATCACCAAACAAAGTCAGCAGGCTATCTTTCTCATTGAGCTCTACATTAGCACTTGTACCTTTAAAGTCGTATCGATTCGTAATACTACGACCAACCACATCAATCGCATTTTTCAATGCGACCATATCAACTTCAGATGTAATATCAAAAGATGGCATATCGACCTCTTAATTATTCAAAATGACAGACGTAATCGAGTGTTTCAAGCACTTCGATATCAAATGATGAATTACCTGGCACAGTAAATTTTTCACCAGCACTGTATGTTTTCCATTCCGTTTCGCCAGCAAGGCGCACCTTACAAACACCCAAGTTAATTTCCATCAACTCTGGTGCTGCTGTGTTGAATGTCAGTGAACTTGGAAAAATCACGCCTATTGTGCTACGTGTGCCGTTAGGGAACAAAACTGTATGGCTAACGCACTTACCGTCGAAGTAGACGTTTGCTTTTCTTTTAACACTTACATTATCAAACTGAGCCATGATCTTTTCCTTTTAAATGAGCATTTCTTTTGTTTAGTGTTTTTTCTGTTTTAAATTTGCCGCAATACGCAATCTCAACGCATTAAGCTTGATAAAACCAGCCGCATCTTTTTGGTCATAAGCACCTTTATCATCTTCAAAGGTTGCAATATTTGGATCAAACAATGAATCCGTTTTAGAGTCACGACCAGCCACAATCACATTGCCTTTATAAAGTTTCAATCGCACCCAACCATTGACAGTTTTTTGTGTGTGGTCAATTAAGCTTTGAAGCGCCAAACGCTCTGGGCTCCACCAATATCCGTTATAAATCATGCTGGCATAACGTGGCATCAAGTCGTCTTTTAAATGCGCCACTTCGCGATCTAATGTGATGGATTCAATTGCACGATGCGCTTTAAGCAAAATTGTGCCACCTGGTGTTTCGTAGCAACCGCGTGACTTCATGCCCACATAACGATTTTCTACCAAATCCAAACGACCAATGCCATGTTTACCCCCAACCTTGTTCAAATACGCCAAGATTTCATGGGCTTTCATTTTTTTGCCATCAAGTGCAACTGGGTCGCCGTTTACATATTCAATATCAATGTATTCAGCCGCATCAGGCGCTTTTTCTGGCGATACTGTCCAGCGCCACATATCTTCCTCAGCCTCTGCTGCTGGATTTTCTAAATGACGACCCTCGTAAGAAATGTGCAACAAGTTAGCATCCATGCTGTACGGACTACCACCTTGTTTATGTTTCATTTCAACTGGGATACCGTGCTTTTCTGCATAAGCCAAAAGCTTTTCACGTGAAAGCAAATCCCACTCACGCCATGGAGCAATGATATGAATATTAGGTTTCAATGCGTAAGCGCCAAGTTCAAAACGTACTTGATCGTTACCCTTGCCCGTCGCACCATGAGAAATAGCATCCGCGCCTGTCTCATTCGCAATTTCAATAAGGCGCTTAGCAATCAATGGGCGTGCGATTGAAGTGCCAAGCAAGTATTCGCCTTCATAAACGGTATTGGCACGGAACATTGGGAATACAAAATCGCGCACAAACTCTTCACGCACGTCATCAATGTAAATTTCTTTTACGCCAGCCGCTTTAGCTTTAGCGCGTGCTGGTTCCAACTCTTCACCTTGACCTAAGTCGGCAGTAAATGTCACCACTTCACATTTGTATTCATCTTGAAGCCATTTCAAGATCACTGAAGTATCAAGACCACCTGAATACGCCAACACTACTTTTTTAATATCGCTCATTACTTCTTTTCCAATCTCAATAATTACTTAACTTTTCCTAACAAAAGGTACTCCATGAGTGCCTTTTGAACATGCAAATGCTTTTGATTTCGGCCGTTCGCGTTGCTCACTTAACCTGAAGGTTAGCCTACACCGAAATAGCTTGCAGCTATTTTACTTTGCCCAACAAAAGGTACTCCATGAGTGCCTTTTGAACATGCAATCTATTTTCAGCCTCATCCCAAACGACAGAGTGTTTGCCATCAATCACATCCGCAGAAACCTCTTCACCGCGGTGTGCTGGCAAGCAATGCATAAACAACGCATCTTCTTTTGCCACACGCATCATGTCTGCATCCACTTGCCAATCAGCAAAGTCACGCATACGCTCTTCGTTTTCAGCCTCAAATCCCATTGAAGTCCAAACGTCTGTCGTCACCAAATCAGCACCACGTGCCGCTTCCATCGGATCTGCAAACTCTTCGTAATGGCTATCACCGTATAAATTAGCGCGTTCAGGCTCAACTTCGTAGCCAGGTGGCGTGGAAACATGCACATTAAAATCGAGCACTTCGGCCGCTTGCAACCAGGTATTACAAACATTGTTTGAGTCACCTATCCAAGCAACCGTTTTGCCTTTGATTGGACCTCTGTGTTCGATGAAGGTAAAAATATCCGCCAATATTTGGCAAGGGTGATACTCATTGGTTAGGCCGTTTATTACTGGCACTCGCGAGTTTGCTGCAAAGCGCTCAATAATGTCCTGCTCAAACGTACGAATCATCACAATGTCGCTCATACGAGAGATAACTTGCGCTGCATCTTCTACAGGCTCTCCGCGACCCAATTGCGAATCACGCGTGTTCAAATAAATCGCTGAGCCGCCCAACTGCTGCATACCCGCTTCAAAAGATAAACGAGTACGGGTACTCGCCTTCTCAAATATCATGACCAATGTACGGTCTGACAGCGGCCAATATTGTTGATAGGCTTTAAATTGCGCTTTAATCCAGCGAGTCCGCTCAAAAATATGATTAAGCTCGTCGAGATTTAAGTCGTTAAATTGTAAAAAGTGTTTGATTGTCATGATGTTGACCAAAAAATTGGACGTTTAAGCCATTAATTTAAAAATATTATTCACTCAAAAATTGCTTAATTAATTTTGCTAAGATTTCTACCAATTGCTCTGCTTCATTCTGATTAATCACAAGTGGTGGCAATAAACGTACTACATTGTCTGCGGTCACGTTAATGAGAAGTTTTTCAGCCAGCGCACGTTTAACCAAGTCTCCACATGGACGGTTAAGTTCTACACCAATCATCAAACCAGCATTACGAATGATATTCACGCCAGCAACACCTTTAAGCGCTGCACGCAAGCCGTTGCAAATGACATCACCCATCGCTTGCGCATGAGCACGTAAGTTTTCTTCTTCAATAGTTTGCAGTGTGGCAAAACCTGCGGCGGTAGCCAATGGATTACCGCCAAAAGTAGAACCGTGTTTACCGTAAGTAAATGTTTCAGCGGCAACACCTTTAGCCACACAAGCGCCAATCGGCACACCAGAACCTAAGCCTTTAGCCAATGACATTACATCTGGCATGATATTGGTATGCTGAAACGCAAACCAAGTGCCTGTGCGGCCAATCCCTGTTTGCACTTCATCCAGCATTAACAACCAGCCGTTGTCGTCACAAATCTTACGCAATTGTTCTAAATAACCAGCAGCGTCATGCGGAATGTTAATCCCGCCCTCGCCCTGAACTGGTTCAACCAAAATCGCCACGACATTTTTATTGTGCGATGCTACTTGACGTACAGCTTCCACATCATCAAATGGCACACGAACAAAACCACTAACCAATGGCTCAAATCCAGCTTGTGTTTTGCGATTACCGGTTGCTGAAAGTGTTGCCAATGTACGTCCATGGAATGATTTTTCCATGACGATGATTTCAGGATTTTTAATGCCTTTGTTGTGACCGTAAAGTCTAGCCAATTTAATTGAAGCCTCGTTTGCCTCACAGCCAGAGTTACAAAAGAACACCTTGTCCATGCCAGAAATTTCACAAAGCTTGTCGGCAAGACGCTCTTGCTCGTTGATGTTGTAGACGTTAGAGACGTGAATGAGCTTTTCTGCTTGATCACTAATCGCTTTAACAAGCTTAGGATGTGCATGACCGAGGCCATTGACCGCAACACCAGCGAGCGCATCTAAATAGCGATTACCCTCTGCATCAAATAGCCAAACGCCTTCCCCTCTAACAAAGCTAACTGGCTGACGTGCATATGTGTTCATCAAATGTTGTGACATATCACTTTACTCAATACTTACAAAATGAAATTGGCAACCATCTGTTGCCATATAAAAATGAAAAAGGCGGCTTAAGCCGCCAATTCCAGCTTAAATAAAAATCTTACAGGCCAATAAGCGCCTTATGTGTCAGGCCGTTTGCCATAAAGAACAACATAGGCACTGAAAGCATCATATTGGTACGTGATGCTAAAAATGCCACGCGACGTGCTTTGGCTTTTTCATCATCCGTAGCAGAAACCATGCCCAAAATCTTTTGTTGATTAGGCCAAATTAGCACCCAAACATTGAACAACATAATGCTACCTAACCAAGCACCAATACCGATTCCAGTGTAGCCAGCTTGCAAACCAAATGCCGCGCTAAAGTTAGGGCCTAACAAAGCAGCACCCATTAACCAAGTAGCCACAGCCGCCCAGCGAAACCAGAGCAAAGCACGAGGTGCAACATGTTTAGAAATGCCTGCTGCAGTACCGTCAGCCGCCGCATCTTTCATTGCTGGCACTTGCACCAAGTTAAAATAATAAAGCAAGCCAATCCAAGTGATGCCTGCCATGATGTGTAACCAGCGGAAAATACCCATTGAATATTCCATGATTTATACCCCCGCCAATACGAAATGTTTCACAAATGAATACAACACAAACGTCAGAATCAAGCCTGAAATGATCGTACCTAAAATTGAATCTAGTGGATTTTTCATTCACCTGCTCCTTGAGCTTAAGAAATTGTTTTACATCTAAGGTATTGAGATTATCTCAAAACAGGCTTTTAGGCAAGAATCGAGGGCTTTTTGAGGCTGATTATTCGTCATTTAAGTGGCTGAAACTTATTCTAATTTTATCTGCCTTAAATTAGGCCAAACGCATACCTTCCTGAAAAAACTTGAAAAAAAATGGGGTTAGTGCAAAATCCCACACCTCAAAATAATTAAGCGCATTAAAACAAGGCCTTTAACGCTTAAATTTTGCAGAAATAATATTTAGCGGAACAGTACTAAGCACTATGATTTCTCTCGCATCAAACAACAATACAAAAACTAATGTCACAGAGCAAGCAACAGCACAGCTACCTGTGGCCTGGTATGCCGACCCCGCCATTTATGCAGCGGAAGTAAAACACTTATTTCCAAAAGCGCCACAGTATTTTGGACACGAGCTTATGGTGCCAAACCAAGGTGATTTCTACACACTAGGCTGGATGAAAGACGGAAAAGCTTTAGTGCATAACCAGCAAGGCATTAGCTTAATCAGCAATGTTTGCCGCCATCGCCAAGCACTGATGTTGAACGGTCAAGGTAATACCAAACATATCGTTTGCCCCCTTCATCGCTGGACTTACAACCTCAAAGGCGAGCTTTTAGGTGCTCCACACTTTGATGAAAACCCTTGTCTTCACTTAGACCACACACCCCTCACCAACTGGCAGGGTTTGCTTTTTAATGGCAAACGCAATATCGCGGAAGACTTGGCAGCACTAGGCTGCAAGCAAGATTTCGACTTCACCAATTACATGCTAGATCGCGTGACAGTGGATGAATACGACTTTAATTGGAAGACTTTTATTGAAGTTTATTTGGAAGATTATCACGTAGGTCCATTCCACCCGGGCTTAGACCGATTTGTGGATTGTGATGTGCTTCATTGGGAGTTTGGCAAAGATTACAGTGTGCAAACCGTTGGCTACAAACCTAGCTACGAAAAAGCTGGCTCAGATATCTACAAAAACTGGCAAACGCAGGTTAAACAATATCAAGGCAAAAAAGGCTTGCCTAAGCACGGTGCCATTTGGATGGTATATTATCCATTCCTAATGATTGAATGGTATCCAAACGTGCTTGTGGTTTCACACATTATTCCTCGCGGCGCAGATGCTTGCACAAACGTGGTTGAGTTTTACTACCCTGAAGACATTGCACTGTTTGAGCGTGAGTATGTTGCTGCGCAGCAATCTGCTTATGAAGAAACGGCGCTTGAAGACAAAGAGATTTGCCAACGCATGCATGATGGTCGCCGTGCACTATTTGCCCAAAACATCGACGAGCGTGGACCGTATCAACACCCCATGGAAACAGGCTTGGAACATTTCCATTATTGGCTGCGCACGCAGCTAGAACCGCACCTGTGAAGCAATTTAAATGGGGTAGCTTATGGATGCTGGTCGCAGCGTTCTTTTTTGCCATCATGGGCGTTTTGGTTAAAATCGCCTCACATAAATTCTCGAGTGCAGAACTTGTCTTTTACCGCTCATTAGTTGGCCTGGTGTTTATCTCTAGCTATGTCATCATCAATGGACTATCACTCAAAACAACGTATTTCAAAAAACAGATGTCACGCTCCATCATTGGCTTCATCTCCATGGTCATGTTTTTCTATGCCATTAGCGAACTACCGCTTGCCACCGCGATTACGCTTAACTACACATCCCCACTAGCCATGGCGGCAATTTTAACAATTGCACTTCATGAAAAACCCAAGAGGATTTTGCTTGTCGCTATCATCACTGGCTTTATTGGCGTAGCTTTTTTGTTAAAGCCAAGCATTCATTACGGAGAGCTTCTTGCAGGGGGATTAGGTTTGCTTTCTGGCCTTTTGGCAGGCTTAGTTTATGTGCATGTCGCTCAGTTAGGCCGCGCTGGCGAGCCTGACTGGCGTACAGTTTTTTATTTCTCACTTGTTTGTACATTAGGGGGTGGCGCATGGATGCTGATTCATCACTTCAACCCTATCGAATTGAAAGATTTACCAATACTTGCTGGTCTCGGCACTTGTGCCACCATTGCCCAGCTTGCCATGACCCGCGCCTACCGAACAGGCAATCCATTAGTTGTTGGAAGCCTCGCTTACACCACAGTGGTGCTAGCGAGTTTATTTGGAATATTACTTTGGAAGGAAATGCTTTCGATGGACCGCTGGCTGGCCATTGCAATTATTATCAGCAGCGGGGTAATGAGCGTTAGCGCCAATGCAAGCGCTAAAAATAATACTTAAGGGTCAATCAATCCTGATCGCATCGCAATTAACGCGATTTCAGCTGAGTTACCCGCGTTGAGCTTTTGTTTAATGTTATACAAATGGGTACCAACTGTTCGCGGTGATAAACTCAAAATCTCCGCAATCTGATTGGTTGTTTCCCCTTTAGCAAGCGCCATAAATACTTCAAACTCTCGGTCTGAAAGCACATCCACTGGATTTTTTTCACCATTCAATTGCTGAATGGCCATTTGTTGAGCAATACTCGCTTCAAGATACATTTTTCGACTTGCAACCGTGCGAATCGCTTTAATCAACTCCTCTGCAGCACTCCGCTTAGTTAAATATCCCATTGCGCCCGCATTCAGTACTCGTTTAGGGTGCACAGAGTCCTCATGAGCTGAAAGCACAAGAATTCGTGCGGAGCTGTCTTTGGCCATAATGCGATCCGTGGCCTCAAGACCACCAATACCGGGCATGGTGATATCCATGACCACTACATCCGGCTTGTGTTCCATATACATTTTTACCGCATTTTCTCCACTATCCGCCTCTGCAATGACCTTGATGTCTGAATCTGACTCCAATAGCATTTTAAAGCCCATGCGAACGACTGCGTGGTCATCCACTAGCAATACATTAATGGGTGCACTCATGCAAAAGACTCCTTAGGGATATAGATAGAAATAGTCGTGCCCTGCTTCGGCACAGACTCAATGTTAAATTGACCACGAAATGCTTGTGTTCGTTCACGCATACCAAGCAAACCAAAGTGCTGGGTTTGATCAACATTGTTCACATCCATACCGAGGCCATTGTCTTGGATTGTTAACCTTAAATCACCTTGGCGATCCTGCTTTAAACTAACTTGAATCACACTGGCTTTTGCATGCTTCACTGCGTTGTTTAAAGACTCTTGCACGATACGATAAAAATTAATGTTGAGATTTTCACCTAACGAATCCAAATCGCCCGCCAAATCCAACTTAAACTCAATGTCAGGATGTTGTTTTTGTAGGTGGTTGATTGCATCTTTAAGCGTTTCAGACAGCCCTAAGTTATCAAGTGCACCAGGTCGTAAATGGCGAATGATATTATGCATACCGTCATAAATATGGTTCGCCGCCGCCACAATCGTTTGGGCATTGGATGAAACATCCGGCATTTTTTCAGTGGTTTTATTGGCAATCCCCACCGCGAAAGTTTTAATTGCTGTGACATATTGCCCCAGCTCATCGTGAAGTTCTCGCGCTAAACTTCGGCGTTCATCTTCAATATGGGTTTGAATTAAGGCCGTCAATTGCCGATTTTCTTCAAGTTGACGCTCTGCTTCCAAAGACTCTGCCATACGATTTAAGCTGTGCCCAATCGTATCGAACTCAGGCAGTTTAAAAGGCTCAAGTCGAACCGTAAGGTCTCCCTGCTCCATCCGATTAATCGCACCAAGAATATGTCGAACGGGGCGCAATGAATGGCTTAACAACGCGTAAACCATAACGTTAAGCAACAAAAAGAAACCAAAACCCATCCACATCAACTTCTCAACACCTCGCCATGCCTCACGGATGGATCCGGCTGCACTTGATGTCACAACCAAAGAACCAAAACGCACCCTACGCTGAACAATTTCTTTTTGAGGCTCAACCATCTTCACAAACCATTGTGGCGGGTGCACATCACTACGATAGGTCGACTTTGGCGATTCATATAAAACATTGCCACGATAATCATACAAAGCGATTTGGCTACTGCGGACATATCCTAAGGAACGCAGAAACACATTAAGAACATCAGTCGTATCACCCAAGCTTGGGTTCATAACAGAGGTTACAATCACGTTATCAAGCAGTTGCACAGTCACGCGAGAAGCCGCTTCCACTCGTTCTCTGATGGAAACCTTAGCATCATTGACGATAGCCCAACCTGCCGCCAACATAAATGCAAGCGACAAGGCGGTAATTAGTAAATTAAGACGTAAACGTAAACTCATCAGTAATCAGAACGCTTACTGCTTCAAAAGTTGCACGGTGAGCAAACCAAGCGCCGTCATCAACAAAGATCCAAGCACATGTCCGAGCAAATGCAATGACGCCCAGCCATACTCTCCGCGTGAGAAAAGCGTGACCGACTCAGCAGAGAATGTTGAAAATGTAGTCAACCCACCTAAGAAGCCTGTCGTGACTAGCAGTCTTAATTCAGGGCTTAACAAGCCACCCAAAGCAACCAAGCCCATGCTGATGCCCATTAAATAACCGCCGACTAAATTTGCAACTAGAGTGCCAAGCGGCAAGAATGGGAACAGAGCATTCAGCATCAAGCTCAAACCCCAACGTCCCCATGCGCCGATTGCGGCACCGATTCCTACTGCAAAAAAGGCTGTCATGCCCATGTTTATTTCCTTTTGGTAATCATTGCGCCTTGATTTGGCATCATACCGTCAGTATGATGGACTGCATCAATTGATTCAACCGAGAGCAGTAAAAATTGCGCATTTTATTCGTCACCTCCGAAGCCTTTCCACTCATTAAAACTGGCGGCCTAGCTGATGTCAGCGGCTCTCTTCCAGCCGCACTTCAAGAGATTGACGCAGATGTTCGTATTTTGATTCCTGGATATCCTGCAGTATTGGATAAATTGATCAATCCAAAATTTCTAACGACAATCTCAAACTTACCTCACGTTGGCGCCATTAACTTAATACTAGGTGAAATGCCGGAAACAAAAGTGCCTGTAATGGCCATCGAATCAGTTGGCTTATATCAGCGCGATGGCGGCCCTTATGTCGATGCCACAGGCAAAGATTGGGAAGACAACCCTTATCGCTTCGGCACGCTTTCATTAGTTGCAGCCATTTTAAGTGGCGAGCAAAGCCCATTAAATTATTGGGCGCCAGACATTACCCACTGCAACGATTGGCAATCAGGATTAACACCAGCCTTTATGCATTTTATAAGTGCAGACCGCACCAAAATGAAACAAGCAAAATCCGTCTTAAGCATTCACAACCTGGCGTTTCAAGGCTGTTACGGCGCAGATTGGGTAACGCGTCTAGGCTTGCCCGCCGAAAGCTATCAAATCAATGGCGTGGAATATTATGGTCAGCTTTCATTTTTAAAAGCCGGCATTTTCTATGCGGATGGCTTATCGACGGTTAGCCCAACATATGCAAAAGAAATTCAAACTGAAGCCTATGGCTTTGGCATGCAAGGCTTGCTCACAGCGCGCGGCAAAGAGATACACGGCATTTTAAATGGTCTTGATACGCATGAATGGAACCCTGCAACTGACCCGCATCTGGCAGATCATTACGATGCTGAAAATCTAGCTGGAAAACAAAAAGTTAAAGCAGCACTTCAAACCAAGCTAGGCTTAAAAGAAGAACCTAAAATTCCATTATTAGGTGTTGTGAGCCGCCTCACCCACCAAAAAGGCTTGGATATACTTTTAGCCTGTGCAGAATTATTGCTTACTCAACACGGGTGCCAATTAGCGGTGCTTGGCAGTGGTGATACTAGCTTTGAGCAAGGTTACCGCGATTTAGCAAAATGCTTCCCAGACCAAGTGAGCGTTACCATCGGCTACAATGAAGCACTTTCGCACCAAATCATGGCGGGATGCGATATCTTCATCATGCCATCACGATTTGAGCCTTGCGGACTCAACCAAATGTATGGCTTGCGATACGGCACTCCGCCTGTTGTAACTTACACCGGCGGCCTCGCAGATTCGGTTCAAGATACCAACGAGGCGAGCCTTAAAAACAAATCAGCGACTGGCTTTGTGATGAAAAAGGCTGATCCCAATGAGCTAGTTTCCGCCGTAGGCAAGGCGCTAAGCTATTATCAAGATGAAAAGACTTGGAAAGAAATACAAGAAAACGGTATGCGCCAAAACTTAGATTGGACTAAGAGCGCAAAAGCCTACATGGCAATGTATGAAGAAATTTTGAAAAAATAACAGAAATCAAAAAGGGAGCAGAGAGAACTGGCACGCAACATGCTTATGTTAAAGCGAGCTTACTCCTAAGCTGCTTTTCTCCTCCCTTCGGGTGCGCTGGTCGCACCCATTTTTTTGCCTATTGCTTTAGTCGAGCTTAATAAAATGCTCGCGGTAGTATTTAAGCTCGTCTATAGACTCGTAAATATCCGCCAAGGCTTCATGCTTGCTAGCTTTTTTAAATCCAGAGTAAATCGTTGGCTTCCAACGTCTCGCCAACTCTTTAAAGGTGCTGACATCTAAATTGCGGTAATGAAAATATTTTTCAAGCTCGGGCATATAACGCGCCATAAATCGTCTATCTTGGCAGATAGAGTTACCACACATCGGCGATTTACCTTCTGGGACATGTTGCTTTAAAAACGCCAACATTTGAACAGTCGCTTGTTCCTCATTCGTCGTTGAAGCTTTCACTTTTTCGATTAAGCCGGAACGGCCATGGGTGCCTTTGTTCCAAGCATCCATCCCATCCAACACTTCATCAGCCTGATGAATAACAATCACTGGCGACTCCGCAATCACATTTAAATCTGCATCCGTCACAACAACCGCCAATTCAATGATGCGGTCAGTATCTGGCAACAAGCCTGTCATTTCCATATCAAGCCAGATTAAATTGTCGTTCGGATTTGCCATCATGATTTCCATTAATTTTGTTGAATAAATTGCAATTGGTGAACCTTCGGTCGATTGAAGCTTCTATAATGTCGTTAGTTTAACTGAAAAACATAAAAATCATGGCATCTACCCATAGTTACACGCTGAGCATTCTCTTCATTAGTTTAGTGGTATTGACCACGCTTACCCGTATCTGGCTTGGCAATCGGCATATTGGCTTTGTGCAAAAACATCGTAATGAAGTGCCAACAGCATTCAGCAAAGATATTAGCCTAGAAGCGCACCAAAAGGCCGCTGATTACACTGCAGCTAAAACCAAGCTTGTGATTACCGAAACTCTCGTACAGGCGGCATTGCTTCTTACACTTACACTTGGCACAGGCTTGCAATGGATAGATTATGTATGGCGTGATTTAATGCCTGAACATGAAATGCTCAGAGGCGCATTAGTCATTTTAAGCGCGCTGATTATTAGCGGGATTATTGATGCCCCTTTTGATTATTACAAAACCTTTGTCATTGACGCACATTTCGGCTTTAACAAAATGACGCGCGCTATGTTTATTGGCGACATGATTAAGCAAAGCATTTTAGGTATCGCACTTGGCGCGCCTATCTTATTTGTCGCGCTATGGCTCATGGAGGGCGCTGGCGAATACTGGTGGCTTTATCTTTGGGCTGTTTGGAGCATTTTTAACCTATTAGTACTTGCTATTTACCCAACATTTATCGCGCCAATATTCAATAAATTTACACCGCTAGCAGATGAAATATTGAAAACACGCATCGAGGCTTTATTAGTGAAATGTGGTTTCAAATCACAAGGATTGTTTGTGATGGACGGCTCTGCTCGTAGCAGTCACGGCAATGCTTATTTCACGGGTTTCGGTAACAGCAAGCGTGTGGTATTTTTTGACACGCTGCTTGAACGCTTAAATGCCGATGAAATCGAAGCTGTACTTGCCCATGAGCTTGGTCACTTCAAACATAAACACGTCATTAAACGTATTGTCATGATGTTTTCTATTAGCTTCCTAGGATTAGCCTTGCTAGGCTTCTTGAAAGACCAAAATTGGTTTTTCTTAGGCTTGGGTGTAAACGACATGAGCAGTTACATGGCGCTCATACTGTTCTTACTTATTAGCCCTGTTTTCTTATTTATACTTCGCCCTATCATGGCCAATTACTCACGTAAAAACGAGTTTGAAGCGGATGCTTATGCGGCAAAACACTCAAACGCTAAATACTTGGAAGATGCTTTAGTGAAGCTTTATCGTGATAATGCTTCAACCTTAACGCCAGACCCGTTACACTCAGCATTCTATGATTCTCATCCGCCAGCGAGCATTCGTATTGCCAAGCTCACAATCAGATAGCTTACAAACAGGCTCAAAGGGTTAAGGAATAAATGATTAAAACTTCGAGTGTCACCTTATTACTTACCCTAATGAGCGCAAGTCTTGCTTATGCTGATCAGTATTCGGCGCTTTACGCAGGTGGCGACCCTGTTGCTGGCAACGCCTTATTACAAAAAAACTGTATTTCGTGCCATGCCAGCAGTTTTGGTGGTGATGGCTCAGCAATTTACACCCGTGAAAATCGTTTAGTAAAAACATCTCGCGGCCTAAAAGCGCAAGTCCGCAACTGCAACACCATGCTGGGTTTAAAGTGGTTTGAAGACGAAGAGCTACATGTCGCAAGCTATCTTAATCAAACTTACTACCACTTCGAAAAGTAATCTTTTGGCAAATCCCATTCTAAAGCAAGGTCAAGTAGTCGCCTCATATGGCAAACGCTATGGTGTTGAACTCAAAGATGGTACACAAATCAGCTGTGTGACTCGCGGTAAAAAGAATGATTTGGCTTGTGGCGACCAAGTAGAGGTCAAAATGACCGACACGCTAGAGGGCGTGGTTGAAAAGCTCCATCCTCGCACCAGCCTGCTTTTTCGTAGCAACGCTTATAAGACTAAAACACTAGCATCCAACGTCACCCAGGTCATTATCGTGCTAGCAACCACGCCTAGCTTTTATGAGGCACTACTCAATCGCTGTTTAATTGCCGCTGAAGCTGCAGGCATCAAAGCGGTCATCGTGCTTAATAAATGTGATCTGGCCGATAACTCGGATGCGATGAAGCTACTTAAGGTTTATCAAGACTTAGGCTACCAAGTCCAACCGCTATCCGCCAAACAAGATATTAGCCCCCTAAAACAATGGCTCTCAGGCCAAGTCAGCGTACTTGTTGGCCAATCTGGCATGGGAAAATCCACGATTGTGAATGCCCTTCTTCCAGAATCAGTAGTTCGCACCCAAGAGGTCTCTGAGGTCTTAGATAGCGGGAAGCACACCACCACAGCGGCGCATTTGTATCATTTAGACGCAACAAGCGATTTGATTGACTCGCCAGGCTTGCAAGAATTTGGTTTAAATCATTTGAGCATCGAAGAACTGGAGCAAGCTTTTATTGAATTTAGACCATATTTAGGCAAATGTCGCTTCAATAACTGCAAACACATCCATGAGCCAGATTGCGCGATTATTGGCGCCATGGAAGAAGGTAAAATCTCACAAGTAAGATTAGCTTATTACCAAGGGCTCACTCAGGAAATCGGCAAGCCTAAAATTTAGCGATTGAGAATGCTGATATAATCTCGTCTATGCAAATTACCACACGACTAGAATTCGACGCTGGGCACCGTATTCCTTGCCACAAAAGCCAATGTAAAAACCTTCATGGCCATCGCTACGCCATGGAAATTACCTTATCAGGCGATATCATCCAGCAAGAAAACTCTTCTGATAACGGCATGGTCATGGACTTTTCAGATGTAAAAGCGATCGCAAAGAAATCAGTAGTTGATGTATGGGATCATGCCTTCTTGGTGTACAAAGGCGACGCTGAAATTTTGAATTTCTTGAACACGCTCCCTAACCACAAGACCGTGGTAATGAGTAGCGTGCCAACGGCGGAAAATATGGCTGCGGAGGCTTTTCGCATTCTCAACAGCCAATATCAAGACGTTTACGGCAACCACCTAAAACTAGAGCGCGTTAGGCTCTACGAAACCCCCAATAGCTGGGCAGACGCGCTAAGCTAGTTATTCTGCCGTTGGCTCTGCAACAGGCTTTTGCCAAAGGTTATCCCCTTTATTTAGCGCTTTTACATAAGCCTCATGTTCCCCAAGTTCTTCAGCTGAAGCGCTTAATACTTTAAGAACAATGGGTTGTGAAATTTCGCCATCTTCACTTTGTGGCGCTTCATCTTCAAGCATATCCATCATTAGACTATCTTGGCCTCGTGTCATCGCCATATAAACCTCGGCGAGCAACTCAGCATCGAGTAAAGCACCATGTAAAGTACGCTTGGAATTATCAATCCCGTAATGGCGACACAAAGCGTCTAAATTATTACGCTGCCCTGGACGCATTTCCTTGGCCATTTTGAGCGTATCAATGATATTGCCAGCAGTTTTTTCTAAGTTTTCACGGTCTATTTTTCCAAGCTCGGAATTCAAGAATCCAACATCAAATGGTGCGTTATGAATCACAAGCTCAGCGTCTGCCACAAAGTCTAAAAATTCACTCACCACATCTGCAAAACGCGGCTTATCCTGCAAGAACTCTAGCGTAATACCGTGCACTTCCTGCGCTGCAGCATCAATCTCACGGTCAGGGTTAAGATAAACATGAAAATGATTATCGGTCACACGGCGATTAATCGCCTCAACAGCTGCGATTTCAATAATGCGATGACCCTGCGCTGGATACAGGCCTGTGGTTTCGGTGTCTAAAAAAACTTGTCTCATTTGCTTACTCTCAATTAAATTTTAACTACGATGTTTCACCTAGCCATGCATCACTTGTGCGACACCTTGGTTTGCTAAAGCATCCGCACGCTCATTCCCAGCATCGCCTGCATGGCCTTTAACCCAAAGCCATTCGATTTGATGTTGCTGAGCAATCGAATCTAACTCTTGCCACAAATCATCGTTTTTAACAGGCTTTTTATCTGCAGTACGCCAACCGCGTTTTTTCCAACCCTCGATCCACTCTGTCATACCTTTTTGCACATAAACCGAGTCGGTATAAACTTTGACATTACATGCTCGCTTTAAAGCCTGCAATGCGCGAATCACAGCCATTAACTCCATGCGATTGTTGGTTGTTACAGGCTCACCACCGCACAACTCTTTTGAGTGCCCACCCATGCTAATCCATGCACCCCACCCACCAGGGCCAGGATTGCCTTTACATGCACCATCTGCATAAATCACCACTAATTCTGATTGTTTTTCTGACACACTTAAACCTTGTTATCTAGTTTTGTTACCGAATTATTTCTTAAGGCGCTAGATGTATCGTCTTTTTGTGATGTTGAAATCGCTAGCGCACGTTTCAATTTAGCCTGCTTCCAATTCGGTTTGATAATGCGCATCCCAAGCACCCGTTTTTTCGCGACGATGCAATATACACCGCCTAGCATCGGCCAACAACGGCTTCCCAGCTTATCTAAACCATCAAACCTTTGCATCCATGACGTCGATTGCACAGGAAGCTTATAACAAGCCATGCGCGTGCTAACAACTTCAAACCCTAGCAAATTCAACCAGTCTTTAATTCGCAAGGCGGATAAAAAGTGTGCATGCCAAAGTGCGCTAGATGAAGAGCATCTTTTGCTGACAAACCTTCGCATACCCCAAGTGCTAAGGGGATTAAAACCCGCAATGATGATATGCCCTTCTGGCATTAAAACGCGCTCTACCTCACGAAGCGTTTGCTGGGGGCTCACACTAAAGTCCAAAGTGTGGGGCAACAACACCAAGTCCATGGTATTGCTAGCAATCGGCAATTGCTGTGTATCACACAATAAATTGCCCTGGGTTTCACTCGCCTTGAGTGCAAATGGAATACGTGAGTTACGCAATAAATCAGCCTGTAAGAAACCTAACTGCAGCGCGTTAAAGCCAAAAATATCGCTCACCAGATCGTCAAAAAGAGTTTGTTCCTGCGCCAATAGATAAGCGCCTATGGGCGTATCTAGCCAAGTCATCATCCCCGAATGATTTAGGTCTTTAGTCATTACTCGTATTCAGCATCCATTAGTCTTGCAGAAAATGTTACGCTATCAATCATTATGCTTAACATCATACCCATTCCAGCATTTCAAGATAATTACATTTGGCTCATTGAAAACGGCACGCATGCCACAGTTGTGGATCCTGGCGATGCTACGCCAGTCGTTGCAGCCTTAAAGCAACGCGGCCTCAAACTAAGCACCATTTTAATCACACATCACCACGCCGACCATATTGGCGGTGTAAATACGCTGATGGCTGAATTTGCACCGCAAGTCTTCGCACCCCAAAAAGAACAATATGCTTTTAAGCACACGCCAGTGCATGATAATCAAACCATTCATATTCAAGACTTAGATTTATCATTAAAGGTGATCGACGTCGGTGGCCACACGCTAGGACACGTAGCTTATTATGGCGCAAATTTACTTTTCTGTGGCGACACCTTATTTGGTTGTGGATGTGGCAGACTGTTTGAGGGAACTCCGGCTCAGATGTTTGACTCCTTACAAAAAATCGCAGCATTGCCAGAAAGTACAGCGGTTTATTGCGCCCACGAATATACAGAGCACAACCTGCAATTTGCGCAACTGGTGGAATCAAATAACGCTGCCTTGAAGGATCGCACTCAAATGACAAAAGTGATTAGGTCATCCGGGCAACCTAGCGTACCTAGCAACATTGCGCTGGAACTTGCGACCAACCCTTTTTTAAGGTGTCGCTCACCAGAAATCATGGCCTATTTAAATCTCCCTCAAGCTGACCCGATTGCAGTATTTACTGCGCTGAGAGCTATGCGCAATCAATTCTAAAATGGGCGGATTTGATGCTGCCATTAAGCCGATTTTCGCTTGACTGCCCACCCCTATTTGGCTACTATCATTGGCCGCTTACGCGCATATTTCAAGCCCTTTAGAAGGTGTTCATGGTTAGTAAAACCCCAGTAAAATTCATATTGTTTTCACTCTTGCTGCTGGCCATTCCCGCACAAGCTGAAACCAATGTTGAGGGTGACTATATTGTGATTTTAGACAACAGCACACCTAACCGTGAAGCTCTTGACCCCACCTTCAACATCACCCCAAATTCCCAACTCGATCCTGTCCTCAATTACCTACCAGATCAGGTCAAAGATTCCCTACCTGCGAACATTGACAAGAGCGCACCTGACTTACGTCAGCGCATCATCAGTGGCTACACTATGCCCGAGGTCAATTCCGCTTACACGGGCAACCATGAAGCATGGTACGCGGCCAGACCAGACTACGTTAAACGTATGATAGGACGCAGTCAGCGTTACCTCTACCATATCGTGGTCGAGGTTGAAAAACGAGGCATGCCAAGCGAGATTGCACTACTGCCCATGGTAGAAAGTGCCTTTAATCCCGTCGCAAACTCTCGCACCAAGGCGTCTGGTATCTGGCAGTTCATGCCGGCCACTGGCAAGGACTTCGGTCTTAAACAGGACTGGTGGGTTGATAATCGGCGCGACGTGACCGCTGCTACCAATGCGGCACTTAACTACCTACAAAAACTACACGGCATGTTTGGTAGCTGGGATTTGGCGCTCGCAGCCTACAATGCAGGCGAGGGAACCGTACAACGCGCAATCGATCGTAACATTAAGAAAGGCTTGCCAACCGATTACGCAAGCCTACCGCTTCCTGAAGAAACCAAGAACTACGTACCTAAGCTTCAGGCTATCAAGAACATTATGCGACAGCCTGAAAACTACGGACTCAACATCGACACCATCCCCAACCGCCCTTATTTCACTAAGGTCACAGCCCCAGAAAAAATTGATGCTAAATTAGCAGCAAGCTTGGCTGAGATTTCTTATGACGAGTTTGTGTCGCTCAATCCTGAATACAACCGACCAGTCATCACTGAATCAGGTAACGTGCATGAGATTTTATTGCCGATCTCTGCTGCAACCATATTCAAAACCAATCTAGCAACCTACGATAAACCGCTTGTGAGCTGGCAAACCTATCACGCCAAACGTGGTGAACGTATGGATAAAATTGCTCAGAAGTTTGGCATTAACGTGAGCCAACTTCGTGATGTGAACGACATTTCTAACGGTAAAAAACTCAGTGGCTCACAGCCAATACTTGTTCCTAATAGCGGAAACAACCCTGATAACTCGCCAATCGATGCAAATGCTGCACCACCAGAGAGCGAAAATAAAGCAACAGATACGAAACAAAAAGTTAAAAACTCGGTCAGAAACCAAAGTAAGATAAAAGAATCGACATCGAACAAGTCTTCTGGAAAGAAATCTGAAGGTGCTAAAAAATCGTCTTCCAGCAAAAAGTCAGGAAAACATAAAGCTGGTAAGTAATTTTAAAACGTCCATCTCCAAGGCAACAAAAGCGAATGCAACAGAAGCCTAAAACATTGAAAGTCCTTCTAATAGCCTTGTTTAGCGCTTTGCTGACAACGATGCTTATCAGCTGCGGTCAGCAAAAAAACGAGGATTCTGGCTATTTAAATAAAACCTACCCTTCTGAAGCTGGCGGCACATTAGTGGATGCGCTATCTGGTGAACCAAGCGGCCTTATTGCCATGATGGCAGGGGAGTCATCAGCATCAGCCATTGCATCCAATATTTTTAACAGCCTATTAAAGTACGACAAAAATCTAGAGTTGACTGGTGAGCTTGCCCAGTCTTGGGATGTTTCATCCGATCAAAAAACGATCACATTCCATTTAAAACCAAACCTCAAATGGGCTGACGGTAAGCCGCTTACAAGCGAAGATGTGTTGTTCACATGGAAGACTGTGACCGATGACAAGACGCGCTCACCTTATGGCGCTGATTACAAGCTTGTAAAAAGGGCTGAGGCGCCTGATAGAAATACTTTTAAAGTGACCTACGCACAACCTTACGCACCAGCACTAGATTCATGGTCTGGCTTGCACATCCTGCCTAAACATCTATTAAAAGATCAAGACATTAACAACACGCCATTCTCACGTAACCCTGTTGGTAGCCACTATTACCAACTTGACCAGTGGAAAAAAGGGGAAAGTCTGAGCCTCAAACGCAACCCTAACGCCACCCAAGGGCAAGCCAAGATTGATCATTTAGTATCTCGTATCATCCCAGACCGTGCCGCTCAATTTTTAGAGTTGATGGCTGATAACATTGACTCAATGAGTCTTAACTCAATTCAATACGCCCGTATTTTTCCATCACGACCAGACCTCACAGCGAAAATTGCGCAATATAAAGAGCTTGGTAACAGCTACACTTATTTAGGCTTCAACCTCAAACGCAAGCCTTTTGATGATGTACGAGTTAGACAAGCGATTAATTATGCGATTGACAAACAAGAGATCATTGATGGCGTGCTATTAGGCTTAGGGCTGCCTGTTGCCTCACCCTACAAACCAGGCACACGTTGGAGTAATCCTAAATTACAACCTTACCCTTACAACCCGCAAAAGGCGTTAGCCTTGCTTAAAGAAGCTGGGTTTGAAGACCACGATCATGATGGCATCCTGGACCGTGATGGTCAGCCTTTAAGCTTTGAGATTTTAACCAATCAAAACAAAGAGCGCGAAATGAGCGCGGTATTAGTTCAGCGCCGTTTAAAAGAAATTGGCATTGATGTAAAAATTCGCGTGGTGGAATGGGCGACTTTCATCAGCCGCTTTATTAAAACCGGCGACTTTAATGTAGTTCTTCTTGGCTGGGGACTAGGTCTTGAACCAGACCAATTCAACATTTGGCATTCCTCTCAACAAGCACCTGGTCAATTTAATTTTATCGGCTACAAAAACCCTAAAGTGGATAAGTTGCTAGAAGCTGGCCGACTAGAGCTAAACCCTGATAAGCGCATGAAAATTTATCACGAGTTTTCTGAAATTTTATTAGAGGACAGCCCTCTTGTTTACTTGTTTGCGGGCTATGGATTGCCTGCCATACATAAACGGGTTAAAGGTATTGATGACCCTGCTCCGCCAGCAGGCATCGGACATAACTCTTACGAGTGGTATATTCCTACACCATTAAGACGCAATGAAATGAGCGCGGAGTAATTATGCTGAAATACTTATTAAACCGCTTGTTTTGGATGGTGCCGCTATTAGTAGGCATCAGCCTTATTTCATTTTTAATTATGCATTTGGCGCCAGGTGACATCACCGCCACAGAGGCAAGCTTTAATCCTAAAACTAGTGAAGAATCTCGCCAAAAATTACGCGAACTCTACAACCTCGACAAGCCCGTCATTGTGCAATATGGACTATGGCTAAAACGCATGTCAACGCTAGACTTCGGCCACTCATTTGCTAGCCATCAAAGTCCTGTTTTCTGGCAAGAAACTGATAAAGACGGTAATGTAACCAAGGGCATGATCCAAGAGGCTTTGCCTATTACTTTACTAATTAACGTCCTAAGTTTAGGCCTGATTATCGCCATCGCTTTGCCGCTAGGGGTAATCTCCGCACTTACGCAAAACAAGCTCCCCGACCGATCGATTACCATCTTCGTCTTTATTGGATTTGCCATTCCCAGCTTCTGGCTGGCATTAATGCTCATGTATTGGACTGGCGTGAGTCACAATTGGCTTCCTATCTCGGGACTGCATAGCTTAGGTGCTGAAAAGCTTTCGAGCCTTTCACAAATAATAGACACACTTAAGCATCTCACATTGCCAATCCTCATTTCTGGCCTCACAGGA
The DNA here is from genome assembly GCA_046047035.1 of Pseudomonadota bacterium. Classification (GTDB taxonomy): domain Bacteria; phylum Pseudomonadota; class Gammaproteobacteria; order Burkholderiales; family Methylophilaceae; genus Methylopumilus_A. The sequence goes on from JBJOIS010000009.1 coordinate 41,012, forward strand.
CTCGCTGGCATTTCACTATTTGTGCGCAATGGGATGTTGGACGTACTTCATCAAGACTACATTACGACGGCAAGAGCCAAGGGGTTGCCTGAGAATACCGTAGTGTATAAACACGCCCTTCGCAACGCACTACTTCCACTTATCACCATCTTTGGTCTTTCAATTCCAGGTTTGATTGGCGGCTCAGTGATTGCTGAATCTATTTTCGCTATCCCAGGCATGGGCAAGCTTTTTTATGATGCCGTACTGATGCGCGACTTCCCTGTCATTATGGGCATCCTCACTATCGGCTCTGCGCTAACGTTAGTCGGTAACTTACTAGCTGACTTAGCTTACGCCTGGGCCGACCCAAGGGTTCGTAAAGGCGTTGCGCAATGAACGCTATCTTAAAAAACCCATTAGCCTTAGCTGGCTTAATTATCATCTGCATTATTTCTATCATGGCGATTTTTGCCCCATTGATTGCGCCGTTTGATCCAGATGCAATCAACGTTAAGAATATTCTACTTTCCCCTTCCTCAAACCACTTAATGGGAACAGATGGGCTTGGTCGAGACGTGTACTCACGAATGCTATTTGGCGCGCGCATATCGCTTTTGGTTGGTATCGTTGCCGTTGGTATTGCTACCATCATCGGCATCGTCCTAGGGGCTATTGCAGGCTTTTATCGTGGCTGGGTAGATACCATCATCATGCGCTTGGTTGATATCATGCTTTCCATACCAACCTTCTTTTTAATTCTAGCGGTCATTGCATTCCTCACGCCTTCTATATGGAACATCATGATTGTTATTGGCCTAACCTCTTGGATGGGGGTCACTCGCTTGGTGCGCGCTGAATTCTTAAGTCTTAGAAATCGTGAATTTGTGCTTGCATCTCAAACATTAGGTGCTAAAGACAGTCGCTTAATTTTCAGACAACTTCTCCCTAATAGCCTTACCCCAATTATCGTCAGCTCAGTGCTTGGCATTGCAAGTGCTGTCTTGGTTGAATCAGGCTTAAGCTTTTTGGGACTAGGTGTTCAAGCACCACAGGCTTCTTGGGGCAACATTCTGACTGACGGAAAAGAGTACATCGAGTTCGCTTGGTGGCTATCTCTCTTTCCCGGCCTTGCCATATTAATTACCGTGATGGGTTATAATTTGCTTGGTGAAGGTCTACGCGATGCGCTAGACCCAAGAACTTCAAATAACAATTAGAAATTTTGACTTTTAAGGAAAGCTACTCATGGGATTCCTCACTGGAAAACGTGTATTAATCGTTGGTCTATTAAGTAATCGTTCAATTGCCTACGGCATTGCTGAAGCGATGAAACGCGAAGGTGCTGAGCTTGCCTTTACGTATCAAATCGACAAATTTGAAGACCGCGTTAAAAAATTAGCGGCTGAATTTGATTCCAATATTGTTCTTCCTTGCGATGTTGGAAGCGATGAACAAATCGATGCGCTATTCCCTGCCCTTGCAAAACATTGGGATGGTATCGACGTGATCGTGCACTCAGTGGCTTTCGTTCCTAAAGATGCACTAGATGGCGATTACCTAGAAAAAGTCACACGCGAATACTTCCGTATTGCCCATGACATCAGTTCTTACAGTTTTGCAGCGCTTGCTAAAGCAGCAATGCCGATGATGGAAGGCCGCAATGGTAGCCTACTTACCATCAGCTACTTAGGCGCAGAACGCACACTACCTAACTACAACGTAATGGGTGTTGCTAAAGCAAGTTTAGAAGCAAATGTACGCTATATGGCGCAAAGTTTAGGCCCAAAAGGCATTCGTGTGAACGCAGTATCTGCAGGACCAATTAAAACGCTTGCGGCCTCAGGGATTGCTGACTTCGACAAGATGCAAGGCTTCAACGAGAAACACGCCCCACTCCGTCGTAACGTAACAATTGAAGAGGTAGGTAACGTATCTGCTTTCCTTTGTAGCGATTTAGCTTCTGGAGTGACTGGTGAGATTACATACGTTGATGGTGGTATGAATATTACTGCTGCAGGTATCGTAGACTAAGCGCTAGTTTCATCCCCAATAAAAAAGGCCGTCTGATGACGGCCTTTTTTATTGGCTTTAATTAAACTCTGATTACTGAGCTTGTGGACTATCACTCATCATCAAGCGTGTATTCACGAAAATCTTCTTGTTCGCTTTTAATGCACCAATATAAGCAGACGAATATTCCGTTGCCATTGCAGTTCTTAAATCAAGCAACGCAGCCTTCTTCGCTTCATCATCAGCTAGTTTATTTTGAACAGCGGTCACTTTAATCAACAAATAGCCTTTTTTGCTATCTGAAATTCCGGCATAAGCAGGAAGCTTCGTTGTATCAATCTTAAACACATTAGACATCGTCAAATCTGTTAAGCCTTGCGCGTTCTTACGATCCACCGTTACTGGCACTATCCAATCAAGCCCAGCAGCATCCTTACCTTCTTTTAAGTTAGCAAGCGAGTTTGTTCCTTTATTAATGGCCAACTTGGTTGCTTTCTCAATCTTCAGTAAATCTTCAATGCCTCCTTTAACCTCATCAAAGCTACGTGGCGCTGACGGTTTGTAATCGATAACACGCGCTGAAACTAAAGTGTTATTGGAGACTTCGACAGCTTCAGTATTTCGCTTATCTTTCAATACTTCATTTGTGAAGACTAAAGTCATTAACTTATCACTCTTGAAGAATTTAGCACCATCTGCATAGCTTAACCACTCTGTTTTTTGAACAGGAATACCATAAGCATCAGCGGCTGGCTGAAGACTTGTTGACTGCTCATAAACCATCGCACTGAATGTTTCTGCTTGTTCAGAAAATTTAGCCAATGCTTTTTGGTACATTAACTCTGCACGAATCTGTGGTTTCAACGCATCAAATCCTTGGCCTTGGCCAACAATTTCAGTCAACTTAATGATGTGATAACCAAAATCAGACTGTACTAACCCACTGATATCACCTGGTTTCATTGAGAATACAGCTTCTTCAAATGGCTTCACCATTGAACCACGCGCAAACGTACCCAAATCACCACCTTTTTCAGCAGAGCCTGGATCTTGTGAATATTTTTTAGCTAATTCAGCAAACTTAGCTGGATTTTTCTTCACTTCAGCTAACACTTGTTCAGCCTTTTTCTTAGCCTCAGCTTTTGCTTCTGGAATTGCTGTTGCTGAAACACCGATTAAGATATGACTAGCATGACGCTGTTCATTACCCTGAAACTTAGCAGCATTTTCATTGTAGAATTTTTTAGTTTCATCTTCTGTCGTCTGCATTTTAGGGATTAACGTATTGGCAGACATCATGACAAACTCAAGTTTCACTTGCTCAGGCACTTTGAATTTATCTTTATGCTTGTCGTAATAAGCCTGAATTTCGGATGGATCAACCTTCACTTGCGAAATAAAATCAGCTGTTTTAATTTCAGCCACAGAAACTTCACGTTGTTGATGCTCAACATTAAGAATGGCATTTTCAACAGCAGGTGCTGTAAATGCCAAACCCGGAATCCCGTCACGCGCTTGTTGTAATAATAATTCGCCGCGCATTTTGTTCTCAAACTGAGATGGCGTCATTTGATTTTGACTTAATAGCTTGTCGTAAACTTCCTGAGAGAATTTACCACCCTGTTGGAACTCAGGAAGACTAGTAATAAATTGGGCTAACTGCTCATTAGTTACTTTAAAATTACTATGAACCACTTCAGCATTTAACAAGCGCGTATTAATCAAACGATCTAACACTGACTGCTTAACCTCTGGTGAATCCAAGGCACCAATGTCCTTAGGATTTTCTTTTTGGAGTCGGTCTCTTAAGCTTTGCATCGCATTACGATACTCTTGCACAGAGATCGTCGCCCCATCGACTTTAGCAACTGAAGCGCCAGCGCCAGCATCTTTCAAATAGGCGTCGATACCAAACAAGGCAAATGGCACTGTGATTAAAGTTAAGATAAGCTTTGCCATCCAACCTTTAGAATGTGCGCGAATAACTTCCAACATAACGATTACACCTTCGATTTAATTAAGTAAATGCACTTTTATAAGTCATTGAACAGTTCAAAAAGTTCTAATAAAACTATTCAAAACAAGCTTAAACGTGACAAAGTGCTAAATTGTAAACAATACGTAAATATACCATACAAGAGTTGGCCTTGACAGGCTTAAGGGGTCGCAGAGTGCGCCCTAAAAGCAACGGAGGAATAAACTAAGATTAACCGAGAATAGAAAAACAAAAAGCCCCGCTTACGCGAGGCTTTTTGATGAATCACTACATGCTATTAAACACTAGGTAATTCGTGGCGGAGTGGACGGGACTCGAACCCGCGACCCCCGGCGTGACAGGCCGGTATTCTAACCAACTGAACTACCACTCCAAAACTTTGCGCCACATCCTAAAGAATATAACGACTTTTTTCGCTGGTTGAATGGTGGGTGATGACGGGGTCGAACCGCCGACATTCGCCTTGTAAGGGCGACGCTCTACCAACTGAGCTAATCACCCATTCGTTAACCAACGAAGACCGCTAGTTTACAGCATCTTTAAGCGCTTTACCAGCCCTAAATTTAGGAGAATTTGCAGCTTTGATAGAAATAGTTGCGCCAGTACGTGGGTTACGGCCGTTACGAGCAGCACGTTTGCCTACATAAAATGTACCGAAGCCGATAAGTGTTACTAAATCACCTTTTTTCAATGCGCCAGTAACTGCTGATGTTGTTGCGTCTAATGCACGACCTGCTGCAGCTTTTGAGATTCCAGCGGCTTTTGCGATTTGGTCGATGAGCTCTGATTTATTCACTTGTATCCCCTTTCGATTTTATTTATAGAACAGGCTAGATAAAAGCCCTGCTGTCTTGCTTTATATCAAGTGTCAAAAGCCTGTGTCAAGCGTTTAACACCAAATATTCAATTAATGTTTGGTTATCGCTGAAACTTCCACTTCCTTAACATCAGTCACAACCTCTGGAGCAACGATGACCTCAGGTTTTGCTTCTGGCATTCTTTCTAAGGCAAACTCCAACACTTCATCTATCCATTTAACAGGATGAATCTCGAGGCAGTTTTTAACGTTCTCAGGAATCTCTGTCAAATCTTTGACGTTTTGATCTGGAATCAAAACTGTTTTAATACCACCACGATGTGCCGCAAGTAGTTTTTCTTTCAAACCGCCAATTGGCAACACTTCCCCGCGCAAGGTAATCTCGCCCGTCATCGCAACATCAGCCCGAACAGGGATGTTAGTCAAGACTGAAACCATCGCGGTTGTAATACCAATACCAGCACTTGGGCCATCTTTAGGTGTGGCGCCTTCAGGAAAGTGAATGTGAATATCATTCTTTTCATAAAAATCTTCAGGAATGCCTAAGCGTTTAGCACGACTCCTAACCACACTCATCGCAGCCTGAATAGACTCTTGCATCACGTCCCCAAGCTTACCAGTGGTAATCATCTTGCCTTTACCTGGCATCGCAACAGACTCAATGGTTAGTAAATCACCACCCACTTGCGTCCAAGCCAGACCGGTCACCTGACCAATTTGATTTTCTTTGGCAGCCAAGCCGTAATCAAAACGTTGAACACCCAAGTACTTCTCAACGACTTCTGGCGTCACAACAATCTTCTCAACCTTACCTTCTTTAGGTAAAGTTAATTTTGTTGTCAAAATATCCTTAACGACCTTACGGCAAATCTTAGAAATTTCCCTGTCCAAGCTTCGCACACCAGCTTCACGAGTATAGAAACGAATGATTTCCTGAACCGAGGCTTCAGTAATTTCAATTTCAGCAACTTTTAAGCCGTGCGCCTTTAATTGCTTAGGGACTAAGTACCGCATCGCAATGTTTAATTTTTCATCTTCTGTATATCCAGCAAGACGAATAATTTCCATACGATCCATTAATGCTTCTGGAATATTCAGCGAATTAGAGGTAGCAACGAACATCACATCAGATAGGTCGTACTCAACTTCAACGTAATGATCAACAAAGGTATGGTTTTGTTCTGGATCAAGCACTTCCAACAATGCTGATGACGGGTCACCGCGCATGTCCTGACCCATCTTGTCGACTTCATCCAACAAGAACAAAGGGTTTTTTACTGACACTTTTGCCATGCTTTGCAAAATCTTACCTGGCATAGAGCCGATATAGGTGCGGCGATGACCACGAATCTCTGATTCATCACGGACGCCACCCAAAGCTACGCGCACGAATTTACGGTTAATCGCTTTAGCAATACTTTGACCTAGTGAAGTCTTACCAACGCCAGGAGGCCCAACCAAACAAAGGATAGGCGCTTTTGACTTATCAACACGCTGTTGAACTGCAAGATACTCAACAATACGTTCTTTTACTTTCTCAAGACCGTAATGGTCTTCATCCAAAATACGCTGTGCTTCAGCTAAATCTTTATGGATTTTAGTTTTCTTTTTCCACGGCAGATTGACCAAGGTCTCAATGTAGTTACGCACCACACTGGCTTCAGCAGACATAGGTGACATCATTCTGAGCTTTTTCATTTCAGAATTAGCTTTATCAAATGCCTCTTTAGGCATTTTGGCCGCTTCAATTTTCTTAGCCAATTCATCAATATCAGCGTTTTCATCTTGTTCGCCCAACTCTTTTTGAATAGCTTTTACTTGTTCATTCAAGTAGTACTCGCGCTGACTCTTCTCCATTTGACGTTTAACACGGCCACGGATGCGCTTCTCTACCTGCAAGATATCAATCTCACCTTCCATCAATCCAAGCAAGTGCTCAAGACGTTGTGAAACACTAAACATCTCAAGAATGCTTTGTTTTTCTTCCAGCTTTAATGTTAAGTGCGCTGTAATAGTGTCAGCCAAGCGACTCGCATCCTCGATGGTTGCAAGCGAAGTAAGAATTTCAGGTGGGATTTTTTTATTGAGCTTAACGTATTGGTCAAACTGCGTGAAAACCGTACGCATCAATGCTTGGATTTCATGGTCATCTTCTGGATCATCCACAATCACTTCTGCTTTAGCAGTAAAGCAATCATCGGTATCTTGAAATTCGGCCAACTTGGCACGACTAACACCCTCAACTAGCACCTTTACAGTACCATCAGGAAGTTTAAGCATCTGCAAAACAGTTGCTATCGTACCAACATCGTACAAATCGGAAGCTTCAGGCTCATCTTTATTCGCTGATTTTTGTGCCACCAAGAAAATTTGCTTATTACCTTCAGAAGCAATCTCTAGCGCCTTAACTGATTTTGCGCGCCCCACAAACAGTGGAATCACGAGATGTGGATAAACCACCACATCGCGCAATGGTAATAGCGGCAAGAATCCTGTATCTGGGGTAAAAGATGGCAATGTTTGTTCTGTCATGAGAAAGCCTTTAGCGTTAGCTACGCTCCGCGATTACCGAGAGTGTATGCAATCTAATTGGGGATTAACGCTGGCGCTTCAAGTGCCAGCGCAAATTATTTTTAGTATTTAGCTTACAACTAAATTAAATACTAAATAAGTCGACTTAGCTAGCAGATTCGGCTTTAAGTGGCTCGTCAGAATAAATCAAGATAGGCGGGTTATCCCCCTTAATCGTGCTCTCATCCACCACAACTTTGCTTAAGTTAGGCATAGACGGCAAGTCGAACATAATCTCTAGCAAAGCGTGCTCCATGATAGAACGCAGTCCACGCGCGCCAGTCTTACGTTCAAGGGCTTTCTTAGAAATCAAGCGAAGCGCTTCTTCACGGAATTCTAACTCAACACCTTCCATCTTGAAGAGCTTAGCAAATTGCTTGGTTAAAGCATTTTTTGGCTCAACTAAAATCGTCATGAGTGCGTTTTCGTCTAGCGATTCTAGCGTTGCAATTGCAGGCAAACGACCTACAAATTCTGGAATCAAACCAAACTTTATCAAGTCTTCCGGCTCAACATCACGCAATACTTCACCAATCGCCCGTGAATCTTCTTTACTCTTCACTTCAGCACCGAAACCAATACCGCCCTTTTCAGAACGACGACGAATCACTTTATCTAAGCCGTCAAATGCACCACCGCAAATGAAGAGGATATTGGTGGTATCAAGTTGAACAAACTCTTGGTTGGGATGCTTACGGCCACCTTGAGGCGGAACAGAAGCTACAGTTCCTTCAATTAGCTTGAGCAAGGCTTGCTGAACGCCTTCTCCAGAAACGTCACGAGTAATGGATGGGTTTTCTGATTTACGAGTAATCTTGTCAATTTCATCGATATAGACAATACCACGCTGCGCTTTTTCAATATCGTAATCACATTTTTGAAGAAGCTTCTGCATGATGTTTTCAACATCCTCACCCACATAACCTGCTTCAGTCAATGTGGTAGCATCAGCCATCACAAATGGTACGTCTAATAAGCGCGCTAGCGTTTGAGCAAGCAAGGTCTTACCTGAGCCTGTTGGACCTATCACTAAAATATTACTTTTAGCGATTTCAACGTCGTCTTTTGCTGTTGGTTGATCTAGGCGTTTGTAGTGGTTGTAAACCGCTACAGCCAAGCTTTTCTTAGCTTGAAGTTGGCCAATCACGTACTGGTCAAGAATCGCGCAGATTTCTTTTGGTGTTGGGAGTTTTTTGTCACCAACTTTTTCACCATCAACCGTTTGCGCTTCTTCGCGGATAATATCGTTGCAAAGATCAACGCACTCATCACAAATGAATACAGATGGACCAGCAATCAGTTTTTTAACTTCATGCTGACTTTTACCGCAAAACGAACAATAAAGTAGTTTTTCGTCTGATGCGTTTGTAGTCATTAATTATTCCTAAACATTCCGATATTAATTTGAAGCAATACCTTAGGATTGCTCACAGAAGACTTAAGCAGCCTCTGGTCTATTCTCAATCACTTTATCAATCAAGCCATAAGCCACTGATTGTTCCGCACTCATAAAATTGTCGCGCTCTGTGTCGCGGTCAATTTCATCCGCAGTGCGACCTGTGTGATGCGCCAAGATTTCATTGAGCTTGCCACGCAAATACAGAATTTCTTTCGCATGAATCTCAATATCTGTTGATTGACCTTGGAAGCCACCAGATGGTTGATGAATCATAATGCGAGAGTTAGGCAAGCTAAAACGTTTGTCTTTAGCGCCGGCAGCCAACAAGAAAGCACCCATGCTTGCAGCTTGACCGATACACAATGTGCTCACGTCAGGCTTAATGAATTGCATGGTGTCGTAAATTGACATACCTGCAGTCACTGAACCGCCAGGTGAGTTGATATAAAGCGAAATATCTTTATCTGGATTTTCCGCTTCCAAGAACAATAATTGCGCCACCACCAAGTTGGCAGACATGTCATTGACAGGACCAACCAAGAAAATCACACGCTCTTTAAGAAGACGTGAATAAATGTCATAAGAACGCTCTCCACGACCGCTTTGTTCCACGACCATAGGGATATAACCAAGACCTTGCGTATCCATGGTATTCATCATCTCTTTCATCTGACTGTGACTTGGCGTTTGCATTAAGCGTTACCCATTAAATCATCAAATTTTACTTTTTTATCTGTCACTTTAGCTGCAGCAAGTACCCAGTTTACAACGTTTTCTTCTGTTGCCAACGCTGCTGGCTCATCAAGACGTTTAACATCGTCATAGTACCAACGCACAACATCTTCAGGACGCTCAAAGCTAACTGAGAATTGGTCAACCATCGCGCGTACTTGGTCAGCATTTGCTTGTAATGAATGTTCATTTACCAAATGCATCAATACCAAACGCAACGTAGCACCACGTTTAGCTTGCTCTTCAAACATTGAAGGCTCAAGCGTAACATTAGCCAAATCAACACCACGTTGTTGCAAGTTGTGACGTGACATTTGCATTAAGCGATCAATTTCCATACCAAGCAAAGCGTTAGGCAAATCAAATTTAGCATTAGCAACCAAAGCATCAAATACTTGCTCTTTCACATTTTGACGAACGCGCTTACTCACTTCTTGTGACAAGCTTTCTTTAATTTCAGCTTTCATCTTTTCTACGTCGCCATCATCTACGCCCAATGTTTTTGCGAAGTCAGCGTCAATTTCTGGCAATTTCACTTGAGCAACTTCAACGAAGCTCACTTTATATGAAACTGTTTTTCCAGCTAATTGCTCTGGTTGATGGTCAGCAGGATAAGTAATCTCGAAAGTCGCCTCAGTTCCAGCTTTCGCACCGACCAAGTTGTCGTCAAACTGAGGAACACGGCCACCTTCACCAATAACCAAATCAATCATTTGGCCGCCAGTGCTTTCTACTTCGTTGCCATCAATCGATGCGCTAAGGCCCAATTTAACCTTGTCGCCTTTTTTTGCAGCGCGCTTCACTGGTTCGAATGTTGCGCGTTGTTTAACGAGCACATCTAAAGTTCTTTTTACATCAGCTTCAGCCACATCAAGTGCTGGACGCTCAATTTTAACTTTGCCCAAGTCACCAATTTCAACTTCTGGGAACACTTCAAAAGTTGCAACGTATTGGAATTCTTTATCAGCCTCAGCAAAAGGCCTGTGCTCAATGTTTGGGTAACCAGCAACACGCAACTTGTTTGATTCAACACCTTCAGAGAATGAACGCTCAACCGCATTAGTTAAAGCTTCATCACGTGCTTGTGCACCGTATTGTTGTTGTACTAATTTTGCTGGTACTTTACCTGGGCGAAAACCTGGCAATTTTGCAGTGCGCATCAATTGGCTGATGCGTTGATTGATTTCATCCTCAATTGGTTTCATCGGCACGGTTACCGTCATACGGCGTTCAAGTTTGCTGATGATTTCAACGGTTGCTGACATGTGCTGTGTTCCTTAATTCAAGAAGTGAGTAGTAAATACGAATCAAAATTGTTTAATCGCTCAAAATTGCGAAAAACATTGAGTTCGCTTAATTATTAAAGCGGATGATTATATCACAGGAGATTTTTTTGATAATCGGCTTTATTAAGATGGATTTTGCGATAGCAAAAGATACAAAGTCACCAATAATGTACTAAAATAGTCGGGTAAATACATCAATCACAAATAAGGACCACCAAATGGCAAATGCAGTCACCTTAAAAGGCAATCCGATTTCAATCGGCGGCAATATACCAACTACTGGCCAAACTGCGCGCGGCTTCGAATTAGCGAATGCTAAACGCGAAACTGTGACTTTGGACACTTATGCTGGAAAACGTAAAATCCTGAACATTTTTCCAAGTATTGATACGCCAACTTGTGCAACTTCAGTCCGTGAGTTCAATAAAAAAGCGGCAGCACTCAGCAATACTGTAGTACTTTGTATTTCAGCTGACTTACCTTTTGCACAAAGCCGATTCTGCGGTGCTGAAGGCATTGAAAATGTGGTTACATTGTCTAGCTTCCGCAACAACGCACAATTTGCGACTAACTACGGCGTGGCGATTTTAGATAGTAGCTTAGCTGGCTTAACTGCGCGCGCGGTGATTGTCTTAGATGAAGACAACAAGGTTTTACATAGCGAATTAGTTTCAGAAATCGCTAACGAGCCTAACTATGATGCTGCCTTAGCTGTGCTTTAAGCGTTAAATCAACATTAAAAAGCCCGCAATTGCGGGCTTTTTTCATTTATCGCGAGAGAGTTAATTACTTCTCACTCATCTCTTGATAAACCGTATATTTGGCATTGCTGCCTTTTGCCTTTTCTACTGGATACTTAATAGCATTTAAGGCTATTTTTTCGTTAGCTGCTTTAATTAAATCGATGCCCGTCACCTCCGCTAGTCGCAGCAAATACACAAAAGTATCTGCTAATTCATGCGCCACTTCTTGACGCTTTTCGGAGCTTAACTCGTAACTTTCCGCGATCGTATCCCACTGAAAGTGTTCAACTAGCTCAGCAGCCTCGACAATCATCGCCATTGCCAGGTTTTTAGGAGAATGAAACTGTGCCCAATCCCGCTCGTTTACAAAAGCATCAATTTTCTGGCGTAATTCGACTAAGCTATCAGCCATTATTTTTCCTTTCGGTTCGATCCTGCCACCAGCTTAATCTCAAACAAACGGCACTCTAGAGGCCCGTTAAATAGCGGTGTGCGTTTCGTCGGCGCTAGACGCATCATCTTAGGCAGACGCATATCATTGGTCAAAAAGTAAGCATTCCACCCTGCAAAATTTCGCTTTAAGGTCTCACCCATTTTCGGGTAAAGCGTAGCTAATTCGTCATCCTCACCGATACGTACACCATAAGGCGGATTAGCAACCATCACACCCTCACCAGCTGGCGCTGGCACTTGAGTAAATTCCAATTGCGCGACTTGCACGGCTTCTAATAAACCAGCTTGTTGAAGATTTTGCTTAGTCACACGCACTGCACGCAAGTCAGCATCGCTGCCGTAAATTTTAGAAAACACAACAGGTTTTGCTTTCTTCAAGGCATCCTGACGTAATTTACCCCAAAGCGTTTCATCAAAGTTTTTAAGCTTTTCAAAGCCAAAATGACGATTGCTACCTGGGGCAATGTTGAGCGCCATCATTGTGGCTTCTAGTAAAAACGTACCACTCCCGCACATTGGATCTAAAAATGGCTGACCTGGCTTCCAGCCAGAAAGCTTGATAATGCCTGCAGCTAAATTCTCACGTAAAGGCGCCTCAATACTGGCACGACGTAAACCACGCTGATAGAGAGCATCGCCAGAAGTATCCAAATAGAATTGATAGCTATCAGCGGCTAAATAAGCATGAATGCGCACATCAGGCTCTTTGGTGTCGATATAAGGTCGACTATTCACGGCTTGGCGAAATTTATCGCACACCGCATCTTTAATACGCAAAGTAGCAAACTCTAAGCTTTTAAGCGGACATTTCACACCCGTGACTTTCACCATAAAGTTATTACTGACCTTAAACCAGCTCGGCCAATCAAGCTTGTATGCGGCATTAAATAAATCATCTTCAGTCGCGTATCTTCCACTCGCCACACGCCACATAATGCGTGTGGCAATACGGCTTTCAAGATTCGCTTTATAGCAAACAGCCATATCACCAGCAAAGCCTACCCCGCCGTCTGTGGCTTGAATGGCTTTTGCGCCTACGCTGACAAGCTCATCCGCCAATAAGGCTTCGAGGCCACGTGGGCATGTGGCAAAAAAATTGTGTTGGCTCATGGGTAATACTTTCTTTAAATTTACGCCTCAAATATCAGGCGATTAGTAGTACTTAAATTCTCATCCTTGAGCTTTTCAACAAACTCAAGAAACTCTATTTTGTGATGTTCTTGTAGTGCTTTTGCACGCACTCTCAATGTGGACCATCTTAAATCGCGCGGTGGCCGTTTGAAGCCAAATACAACGATATTCCCTGGACGACCTGTGCGTAACACCAAGACACGGTCATGAAAGCTCTGCTCGATGCGCTGCAAATAGATATCGAAGTTCTTATCTGAACCCCAAAGATTAACCGCCATCATGCCATCTAGTATTAAGGAAGCTTCACAGGTATCAAAGAATGCTTGATTGTACATCTCGGGGGGCACGCCTTGGCTATCAAAGATATCCAGCAACAGCACATCTGCCGTACCGTTATTTTCTTTGAGATAAACAACCCCATCCCCTTCGATAACTTGTAATCTATCGTCATCATCAGGCAGGTAAAAATGGCTACGCGCCACTTGGATGATACGCGGATTTATCTCTACCACGCGGGTTTGCATCTCAGGTAAAAAGTGGTGGATATATTTTGGAATAGAGCCGCCGCCCAAGCCTATCATCAACAAATCTTTAGGCTGCTTCATGAATAGTAAAAACATCATCATGCCGCGTGAGTAGGCAAGCTCCAGCTCGTAAGGCGCTTTAACACGCATCGCGCTTTGCACGGTTTCCGAACCTAAATACAAAGAGCGAACGCCGTCCATTTCGCTGACATCAACGCTTTCTTCTCCCGTCATGCCTTTATGCACAGCCCTAGAGATTCTTCGCCCAATACTTCGCATTTAGAGGACTTCCTCCACACCCTTACTATCATCAATCAGCACATCCGTCACCACAGGCACCTCTTCTGCAGCCTTGAAGCGCGTATCGATTTCCATCATCAATGTATCAATGCGCTTAATTTCTAATGTGACCCTCGCGCCTACAGGCAACTCAGGCAAACTATGCACCTTGGTAATGTATGGCATATGGTCAAAACGCACTAGGTTTTCACGCCAAACCGTGGCTGATATCTCCTGTACATTTTCTTGTACCAAGTACTGTAAACACCAATAGCGCTCCATACGAGTTTGAAAGTCGCCGTAAGCGTTATACGTTAAATCAAAATGCCGCATAATCATCGCGAGCTCATCGCTATTTTGCGGATAAGTTGGCTCATTCCCTTTTACCACGGCAATGATTTGACGCTGATTCACTAAGTCGACTGCACGACGCAACGGTGATGTGCTCCAAGCATATTGCGCCACGCCTAAGCCTTGATGCGACTCCGCTAGCGTCGTCATATAAACCTTACCGCCATTTTGCGCACGATAAATCCCTGGTACTTGATGTTCTGCAAGCAAAGCACCCCATTGGCTATTAGCTTCAATCATGAGTTCAGCAACGAGCTTATCCATCGGTGAACCACGACGACGGCCGACAATACGCACTTTGCCATCTTCAACATAAAAGTTGTAATCAATCTGAATTGGGCGGTTTGGATCATGCTTGCCACGCGCCTTTTCAAGCGACTCGGCCAAATTGAATAACAAAGAAAGCTTAGCCCAGTATGGATGGCCGTTATCTTCAGCCAAAGTAGCCTCGTTAAAATGAGGCTCTAAAGTGTCGTGGCGCAAATTATCCACCACATGAACGAGCTCTACTTTGCTATGGCGATTGCTAATCGTTAAGTCCGCCGACACATCTAAATACATCGAAAGCGCAGGCTTCCACTCCCCTTCGTTTAAGCTAAAAGGCGTAATCGCCAGCTCTGGCAACATGGTGATTTTATTGCCCGGCATATACACGGTAGAAAGGCGATGCAAGGCCACTTCATCTAAAGGCGTATGGGGCTCAATACCTAGCGCTGGGGCGGCAATATGAATGCCAACTCGGTGTGCACCATCTGGTAATGTTTGAATCGAAAAGGCATCGTCAATTTCAGTCGTCGTGCTGTCATCAATACTAAAAGCTTCCACTTCAGCACGCGGTAAATCTTGCGGCATATCAGCCAATGACAAACCATCCGCAAACTGAATGCCTTTAGGAAAGTACTCGCGCAAAAACGCACCAAGGTGATAATCGTGGTTTGACTTAATACCACCAGCGTAAGAAATGACTTGGATAGGATTCACATGAAGCTCAGCAGAAGCTTGTTCAACAGCTTTCCACTCCATGCTATTTTTATCAGGCTCATAAAGCAGCATATCTAGCTTAAGCGCCAACTCTTCTGGCATTTGCTTCGCTTTTAACTGCTCAACGAATAATTGGATTTTTTCAGCCTGCACACGCTTTTTCTCAAGTGCAGCCAATGCAGCTTTGAGTGTATCAGGTGGCGCAGCTTTATATCTCCCCTTACCTTTACGATAAAAGTAAACTGGCGCACTATGCAAACGCATGGCAACCGCAGCAGATTCGATCGCACTTGGTGCCTTACCGTAATATTCTTTAGCGAGCTCTTCAAACCCAAACTCAGGCTCGCCGCAACATTCCCACAAAAATGGCACTTCCAAGCTTTCAGCCTCAGTATTTGCTGCTTCCATAAAGCTTGCTAACGCGCTTTCAAACCTCAGTAGCACATTCGCCGCTTTAATTTTAGAACGCTTACCGCTGGCCGATTCCACCTGCAAAGCCCCTGCGGTTTCAGACATCACGGAAGCGACTTTAAAGCCACCATCTTCTTCAAAAAATACATTCATTACTTGGGCGTCACAGTACGTTCAAAATTCAATTGCGCACATTTTACAGTGCTTTCAGTTCCGCGCTTGAGATAACACGGATAAGATGTCACTTTATTTGCAAAACAATGTGTTTAGTTAATGGACAATAGAATACCCATCACCCTTCTGACTGGCTTTTTAGGTTCAGGCAAAACCACGCTATTAAATAAACTCCTCACCAATCCCGGCATGAAAGACACCGCCGTGATTATTAACGAGCTTGGATCAACGGGCTTAGATGACATCCTTGCCAAGAACCTAGAGCGTACAGTTGAAAGCCAACACATTGCCGACAATACCGTATTACTAGAATCAGGTTGCTTATGCTGCACACTCACTACCGAGATGGCAGATACCTTAAGAGACCTTTTTTTTAAACGCGCACTTTCGGCTATTCCTGAGTTTAAACGCCTCATTATCGAAACTACAGGCATGGCAGATCCAGGGCCGATCATGGGTAGCTTGCTCAATGAACCTGTGATTAGCTCAACTTACCGATTAGATGCAGTGGTAGTTACCGTGGATAGCGTTTATGGGCTAAACCAGCTCAAAGATCACTCTGAAGCCAGAAAACAAGCCGCTGTGGCGGATGTGCTCCTCATTACAAAACCAGACTTGGCGAATGCCGAACAAATAAACACTTTAGAAACCGCACTCAGTGAAATCAACCCAGGCGCAACCCAATACCAAGTTACACAAGGCCAAATCGATCCCAGCCATATTATTGACATTGGTTTGTTCGATAGTACGAACCAAGAAGCCAGGCCAGAGCGCTGGTTACGCGCACCTAGTAAAAAGATGACGGGGCTGTTTAAAGAAGCACACGATGATGGCATCGCCAGCTTCAGCATTGCGCTACCCATGCCACTTAGTTATGACCAACTAGAACCTAAGCTAGCATGGCTATGCGCCACCCATGGAGAACAATTGCTACGAATGAAAGGCATTATCCATGCGGACGACCAACCAGACCCAATCGCTGTGCATGGCGTGCATAAAACACTTTATACGCCAACAATGCTCACAGATTGGAAAGAGGAAAAGCCGTTTTCTCGGCTTGTGTTGATTGGTAAAGGCTTAGATGAAGCAGAAATTAGAAACGAAATGATGCGGATTTAGCGCTATTTGAAATCATCCCAAATCTTATCCAGTCGTTTAGTCGAAACAGGGAACGGCGTTTTTAACTCTTGAGCAAACAATGACACGCGAAGTTCTTCTATCAACCAACGATAGTCTGCTAACGCCTCACTCACCTCAGCATTGGCTTTACGTAAATTAGAAACTTTATCTTGCCAGCGTTGCCATACCATCTGGACGTTTTGGGCACTTTTAGTATCACGGTCAATCGCGCTTGGGTATTTATCAAGACGCAGTTTTAATGCTTTGAGATAGCGAGGTAGATGTTGCAACCTCTCCCACGGCGTTTGGCTAAAAAACTTTTTCGGCAACAATAAGGCCAACTGCTCTTCAACTTCTTTTTTCACACGCGCCATATTGGGCGGCAAAGTGTTGAGCTTTTGGGTTAGCGCTAAATATTCTTGAGCAATAGCACTCGCAAGCCTCGATGAACCATCCACAACCGCAGGCAACCGCGTTCTCGCACGCTGTTTAAGCGTCATAAATTCTGCATTAGTGCGCGGCAAATCATCTTCACCGATAAATGCACGGTCACTAATGGCAAGTAGCATGTCATCACGCAAATCATCTGGCGAAATGAGATTACGCAACAAGAGTGCGTATTGATTAAATTGCGGCAAACCTTTTTCAAGCTGCTTCATTTGCTCTTTAAGCTCAAAACGCATGAGTCTACATACACCCATTCTATGGGCCTTATGGGCCATCATTTCAGTATCAAACAGCTTTACCGCCACGTTATCTTTATTGTCTTCTAGCGCTGGATAGCCTGTCAGTTGATGGCCGTCCTTACTAAAAGTGAGCGTCTTTGGTAAGTCGCCAAAGTCCCATTGCTTGAGGCCTGATTTCTCAATACTAGGAGAGCTACTTCTAAAGGTGAGTTGTGCCGCACTTCCTAACTGTGCCTTCAGCGCATTCCAATCGCGCCCCATGCCTAACTCTCGACCTTTTTCATCCACTACACTAAAGTTCATCAGTAAGTGTTCAGTTAAGGCGCTTAAATCAAAATCAGCCACACTTAATTTGAGGCTAGTTTGCTTCTGAATGTAATCTGCGAGCGCTGGCAAAATGGCTTGCTCATGTTGCGCATGCTCTAAAAAGCCTGTTACAAAATCAGGGACTGGAACACAAACGCGGCGCAAAGTTTTAGGAAGCGCTTTCACAAGCGCAGTAAGTTTTTCTCTTATCATGCCCGGCACTAGCCACTCAGCTTGCGTGGGCTTAAGCTGGTTAAGTAATGCAAGCGGCACTGTTGCGGTGACACCATCCAAAGGATGCCCTGGCTCAAAGCGATATTTAAGCGTGAGCGTGACGCCATCCATCAAAAAGGTTTCTGGGAACTGTGCTTCAGTCACTCCAGCCGCACCATGACGCATTAGCGCGTCTTTGGTGAGGTAGAGCAAACGCGGCACCTTTTCTTCCGCCTCTTTACGCCACTTCTCAAAGCTTGCACCGTTATAGATGCCTTGCGGAATAATCTGGTCGTAAAAAGCAAACAATGTGTGTTCATCCACCAGTACGTCTTGGCGGCGAGCTTTGTGCTCTAGCTCTTCAATCTGCGCAATGAGATGTCGATTAGCTTCAAAGAATGGCGCGCGGGTATCAAACTCCATATTAGCCAAAGCTTCACGCACAAAAATCTCACGTGACTCTTGTGGATCAATTGGGCCGTAATGCACGCGGCGCTTAGGAATAATCGTTAAGCCATATAAGCTCACGCGCTCCCATGCTGAAACTTGCGCTAGCTTTCTATCCCAACGCGGATCGCTGTACTGACTTTGCGTGAGGTTACGGGCTAGGGGCTCTATCCAATCCGGGTCGATCTTTGCGACACAGCGCGCATAGAGCTTGCTGGTTTCCATCAATTCTGACGCCATAACCCATTTAGGGCGACTCTTCTTGAGCGCCGAACCAGGCGCAATAGTAAAGCGAATGCCACGCGCCCCTAAATAACTATCTGCTTCGCCATCTTTAAAGCCGATATTGCCTAGTAAGCCAGACAATAAAGCCCTGTGAATTTGGTCGTAATTTTTATCTAAATCCGCTTCTTCAGCATTAGGCTTTAAATCTAACTCTTCGGCGATTTCACGGATTTGTCCATGCAACTCACGCCATTCTTTTAGGCGTAAGAAAGACAGGAAGTTTTGATGGCATTTACCCAACAAATCTTTATTGGACTTCTTCGTTTTAAGCGCATCATCATAAAAATTCCAAAGCTTAAGGAAGCTCAAGAAGTCCGAACGCTCATCTGCGAATTTAGCATGGGCTTGATCTGCCGCCTCACGCTTATCCATTGGCCTTTCACGCGGGTCTTGAATGCTAAGCGCACTGGCGATAATCAAAATCTCGCGCAATACGCCCTCTTGTTTAGCGGCCAAAATCATGCGGCCGACTCTTGGGTCTAAAGGCAAACGAGCAAGCTGTTTACCTAGCTCGGTAATTTCACGATTCGCATCAACCGCGCCTAGCTCTTGCAGAAGCAAATAGCCATCTGCAATGAGGCGTGACGATGGCGCTTCAATAAAAGGAAAGTGGCTAATATCGCCAAGGCGTAAAGCGGCCATCCGCAAGATAACCGAGGCCAATGAACTACGCAGAATTTCAGGGTCAGTAAACGCTGGGCGACTATTAAAATCCTGTTCATCATAAAGCCTGATACAAATACCGTTTGAAACGCGACCACATCTCCCTGCGCGCTGCTTGGCCGCCGCTTGGCTAATTTTCTCAATCTGCAATTGCTCAACTTTGGCACGGCTACTGTAACGATTAACCCTAGCCAAACCAGCATCAATCACGTATTTAATGCCTGGCACAGTCAGTGAGGTTTCTGCCACGTTTGTCGCTAGAACAATCCTTCGTGTTCCTGTGGTTCGGAAGATTTTTTGTTGGTCTTCAATCGAAAGTCTGGCGAAAAGTGGCAGGACCTCAATATGTTTTAGCTTGGCTGAACGGCCTTGGTATTTTCTTAAATGCTCGGCTGTATCTCGAATTTCACGCTCACCTGGCAAGAACACCAAAATATCGCCATCACCTTGACGCAGCAAATCATCCGCAGCATCTAAAATCGCTTCTTCAATCGCCTCTTCCGCATCATCCTCTTCTAACCAGCGCGCTTCGGTCTTACCTTTGCGCTTAATACCAAAAAGATTATCTTCATCCTCGCCAACATCCTCTTCAACCGTTTGTGCGCTATAGCCAGCCTTACCAAGCGGACGATAACGAATTTCAACAGGATAAGTACGGCCTGAAACTTCAATCACAGGCGCCCCATCAAAGTGTTTGGAAAATCTATCCGCATCAATGGTGGCGGAAGTCACAATCACTTTTAAGTCAGGGCGTTTTACAAGAAGTTGTTTAAGGTAACCCAACAAGAAATCAATGTTCAGACTGCGCTCATGCGCCTCGTCGATAATAATAGTGTCATAGGCATTGAGGAAATGGTCGCCCTGCGTTTCCGCAAGCAAAATACCATCGGTCATTAGCTTGACATAGCTAGACTCCGAAAGCTTATCGTTAAAGCGCACTTTATAGCCGACGACCTCGCCCAGCGGTGATTTAAGCTCTTGCGCAATACGACTTGCCACAGAACGAGCGGCAATACGGCGTGGTTGTGTATGGCCGATTAAACCACTCACCCCTCGACCAAGCTCCAAACAGATTTTGGGTAACTGCGTGGTTTTACCCGAGCCTGTTTCACCGCAAACAATCACGACCTGATTTTTTGCTATCGCTGCTTTAATTTCATCTTTACGCGCAGTAACTGGTAAGTCCAACTCATATTCAGGGTTGGGGAGTGCATTAAGACGTGCCTGATATTTTTGATGCGAAGATGAAATCTTCTGCACGATTTCAGCCAAGAGCCTGTCCGCTTTTTGGCTAGCTTTCGCATCTGGTGCCTTTGCTGTGGCTTTTTCGGTGGATTTTTGCAAATCAACCACGTCTCGAATCTTGCGACGCAAACCGTGACGATCTGCCAACATACAAGTGGCGAGCGCTTGGTTAAACTGAGTTATAGATTGGGGATTGTTCATGTGGGACTTCAGCGACACTTAAGCAAAGCGCGTATGCAGTTCTTCCAGATTCAGTGTTTCCAGGATTTGCGCCAAACGGACTAGTGCGTTTTTGCGTGGGCTATTTTTGTAGCGCGCGATAATCAGCTCATTCTTCATAGAATGCTCCCAACCCACAAGCTCCGTCACCGTTACTTGATAGCCGTGCGCTTCCAATTGAAGACATCGCAAAACATTGGTGATTTGGCTTCCAAACTCACGCGTGTGAATAGGATGACGCCAGATTTCAGACAAAGGCGTTTTACCGAATGATTCATTTTTGTGTTTACGTAATACCTCAGCAACTTCAGCCTGACAGCAAGGCACCAGCACCATAAACTTCGCGTTCTTTTCCAAACCGAAACGAATCGCATCATCGGTCGCGGTATTACATGCATGCAGGGCTGTAACAATCTCTACCTGCTCAGGCAATAACGCAGAAGTCATCGACTCCTCAACGCTTAAGTGATGAAAATCCATGCGGTCAAAATGCAATTGCTCGGCCAATTCTTTAGACTTTTGGACCAACTCAGCACGTGTCTCAATCCCAACCACATGGCCAGATTGATGTTGCTTCATAAATAAATCATAAAGAATGAAGCCTAGGTAAGACTTACCCGCACCGTGATCGACCAGCGTAATGTTTTCACCTTCTTCCATCAACTCCGTGAGCAAAGGCTCGATAAAGTGATAAAGGTGATACACCTGTTTCAACTTGCGGCGAGTATCTTGATTAAGCTTACCGTCACGCGTCAGGATATGAAGCGCTTTTAGCAACTCAATGGACTGATGTGGCTTGATTTCGGGAATTAAAGTCATGGATGTATTTTAACTGATGTTTGCCCTGTTACGCTTTCAAATTAGGGTTGGGCGACTTGCGGTGTTAAAATGTTCCAGTTGATTTGCATCAGCTTTATCTGGACAACTGAAATTTTATAGAAATATTTTCAGTAACGCGAAGACAAGCTGAAGACAGTGCGCATAGCACGGCGAAGCGCCGTCGACAAAGTTAATGGAAATATTAAAGGAAATTTATGGCGATACAGTGGTATCCGGGCCACATGACCCAAGCACGCAAAAAAGCCGAAGAGACAATGGAGTTCACAGACGTTGTCATCGAGGTGTTGGATGCACGCGTGCCAATGGCCAGCCATAATCCAATGATCGATGAAATGCGTTTATTTCGTCAACGCCCGCAGCTTAAAATTCTTAACAAAACTGACCTAGCTGACCCAGCTGTCACACAAGCTTGGCTTAATTATTACAACAAACAGCCCAATGTAAAAGCGGTG
Source organism: Pseudomonadota bacterium (assembly GCA_046047035.1). Taxonomy (GTDB): domain Bacteria; phylum Pseudomonadota; class Gammaproteobacteria; order Burkholderiales; family Methylophilaceae; genus Methylopumilus_A. The sequence goes on from JBJOIS010000009.1 coordinate 63,327, forward strand.
GCTATTTCATGTAAAAAACCAGGGGATGCCGCAAGAATTCCTAAGTTATGTGCTGCGCTTGCACCGCATAGGGATTCACCCATCAAACCGCTCCGCATGATGATTATGGGCATTCCTAACGTTGGTAAATCGACGTTCATGAACGCCCTGCTTAACCGCCGTGTAGCAAAAGTGGGGGATGAGCCTGCCGTGACTAAATCACAGCAACGCTTTGAACTTAGTCCACTGATGAGCATCACCGATACCCCTGGGATGATGTGGCCAAAAATCCAATATGAATCAGATGGTTTTATGTTGGCCGCCAGCCACGCCATCGGCCGTAATGCGGTGATTGATGAAGATGTGGCCATCTTCCTTGCTGACAACTTACTCAAACGCTACCCAGCACTCCTAGCCACACGTTACAAAGTAGATGTCAATGGAATGGATGGGATCGATTTACTTGAAGCCATCGCCAAACGCCGTTCTTACAAGCTTAAAGCGGGGGAATGGGATATGGAAAAGACTGCGGTCACTTTCTTAACTGAATACCGCGCTGGCACCATAGGCCGCATTAGCTTGGAAACCCCAGCAAGCCGCCAAGAAATGATGGATGCGAATAAAAAGGTGGTTGAGGAAACTAAAGAAGATACTGAAAAAGACAACACCGAAGAGTAGTTTTATTTTTTCACAAGCTGTTTGCTAAATTCCACATCAAGCTTGCTCACCCGCTTAACGATTTGCGGCCCAACACCATTCACGAACACCACAAAATCATCCATGGTCATGGGCTCACAAAGCTTAGTTGATGCGCCATTTTCACCAGGCAGATTTGTACTGGGCTGAGCAAGCCAAAATAAGCCCTTCCCGTTAGTCCCCATCGAGTAGTTTTGCTCGCCACGTTTATTGAGGCGCTCTACCGCACTACTCGCTTTCGTTGATCTCATGATATTCCCTTGATTTTATAAGGCACTTAAAGTGCATGCCAAGCCTTGATAATCACGGCTTGTCCGAGCACTTGTTTAGGTGAACTAACATCCACCACGTTCCACACCGTCGCTTGTTCGATTAGAAAGCGACTACCATCTTTGGCGATACGGACACCCGAATAGTTTTCAATAAACCCATGTGTTGAAACCTGATACAAAAAATCAGCGCGCGCATCACGTAGCATAGCCTCTGCAGAATAGCGCGAAGGCAAACCCAGCATTTCTTCTGGCGCCATCTTAAACAATGCTAAAGCTTGATGATTAGCGTAATTAAACATTGGATCATCTGCCACCGCATGTGAGGCAACAGCAAATGGCGCATGCATCAAAGCATGTGTCACGTCATCATTTGCTACTACCAAGGCTTCACCCGTCCAAAGCTGATAACTTGTCATTAGCAAATGGCTATGATGCTGTAAGAAAGGGGCTTGGCGATAAGCTTCTAGAAATGGATTCAATTGCATGGCGCAAACTATGCCACGATTTGATAGCTAATGTTAGCCTTAAAAGTTAAAATTGCGAGGCTAAACTTAAACGTAAGCGCCTTTCTCAATAAATAAAGCTCTAATGTTAAACACCCTCAACGCCCCACAGCGCGAAGCCGTAAAATATCTTGATGGTCCCCTGCTCGTGCTGGCTGGCGCTGGTAGCGGAAAAACACGCGTGATCACCCAAAAAATTGCTTACCTTATTCAAGAGTGTGGGTTTGCACCAAGAGAAATTGCAGCGATTACGTTTACCAATAAAGCAGCCCGTGAGATGCAAGAGCGCGTTAGCCAATTGCTAGTTGGTGTCAATACAAAAGGCTTAACCATTGCGACCTTTCACTCACTTGGTATGCAGATATTGCGCCAAGAAGCAGAAGTGCTGGGTTATAAAAAACAATTCTCGATTTTAGATTCATCTGACAGCTTTAAGATTTTGTCAGACATTTTAGCAACCACAGATAAACAGCTATTACGCAAAACGCAGTGGCAAATCTCCAGCTGGAAAAATGGATTTTTAACACCGGACCAAGCCAAAGCAAATGCGGATGAAGAACTTACCCATGCGGCGGCCAAGGTTTATCAAATCTACCAGCAAACCCTTAAAGCCTATCAAGCGGTTGATTTTGACGACCTGATTAAACTCCCCGTTGAGCTTTTTGAGCAACACCCAGAAGTACTCAATAAATGGCAACACAAGCTCAAATACTTACTGATTGACGAGTACCAAGACACCAACGCTTGCCAATATAAATTGGTAAAACTGCTCACAGGGGTTGAAGGAAACTTCACCGCAGTGGGTGATGATGACCAAGCGATTTATGGCTGGCGTGGCGCGGACGTTGAAAACTTACGCCAGCTCACACAAGATTTCACACGCTTAAAAGTCATTAAGCTAGAGCAAAACTACCGCTCCACTGTACGTATTTTGCGCGCGGCTAACCAAGTGATTTCGAACAATCCAAAGCTATTTGAGAAAAAACTTTGGAGCGAACTTGGTACAGGCGATTTAATTCAAGTGAGCGCCGCACGCGATGATGAGCATGAAGCTGAGTCGGTAGTGATGAAGCTAATGGCGCACAAATTTGAAAACCGCACCACCTATGCTGATTACGCGATTTTGTATCGGGGCAACCATCAAGCACGCATATTTGAACAGCATTTGCGTAACCATAAAATCCCTTACACCATCTCAGGTGGTCAATCTTTCTTTGATAAAGCCGAGATTAAAGATTTAGTCAGCTATTTACGCCTCATTGCTAACGAAGATGATGACCCTGCTTTTATCCGCGCTGCCACCACACCTAAAAAAGGCATAGGCAATACCACGCTAGAGCGCCTGGGTGAATACGCGAGTTTGCATAAGATTTCTTTATTTGCTGCAGCGTTTGAAGGCGAATTCCAACGTGAGCTTGGCGGACGTCAGTTGGATGATTTACTCACCTTCTGCCAATACATCAACAAACTTCAAGACCGTGCAAGCAAAGATCCTGCGGGCGAAGTGCTCAATGACATGCTCACAGCCATTCAATATGAAGCCTTTTTGTATGACTCAGAAGAGCCACGCTCAGCAGAGGCTAAATGGAAAAACGTGTTGGACTTTGTAAGCTGGTTAACCAAAAAGGGTGAAGGCAACGGCGATGGCGAAACACGTGATTTGCTTAATCTTACCCAAATGGTTGCACTAATGAGCATGCTGGAGGGTCGTGAAGATGGTGAACCTGATGCAGTTAAGCTATCCACACTTCATGCGGCCAAGGGTTTGGAATTTGGTCATGTATTTTTAATTGGCGTAGAAGAAGGCATTTTGCCGCACCGTGAAAGCGTAGATAACGACAAAATCGAAGAAGAACGGCGTTTGATGTACGTGGGTATTACCCGCGCCCAAAAATCACTCAACATTTCATGGTGTAAAAAACGTAAGCGTGCTGGCGAAACTGAAATTTGCGAACCCAGCCGCTTTATTGAAGAGTTGCCAGCAGATGATATTCGCCATTTTGGCAACCCAAGCGCAGACCCTGCCGCTAGCAAAGAACATGGCAAAGAACGTATGGCGCAAATTCGCGCGATGCTCGGCCAAAGCTCGAATTGAAAAAGCACAAATTAACTAGAAAGCATTCATGCCACATATCACCCTAGACAACGCTTCCCTCGCCTTTGGTCATCACGCTTTATTAGACAAAGCCTCGTTTCAGCTTGATCCTGGTGAGCGCGTTGGCTTAATTGGTCGCAATGGTGCTGGAAAGTCCAGCTTGCTGAAAGTGATTGCTGGCGAAATCAAATTAGACGATGGCAATGTGTGGCGTGCAACTTCGGTGCGTATTGTTTATGTGCCGCAGGAGCCTATTTTAGATCCTAAGCACACCGTATTTGAAGCGGTGGCCGAAGGCTTAGGCGTAATGCAACAAACTCTAGTGGACTACCATGAAGTAACGCACAGCATGGGCGCCGCAGATGCTGACATTGATGCGCTGATGGAACGTATGCAAAAGCTACAACATGAGCTAGATGCTAAGGATGGCTGGGGCATGCAAGCCAAAGTGGAAACTGTGCTTAGCAAATTAAGTCTGAATCCGAATACACCTGTTGCAGCACTCTCTGGCGGCTGGCGTAAGCGCGTTGCGCTAGGTCGTGCTTTAGTGGCCGACCCTGAGGTCTTGCTATTAGATGAGCCGACCAACCATTTAGACTTGGAAGCAATTCAATGGCTAGAAGAACTACTACTGAATTTTAATGGCGGCGTTTTGTTCATCACCCATGACAGACGATTCTTAAATCGACTCGCAACACGTATTGTGGAGTTAGATCGCGGCAAGTTAACGGATTTTATCGGCAATTACGAGAACTATCTTGTCAAAAAAGAAGAGCTGTTAGCAGTTGAAGCTACCCATGCGGCCAAATTCGACAAAGTACTCGCACAAGAAGAAGCTTGGATACGGCAAGGCGTTAAAGCCCGCCGCACTCGCAATGAAGGTCGTGTGCGTCAATTAGAAAAACTACGTTTAGAACGTGCTGCCAGACGTGAGCGTCAAGGCAATGTAAAACTATCATTGGACGCTGGCGAGCGCTCAGGAAAGCTAGTCGCAGAGCTTGATAACGTCATCAAAGCCTACGGCGACCGCACTCTGATTAAAGGCTTCACCACACGCATTATGCGTGGCGACCGCATTGGCTTACTCGGCCCTAACGGTATCGGCAAAACCACGCTCTTAAAACTTATATTAGGCGAAGAAGAAGCGGATTCAGGCATAATTCAACGCGGCACAAACATGAACGTGGCTTATTTCGACCAAATGCGCGAACAGTTGGATGAAGAAGCGACACTCGCTGACACTATTAGCCCTGGTTCGGACTTCGTAGAAATTGGCAACGAGCGCAAACACGTCATCAGCTATTTGGAAGACTTTTTATTCCCTCCTCAACGCTCACGCTCACCAGTAAAATCACTTTCTGGCGGCGAACGCAATCGCTTGTTACTTGCTCGCTTATTTGCGCGCCCTTCCAATGTCTTGGTGCTTGATGAGCCCACAAACGATTTAGATATCGACACATTGGAATTATTGGAAAGCTTGTTACAAGACTTTCCTGGCACCCTATTTCTCGTCAGCCATGACCGCGCGTTCTTAGAGAACACGGTCACACAAGTAATTGCCTTTGAAGGTAACGGACAACTCACCGAGTTTGGTGGTGGCTACGATGACTGGTTACGCTTCACTGAGCAACGAGCAAGCGCAATCAGCAACACACCCAAGGCGAAAGCCCCTGAACAAAAACCAGCAACGGAAAGCGCAAAGCCCGCTAAAGCAAAATTAAGCTACAAAGAACAACTAGAGCTTGCAGAACTACCAGAAAAAATTGAAAAAATCGAAACTGAAATTACCGCAATTAATATGAAATTGGCAGACCCTGAGATTTACAAAACGGACCTGGATAAAGCAACCGCTTTGCAAATCGAACTGACTGAACTCGATAAAGCGCTATTAAACATTATTGCACGCTGGGAAGAATTGGAGAGCAAAAACGCAGTGTAGATCATGAGAAATTTGGTGCCCCCGACACGAATCGAACGTGTGACCCTCCCCTTAGGAGGGGGATGCTCTATCCACTGAGCTACGGGGGCTAATGATTAAATCACACCTAAGATAGCGTATTATTTTCTCACAAATCAGAAGGCCTATATAGGCAAGAATAAGGCTGAGGCTACACCTTGAGTGAATCGAGTTAACCCGCGCTGAGATTTTTCAGCTAATGTTAGCGCATACAAATCAATCCGCCCGACCATACGACCAACTTCACGCTCAAAACTTAAATTCTGCTCTTTACCATTCATTTCATTAGTCTGAAAATATAATTTACCAGACTCATCGCGAGTGTTTGATAGTTTCCAAGCAGCAATCTCGACATTTCGCGCACTGTTGTATACGCTTTGTGGATCAACGCTATCTGTTAGGAAAAACTCCGTTTTTCCTCCTCGGGCTTTAATCATCATCGTTTGCAAACCTACCACAAAAGCCAACACGCGATCACCCTTATAATCAGGCTTAAAAGCCAGGTAAATAGCATCCGTTTCCTTGACGCCACCTAGCATTTCAAAATTCCACTTGCTGCCCCCTTCAAACACCCAACCGACCATTTCATCTACTGTGCCAGAAGTGCTTTTTTTAAGCTCGGCAGGATTGCGCTTGTAAAGTTTGGTCATTAACACGCGTAAGCTTTGCGTGTTCTCACGCATCTCCATATCCGCTAGGCGATCAATATCAGACTTCATCAATTGACTGAGCGAACTTCCATCTTTTTGGTCTGGTAAACGTTTACCATTCACTGGCGCGACTTGGGATGCACATGCAGAAAAAAGACTGACAACACAAACTGATAGAATAATTTTTTTGAGCGCGTTTTTAATCACTAACCAACCTTATAAATCATGAATTTATGCGCTATTGTACGCTAGAGCACTAACAAGCAAGCAGCAAATGCGCTTATAATAACGTGTATTTACCGAATCAATGAAGAGGTTTTGATTGAAAGCTTTGGGTCACATTTTATTTGCACTTTATCTAATCTCCTTCGCCCATCTCAGCGAAGCTGGTAGCAAAGTGGGCTACGTGCAAATGAAACTTATCATGCAATCCCAACAATCTCTTGATGTAGGAAAGAAGCTCATGGCTGAATTTAAGCCACGAAATATCGAACTCGAAAAATTCCGCAAGCAAATCCAAGATAAAGAAGCTACGCTAGAAAAAGACGCTGCAAACTTATCTCAAAGAGACTTGCTGGCAAAACGCCAAGAAATTGAATATCTAAAAATAGATTTTGATCGCAAAAAAAATCGACAACACGAAGACTTTTTATTACGTAAACAGGAAGAGTTGAATAACTTCCAAAACAATGTTAACTCGGCGGTAACGTCACTAGGGCAAAGTGAGGGTTATGACTTAATTCTGTACAACACCGGTGGATACATTGGCGCTAAAGTTGATGTAACAGATAAGGTGCTAAAGCTACTCAAGTAATCAGTAAACACTTTTAAAACGGAATAAAAAATCCCCATTAAATTTATACTTAATGGGGATTTTTTTATTAAGCTTCCTGATATTAAAACATCAATAAACTAAGAAATGGTGCCCGGGGCCGGAATCGAACCGGCACGCCCTTGCGAGCGAGAGATTTTAAGTCTCTTGTGTCTACCAATTTCACCACCCGGGCAGATGGATCAATCCAGCAAAAAGTATTACTGCCAAACCTTTTGCGGGGCGTATTTTAACCTTACATACGCTTTTAAGCAAAAATATCTACATCTTTCAAAACAAGGCCCAGCTATTAGCTAGGCCTTTTTTATTTGGAGGCGCGAACCAGAGTCGAACTGGTCTAAACGGCTTTGCAGGCCGCGGCATAACCGCTTTGCTATCGCGCCATAAACTCTCAATTTAGATTGAGAGTTATAAGTTAAAAAAGGGAAAGCGTTTTAGCTTTCCCTTTTTTAATTGTTTGGAGCGGGAAACGAGTCTCGAACTCGCGACCTCAACCTTGGCAAGGTTGCGCTCTACCAACTGAGCTATTCCCGCGTAAAGAAGCCAGCATTATAAGGGTTTTCAGACTGTCGTCAAGCCCAAAATGACGATTATATTTAGCTTTTGTGAATGTTCATTTGAGGCCAGGCGGCCTTCAAATAGTAAACCATTGACACCAATGTCAAAATTACAGCGACGTAGATTGAAACTTGCCCAATAATTTTTGTGCTGATTCCTAAAATTGGATCGTAATAAAGCAGAAAAAGAATAGCGACCATTTGCATGACTGTTTTAATTTTACCTATCATCGCTACAGCAACACTACTACGCTCACCGATGCTGGCCATCCATTCACGCAGTGCACTAATAGCAATTTCACGACCAATAATGATAAAAGCGAAAAGCGCGCCTACGCGATTAAATTCAACCAGCACAATCAATGCAGCAGCCACCATTAGTTTATCAGCCACAGGGTCTAGAAACGCACCAAAGGCAGAGGTTAAGTTGAGCTTGCGTGCGTAGTATCCATCAAGCCAGTCGGTAATTGCAGCCAAACCAAAAACAGCCGTGGCAAGAACGTTTGCTGCATGCTGAGAAATATGGTGTGGCTGCGCATAAAAAATACCGACAAACACCGGAATAAGAATAATCCGCGCCATTGTTAAGCTATTGGGTAAATTCCAAAACATTAATGCAGCTCCTGATATATTTTTTCCGCTAACATTTGGCTGATCCCTTCGACTTGCGAAAGCTCATCCACGCTGGCATTTTTAACGCCATCCAAGCCGCCAAACCTCACCAATAAAGCCTTACGGCGCTTTGCACCTATACCTTCAATATCCTCTAATGATGAATGCATACGTGCTTTACCGCGCCTTGCTCTATGTCCTGTAATCGCAAAGCGATGCGCTTCATCACGAATCTGCTGGAGCAGATGCAAACCAATATGGTCCTTTTTCAAGCCAACCGGCATTTCGCGGTCAGGGAAGAACATTTGCTCTAATCCTGGTCTACGCTCTTCACCTTTGGCAATACCAACCAAGAGGATATCAGCTAATCCAACTTCTTGCATAACCTCGACCGCAACACCCAACTGTCCCTTGCCGCCGTCAATAAATACCAAATCCGGGCGTTTACCCTCTCCTGCCGCTACTTTTTTATAGCGACGAGTTAATGCATCACGCATTGCAGCATAGTCATCGCCTGGGGTTATACCCGTAATGTTGTAACGCCTATATTCTGAATTTTGCATCGCACCCTTATCAAACACTACGCACGAAGCTACGGTCGCCTCACCCATGGTATGGCTAATATCAAAGCACTCAATACGCTCAACACTATCGCCCAAATCTAAAGCATCGCGCAAAGCTAACAACCTTGCCTGCTGATTGGAGTGCTGCGCAGAACGTTGCTGAAGCGCTAATTCGGCATTGGTTTCCGCCATTTTCATCCACACGCGTTTATCACCAACAGGGTTAGTATTAATGCGTACTTTGCGCCCTGCTTGCCCAGTAAAAACTTCTTCCAAAGCTTCCGTTTCAATCGGCACACCAATAATAATCAATGGTGGCATTTTCTGAGAAACATAATATTGTTCTAAAAACGCCCGCATGGTGTCTTCTAATTCACCCCCATCGGCATTTTTTGGAAAAAAGCTTTTATCTCCTAAATGCCGCCCACCACGAATCATCACCAAATTCACACAGTGCTGCCCCTCATGAACAACACAAGCAATCACGTCAGCATCGTTCACCGCAAAATCGCTTACAAACTGCTTGGCTTGAACTTGCCGCAAGCTTTGCATGCGGTCACGATAAACTGCCGCTAACTCATATTGCTCAATTTCTGCCGCGGCCATCATCTTCTCACCAAGCTCATCCATGACTTGCTGTTCTTTACCTTGCAAAAACATGGTCGCATGACTCACGTCACGACGATAATTTTCCTCAGAAATTAAGCCCACGCAAGGCGCGGTACAGCGTTCAATTTGATATTGCAAACAAGGTCGCGTGCGATTCGAAAAAACAGTATTTTCACAGGTGCGCAACATAAACACTTTTTGTAAGAGTTGAATACTCTCGCGCACGGCTACTGCATTAGGAAAAGGTCCGAAGTAATGATTGCCTTTGCGCTGCGTACCTCGATGAAAAGCCAAGCGCGGATACTCATCGCCCGTTAGCGTAATGTAGGGATAGGTCTTATCATCGCGAAAGAGCACGTTGTAACGCGGCATAAAGCTCTTGATAAGATTATTCTCAAGGAGCAAAGCTTCCGCTTCTGAATGCGTCACCGTGGTTTCGATATTCACGATTTGCGCCACCATCATACGGGTGCGGGCGCTAGGGATGTTTTTGTTGAAATATGAAGAAACACGCTTCTTTAAGTCTTTTGCCTTACCCACATAAATCACTTCATCGCTGGCGTTTTTCATGCGATAAACACCCGGCAAATTAGGTAAGTTTTTTAATATGGGTTTGGGGTTAAATGGCTCGATCATGATTAAAACTAATTACTTAATTCCTAACTCAGCCAAGCGCAAACGCTTAGCCTCTTCTTCTTTTCGCACATCATCAATCACACGCATTACCGTCTTCAAATCGACCTCTTTTGTACTCTCTTGGAAACAGCCTGTTAATGGCGTTTCAACAGTCAAATTGCCATGTGAGAACAAACTCCAAATCTCTTTAGCATATTGCGTGGTGAGCAACTCTGGCGCAAAACGACCGAAGTAATCTCTTAGGTTGTTCACATCGCGCTCAAGCATGTCTTCAGCATGGTTATTTCCTGCCGCGTCAACGGCCTGAGGCAAGTCAATAATCACAGGTCCATCGCTCGCCAGCAAAATATTAAACTCAGACAAGTCGCCATGAATGATTCCAGCACAAAGCATACGCACCACTTCACCTAGCAAAATTTCATGATACTTGCGGGCATCCTCTGGCGTAAAAGCAATGTCATTGAGCCTAGGTGCAGCGTTCCCATCTTCATCCACCACCAACTCCATGAGCAAAACACCTTCATAAAAGTTGTGTGGTTTAGGCACACGAACCCCAGCCGCAGCCAATCGATAGAGCGCATCGACCTCATGACTTTGCCAAGCTTGCTCTTGTAGCTTGCGCCCGTACTTAGAGCCTTTTTCCATTGCACGTGCTTGACGACTACTCTTAGTTTTACGGCCTTCTGTATAGTCCACGCTTTGCCTAAAGCTACGTTGGTTCGCCTCTTTGTAAACCTTGGCACAGCGCACATCATCACCGCAACGCACCACATAAACAGTGGCTTCTTTGCCGCTCATCAGTTGGCGAATCACATCATCGACTAAGCCATCTTCAACCAGCGGCTTTAGTCTTTCAGGTATCTTCATTAAGGCTTACTCATGTAAGTGTTAATAGAGCTAAAATTATTCATCAAGTAGCTTGCCACCAATCGCCCAATCCTCATAAGCTACTTCATCAAAGGTAATATAGGTGTAGCTTGCTGGCTTATTCGCCACACGTTGCATGGTCTCAGTCACTTCTTTGGCAATTTCTTTTTTTTGTTCACGGGTCAATGCGCCAGCATGTTTAATACTGATATAAGGCATGGTATCTCCTTTGAAATTCGTTAAGCCATCATGCTAGCCTATAGACAACAAAAATGCAGTCGTTTTTAGCAGTTTTGCTTTATTCGCAAAGCTGAAAGCATGATGACGCTATAATGTCGCCATTCTCAATAGATTTAATACACCAATCAAAATCCAATGCTTAGTTACCGCCACGCTTTTCATGCAGGCAATCATGCCGATGTACTTAAACACTTTGTGCTTATGCAAGTTATCGCACATGCCACCCAAAAAGATAAACCCTTTTGGTACATAGACACCCATGCAGGCGCTGGTCAATATTCATTAGATGCAGGCTACGCTACTCAAAATGCAGAATATGAATCAGGGATTGCAAAACTTTGGAACGAAAGTGACTTACCTCAGCCAATCTTAAATTATGTTGGCTACATTAAAAGCCTCAATCAACCATCAAGTCCTAAAACAGCCAAACTCAACATGTATCCAGGCTCACCACTCTGTGCTCAAGCTTTATTAAGAGCTGACGACCGCATGCGCCTGTTTGAGCTACACCCAAGTGACTTTGATATCTTGCGTGAAAACTTCAAAGGCCATCAACGCACTGTCAAAATCGACATGAGCAATGGCTTTGCAGGCATCAAAGCGATATTGCCGCCGCCACCGCGCCGCGCAGTAGTATTAATCGACCCACCGTATGAAGAAAAACAAGATTATCAGCGCGTAATTGAGATGATTAAAGACAGTCTACAACGCTTCGCTACTGGTACTTATATTGTGTGGTATCCGCTACTTCAACGTCCAGAACCTCACCAAATGGTTGAGAAGCTAAAACAACTTGGCTTGAAAAGTTGGCTCAATGTAAGTTTGACGGTTCAAGAACCTTCTATTGAGGGTTTTGGCATGTATGGTAGTGGTTTGTTTATTGTGAATCCGCCTTGGACGCTACCAAACACCTTAAATGAAGTGATGCCTTATTTAACAGAAAAACTTGCTGTAGACGATAGCGCAAGCTTTGAGATTGACAGCCATATTAGCTAAATACTTCGAGCTTCCAAACTGGTATCCGTTGCTGGCTCGGTATAAAGATTAAAGTGATACACAGTTAGCGTGCGACCATCTTCCGTCTCAACTTTGACGCGCCATTCACCTGACTGAATATTCTGTTTATAGGTATAGCCACGGAAACCGCCCTGCCTACCACCCGACAAGCCAAAGCCAATGCGCGAAGCTGCTTGCCAACCCTGCTTTTCATCGTAATGTTCCCAGCGATGGTAAAGTGAAGTGTTGATACCGCCAGGTGCGAACACTGCTGAAACGCAATAAACACGGCTTCCCGCAGGCACATGCAAATCATTAGATAACAAGCGCCAAGGCTTATACCAAGGCGACCTTTCTACCGAAATCACCATATCGCCATTACTTTTTTCCAGATTAAGACCAATTTGCATATCACGCTTCACCAATGGAACTGGCGGAATAAAATCTGATATATAAGCCAAACTCAACACACCTGCGAGCACCCAAACAGGCCAAGCACGACCTGGGCATCCCGGTGTTTTTTTACGTAAATAATGTGTGAGTACCGCGCCAGTAAGCGTGCTCAAATAAAACCAAATAGGGAGAATACTGCCCAAGATAAAGGGCAGTAAAAAGTTAAACACTAAAATCGCACAAAGGCCGAAAAGCGCCCAAGTGAGGGTAAAGCGATTATAGTGATGGTCAATATACTCATTGGCAACGAGCAAAAAGCCCAAGCCCAGGGACCAAAAGAGCGCAAGGAAGTGGTTCGCGCTTTTGAAATACATGATGAATAAGCAGCTAAACAAGCTACCAAATAAAAATTGCAAAATAAAAATTGGCGCATTTTTTTGCCACTCAGGTCGAATGGAGTGCTTCAACAGTTCCATTTCAGACATGGAAGCATGCGCATGACTTTTATGCCCCATCCAATAGAGAATTAAACCTGCGGCAAGTAAATAACCGGCAAGAAACCACAAATCAGAAGGATTGATTTGACGACCAATCGTAAGCGCATCCCACAAAAATCCGCCAAAAAATGCAATGGCAGGTAACAGATTCTTCAAGCTCAAGGTTTTATCGAGCTTAAAGAACCTTGCTAAAAACTGGCTAAGAAACTTGAGCAATGCCTATCACTTTTTTAGGTTGATACTCATCCATCAAATTGAAGTTGAGGTACTGATAGATTTGGGCGTGATGGGCGCTGATGGTGTCACCAACGACCTGTAAGTATTCTGCCGTTGTTGGCAAGCGACCTAGTTTTGCACACACCGCA
>JBJOIS010000010.1:0-56434 GCA_046047035.1 Pseudomonadota bacterium
GCTTGCAACCCTTTAAAATCTAACTACGCTGCTCCAAAATCTCTACTGCAGGCAATTTCTTGCCCTCTAGAAACTCTAAGAACGCCCCGCCAGCAGTCGAGATATAAGACACTTGATCATAAATATCATACTTTTGAATTGCTGCAATGGTGTCGCCACCACCCGCTAGGGTAAAAGCTTTCGTCTTAGCAATTGCCATTGCAATCGCTTTAGTCCCTTCACCAAATTGGTCAAACTCAAACACACCTAATGGGCCATTCCAAACCACAGTGCCCGCTTGCATAATAATGTCTACAAGCTCTTGTGCTGATTTTGGGCCAATATCAAAAATCATATCGTCAGGCGCAATCGCATCCGCATCTTTAATCACTGCAGGCTCATTTACATCGAAATTTTTACCTGTAACGACGTCAACCGCAATCGGAACAGCTGCACCACGTGCAGCCATTTTTTCCATCAAAGAACGGGCGGTTGGCAGTAAGTCATCTTCGCATAATGAATGACCAATTTCATGGCCTGAGGCTTTTAAGAAAGTGTTCGCAATACCGCCACCAACCACTAATTGATCTACTTTTTCAGACAAGCTTTCAAGCACTGTTAGCTTTGTTGATACTTTAGACCCACCAACAATCGCCACCATAGGTCGCGCAGGATTTAATAGTGCCTGACTCAATGCATCTAATTCTTGAGTAAGCAAAATACCAGCTGATGCGACAGGTGCAAACTTAGCCACGCCATAAGTAGAAGCTTCTGCACGGTGAGCTGTACCAAAAGCATCCATCACAAACACATCACAAAGTTTGGCATAAGCCTGTGCAGTTTCGTCTAGGTTCTTTTTTTCGCCTTTATTAAAACGACAGTTTTCAAGCAATACTAATTCGCCAGCAACAACTTCAAAATTACCACCCACCCAATCCTTAATCAAACGAACAGGTCTGCCCAATTTAGCTGAAATGACTTCAGCCACAGGCTTAAGTGAGTTTTCTTCTGAGTAAACCCCCTCTTCTGGACGACCAAGGTGTGACGTCACCATCACTTTTGCGCCTGCATTGAGGGCAAATTCAATCGTCGCCATTGAGGCTGAAATACGCGCATCCGAAGTTACTTTACCGTCTTTGACTGGTACATTTAAGTCAGCGCGAATAAATACGCGCTTACCAGCCAAATCCAAATCAGTCATTTTAATAATTGCCATAACACTTCCTTAAGCAATGTGCTCTGCTAAGCGCAACATATTGCAGGTATATCCATATTCATTGTCATACCATGCAACCACTTTGACAAAAGTCGGGTCCAGCGCAATGCCCGCTTCAGCATCAAAGACTGCTGCACAGGCCGCTCCACGGAAGTCTGTCGAAACCACTTTGTCTTTAGTGAAACCCAACACACCCTTCATTGGACCAGACTCTGAAGCAGACTTCATCGCAGCCACAATCTCTTCATAACTCGCTTCTTTATTCAGCTCACAAGTTAAATCAACCACAGAAACGTCAGATGTCGGCACACGGAATGCCATGCCTGTAAGTTTTTTGTTGAGCGCTGGAATCACCTTTCCAACCGCTTTTGCTGCGCCAGTAGATGAAGGGATAATGTTTTCCAAGATACCACGACCGCCTCGCCAATCTTTGCTTGAAGGGCCATCAACGGTTTGCTGTGAAGCGGTTGCCGCATGAACCGTCGTCATTAATCCGCGCTTAATACCAAATGTATCGTTCAACACTTTAGCAATTGGCGCCAAAGCATTGGTTGTGCATGAAGCCGCTGAAACAATGGCTTCACCTTTATATTCTTGATGGTTTACGCCATAGACAAACATCGGCGTATCATCTTTTGGCGGTGCTGATTGCACCACTTTTTTAGCGCCAGCATCAATGTGCTTTTGGCAACTCTCTTGGGTCAAGAAAACACCCGTACAATCTAACAGCACATCAACGCCAATAGCGCCCCAATTTAAGTTTTCTGGATTTCTTTCTGAGGTCAGCAGAATTTTTTTACCGTTAACAACTAAATAGCCATCTTTGTATTCAATGCTACCTTTAAAGTTGCCATGGACTGAATCATATTTCGCCATGTAAACGAGATAATCAGGGTCTTGTGTACCGTTAATGGCGACCACTTCAATATTCTCAAAATCCTGAAATGCTGCGCGCAGAGCCATACGGCCAATGCGACCAAATCCGTTGATGCCTACTTTAACTGTCATGATTGTTACCTTAGTTTGACAAACAAAAAGGGAGCCAAAAAATGCAGGCTCCCTTGGTCTAGCTTACTTCAATAATTACAGTACTGACTTAACAGTTTTCACTACGTTTTCAACAGTGAAACCGAAGTGCTTCATCAATACGCCACCAGGTGCAGATTCACCAAATGTGTCGATACCAACTACAGCACCTTCTAAGCCAACATACTTGCGCCAGAAGTCTGAGTGAGCAGCTTCAACAGCCACGCGCTTAACGCCTGCAGTTAACACGCTGTCACGGTATGCTTTGTCTTGACGGTCAAATACGTTTGTTGATGGCATTGAAACTACACGTACTTTAGTACCTGCAGCATTCAATTCAGCAGCCGCTTTAATTGCCAAATCAAGTTCAGAACCATTAGCAATGATGATGACATCCGCTTTACCAGCAACATCAGAGAACACATAACCACCCTTACGGATTAAGTCGAAGTGCGCTGTGTCGTGTTTGATACCAGGCACGTTTTGACGGCTTAATACCAAGCTTGATGGACCATTATGACGCTCAGCCGCTGCAACCCAAGCTACAGCAGTTTCTGTAGAGTCAGCTGGACGCCATACATCCATATTAGGAATGTAACGTAGGCCAGATGTATTTTCTACTGGTTGGTGCGTTGGACCATCTTCACCTTGACCGATAGAGTCATGTGTCAATACGGCAACAGTGCGTTGTTTCATCAACGCAGCCATACGCAATGCGCTCTTAGCATAGTCTGAGAACATGTGGAATGTGCCACCGAATGGTAAGAAACCACCATGCAATGCCATACCATTCATGATTGCAAACATACCGAACTCACGCACACCATAGGAGATGTAGTTACCTGGTTTTTTACCATCAACGTGTGTGAAGCTACCGCATGATGTTAAGTTAGAACCAGTCAAGTCAGCTGAACCGCCCAAGAATTCTGGCAATGTTGGTGCCAAAGCAGCGATTACGTTTTGTGAAGCTTTACGTGTTGCAATGGTTTCTGCTTTTTCGTTTGTTGCAGCAATCAATGCATCAGATGCTTGTTTCCAGTTAGCTGGCAAATCACCTGCCATACGACGTTTGAATTCAGCCGCTTCAGCTGGGAAAGCTTTAGCGTAAGCATCAAACTTAGCATTCCAGTTAGCTTCTAATTTAGCGCCTTTAGCTTTTTGATCCCAACCAGCGTATACGTCTGCTGGGATTTCAAATGGAGGGTAGTTCCAACCGATATTTGCACGTGTTGCAGCAACTTCTTCTTCACCTAGTGCAGAACCGTGGCAATCATGGCTACCAGATTTGTTTGGTGAGCCCATACCGATCACTGTTTTACAGCAAATCAATGATGGCTTGTCTGTCACAGCTTTAGCTTTCTTAAGCGCAGCATCAATAGCGTCAGAATCATGACCGTCTACTGATTGAACGTGCCAGCCATATGCTTCAAAGCGTTTAGCTGTATCGTCTGTGTACCAACCTTCGATATGACCGTCGATAGAAATACCGTTGTCATCCCAGAAAGCAACCAATTTACCTAAACCCCATGTACCAGCCAAAGCACAAGCTTCGTGAGATACACCTTCCATCATACAGCCGTCACCTAAGAAGCAATATGTGTAGTGGTCAACAATGTCGTGACCTGGCTTGTTGAATTGGTTGGCCAATAATTTTTCAGCCATCGCGAAACCAACCGCGTTGGTGATACCTTGGCCTAGTGGACCAGTCGTTGTTTCAATGCCTGGTGCATAGCTGTATTCTGGGTGACCAGCACATTTAGAATGCAATTGACGGAATGTCTTGATTTCATCCATAGGCAAATCGTAGCCAGTCAAATGCAACAATGAATAAATCAACATTGAGCCGTGGCCGTTAGATAATACGAAACGATCGCGGTCAGCCCAATTTGGATTTGTTGGGTTATGACGCAAATTGTGGTTCCATAATACTTCAGCGATTTCAGCCATACCCATAGGTGCACCTGGGTGGCCAGAGTTAGCTTTTTGCACCGCATCCATAGACAAAGCACGGATAGCGTTTGCTAAATCTTTACGAGTTGCCATTTCTTTCTCCCTAATCAATCAATCTATAAAGCGTAAAAAGTGCCAGCCAATTCAATGAGCTATACAGTATAAACGCCCATCAAATTAAGCATGGCACTGAAATTCTTCAAGCCTCTCCCTCAAATTCATGAACATCAAGGCTACGACTTTTTATGTAGCGCGATATTTACTTATTAGTTTTACGGGAGCTTAGGGCTGAATTATTGCTTAATAAGGCATTTTGAGCAATACCAATAATCTCTTAATGGTTGCAAAAAGCCCATTTTATAATGTTTTATTTCCATTTAATTGAACAGCCAATACTGGCGATTTGATCTTTAGGGCCAACACCTGTTAACGCAACCAACTTCATCGCCTCAAGCAAATCTTTTGTGGCATTAGGCTTGGGCGTTAAATCGCGCCCTTGGTCATCAAATCGGCCGCGATATTGCAATTGGAGGTTCGCATTAAATCCAAAAAAATCTGGTGTACAAAATGCATCATAAGCATGCGCAATTTCTTGCGTCTCATCAAGCAAATAGGGAAAGCCAAAATTAAAATCGCTTGCAACTTCTTTCATTTTTTCAAAAGAGTCTTGCGGATAATTCACGACATCATTGGATGAAATAGCCACAGCATTTACACCCAAGCGTTTAAG
The DNA here is from genome assembly GCA_046047035.1 of Pseudomonadota bacterium. GTDB lineage: Bacteria > Pseudomonadota > Gammaproteobacteria > Burkholderiales > Methylophilaceae > Methylopumilus_A. Next base: position 4,902 of record JBJOIS010000010.1, read on the forward strand.
TATCGCCATATCTGCTACCAAGCGCTGGCGTATTGCTTGGACGTAAGGACAATGGTTACAAATAAACATCACCAAAAGACCTTTTTCGCCCACCACATCAGCGAGCGCCCAATTGTGGCCATCGACCCCTGGCAAATTGAAGTCTGGCGCTTTCCAATCAAAATCGCATACTGGCGGATTCAAACTTACCATTTTGTAACGTCCTTCCATTAGAATGTATATCCATATTTTACCACCCAGACTTTAAAATTATGGCTAACCCACGCTTTTACTGCGACCCAAAAAACTCTGACAAGCTCGCTCTTGGCGCACAAGTAAAATTATCAGATAACGCAGCAATGCATGCCACGCGCGCGCTGAGATTAGATATCGGTGACTTGGTCATTTTATTTAATGGTGATGGCAACGATTACCATGGAGAGCTCAGCTTTATCAAAAAGGGTGAAGTGATTGCAAAAATCAACAGTATTAAAGTCGTAGTCAACGAATCCCCAATTAAAGTGATATTGGCGCAAGCAATTTCCAGCGGAGACCGCATGGACTTCACCATTCAAAAAGCAGTTGAGATGGGCGTTACAGAAATTCAACCGATTGCCAGTCAGCGCAGCGTCGTTAAGCTTTCTGGTGAGCGCGCTGAGAAGCGACGCGAACATTGGCAAAACGTCGTCAATTCAGCTTGCGAGCAATCTGGCCGTGCTTTTGTGCCAAAAGTAGCGATGCCAATATCACTATCTGATTGGCTAGCCAGTAAACCAGAGGCAGAAACTAAGGTCACATTAGCCCCTACTGCTGAAGTAAGTTTCAAAGAACTTCCAACACCAACAGGCAATGTTTGCCTGCTTGTTGGCGCAGAAGGGGGCCTGACCGAAAATGAAATTGCACTAGCCGCATCACAAGGCTTTACGCCTGTGCGACTAGGAAAACGGATACTTCGGACTGAAACAGCACCCCTTGCCGCGATCGCGACCATGCAAACCATCTGGGGCGATTTCTGCGTTTAACGCAATATTTAATGATTTAATTTGCATTAATAACATTAATTAATTAAAATAATGTTTAATAAACAAATTAAACAGGTGATTTATGTCACTCGGCTCCGCAATTAGAAATCAAAGAAAATCACTGCACCTTACATTGCAAGCGCTCGCCAATGCGATTGGTGCAGATAGCGGCAATCTATCCAGAATAGAGCGTGGGGAACAAGGTGTAACAGAGGTGATGCTGCGTAAGCTATGCTCAGCATTAAATTGCACGCCTGCATTTTTATACGCGCAATCGGAGCTAAACCAAACGCCAAGAGTCTCCGAAAAAAATGCGGATTACGCAATTTTCAACAAAGAGCCATCACAAGCGCCTTCAGCCCAAAGCTTCAATAGGCCACAAGAGTTTGTCAGTTGGTTTCGGTCTGTTGCCCCTTATATCCATGCGTTTGGTGGAAAAACCTTTGTTATCGCATTTGGTGGCGAAGTGGTCGATGATGGCCAATTTGTCTCTTTATCACATGATCTAAACTTACTCGCCAGCCTTGAAGTAAGAATAGTGCTGGTACATGGCGCTCGCCCACAAATTGAATCACGGCTAAAACGTGCCAACTTAGAAACGAAGCTGGCTGGCGGCTTACGTGTGAGCGACGACCAAACAATGGAAGTCGTTAAAGAAGCTAATGGATCAATTCGGGTGGAAATTGAGTCTTTACTTTCGATGGGGTTGGTCAACTCGCCGATGGCAGGCTCCGACATTCGTGTGGCGAGCGGAAACTTTGTGACCGCAAAACCAATTGGCGTGCTTGAAGGTGTTGATTTGCAACACACAGGCGAGGTTCGCAAAGTAGATGCAATTGGCATCCAAAAAAGATTAGATGATGGCGAGATGGTATTACTATCACCGCTAGGCTATTCACCCACTGGCGAGGCGTTCAATCTTTCACTAGAAGATGTTGCTGTGAGCACTGCAATTGCCCTTGATGCTGACAAGCTAATCTTCTTAATGGATTCATCTGGCGTACACAACGCAAGAGGTGAGTTACTCCGCGAAATGACCTCGCAAAAGGCTAAAAATCTTTTGCAACATGTAAAAAATAATCATTTTGAAAATAGTAAAAATTTACATGAGACTCCTAATATCACCGAAGATGAGGCTTATTACTTGCCTGCCGCCATCAAAGCTTGCGATCATGGAGTAGCTAGAACACACCTGATTTGTAGACATACCGATGGGGCTATTCTTCAAGAGCTATTCACCCACGACGGCATTGGTACCATGGTGACAGAGATGCCACTTGAATCTATGAGGCAGGCAGAAATTGACGATGTCGGCGCACTATTGCAACTCATCGAGCCACTAGAAGCGGAAGGTATCCTGGTGCGGCGAGGTAGAGAGCGGCTAGAAATGGAAATTGAGCAATTTTACGTGATGGAGCACGATGGGCGCGTCATTGGGTGTGCTGCGCTTTATCCATTTTTACAAGAAAAAACGGCTGAATTTGCTTGCCTAGCCATACACCCAGCCTATCGTGGTGGCGGTAGAGGCGATAGGCTTTTCCATTATTGTGAAGAGCAAGCAAAAGAGCTGGGATTTAAAACTATTTTCTGCCTCACCACCAGAACCGAACATTGGTTCTTAGAGCGCGGTTTTATCGAAAAAACAGTGACTGATTTGCCTGCCGAAAAACAGAAAATCTACAACTTGCAAAGACGTTCAAAAGTATTTGTAAAAAAGCTCTGAGCATTTAACAAAAATGCAACGCCGCATCAGGTTTGTTTCAAGGTAAAATAATATCAAATTACATGATTTGAGATAGATAATATGAGCAACGATAGCACCTCTACACAAAAAGCGCAGACCCTAGCCGAGGCATTGCCTTACATTAAGCGCTTCTTTGATAAAACCATCGTGATTAAATACGGTGGCAATGCAATGACAGAGCCTCAACTGAAGGAATCATTTGCGAGCGATGTTGTGTTGCTAAAACTTGTTGGCATGAACCCTGTGGTTGTTCACGGCGGCGGCCCACAAATCAACGAAATGCTAGACAAGCTAGGCAAAAAAGGCGAGTTTATCCAAGGCATGCGTGTGACGGATGAAGAAACCATGGATATCGTTGAGATGGTACTCGGCGGTCAAGTGAACAAGGAAATTGTGAACTTGATTAACCGCAAAGGCGGCAAAGCGGTTGGCTTAACAGGCCAAGATGGCAATTTCATTCACGCTGAAAAATTGCTCATGGCCAACCTCGACAATCCAGAAGAAATGATTGATGTTGGCCAAGTGGGAGACATCACCAAAATCGACCCTAGCATTATCAACTTTTTAGATAGTGGTGACTTTATCCCTGTCATCGCGCCAATTGGCGTGGGCCCAGACGGCGAAACTTACAACATCAACGCCGATGTTGTAGCAGGTAAGCTCGCCGAAATCTTAGGCGCGGAAAAACTTATCTTACTCACTAATACACCAGGTGTATTAGATAAAAATGGCACGCTTTTAACAGGCCTAACACCTAAGCAGATTGACGATTTAGTAGAAGATGGCACTTTATCAGGTGGCATGTTGCCAAAAATTAGCTCAGCGCTTGATGCCGCAAGAAGTGGTGTTAAATCTGTGCATATTATTGATGGCCGCGTAGAGCATGCATTGCTGTTAGAAGTATTGACGGATGACGGTGTAGGCACGCTCATCAAAGCCAAATAATGCAAGATAGCCAACGTGTATGGGTGTTTGACCTCGACGACACCCTGCACGACGCTTCGTCACACATCTTTCCCATCATGAACAAAGCCATGACGCAATACATCATGGACACCCTAGACTTAGACGAACACCATGCTTTTGAATTGCGCAAACATTACTGGCGCATTTACGGCGCAACCCTCAAAGGTTTGATGCGCCATCATGGCACTGACCCTTATCATTTTCTTTGCAAAACGCACGACCATATGGACTTAGAAAACATGGTCACCGAAATCAAACAACTTAGGCATTGCATCAACAGTCTCAAAGGTCGAAAAGTTATTTTCACAAATGCACCCATGAATTATGCCATTCGAGTTTTAGACACTCTCGGCATTACCGATTTATTCAGCTTAGTGTTTAGTGTGGAATCTACAAAATTTCATCCGAAGCCTTCCATCCGCGGTTTCAAACAACTACTCCGCACCATCAAAGCTGAGGCCAAAGATTGCGTGATGCTAGAGGATAATTTACCCGCTTTAATGACCGCAAAAAGGCTGGGCATGAAGACAATTTGGGTTTCGAAAAAACTCAAAAAACCAACTTTTGTGGATTTAAGAGTCAATAACGTGTTAGCGCTTACTCATTCTAGAATATAATCTCTACCAAGGTTATACTAATCAACATATCAATCATTTTAAGAACTCTTGGAGATGATCATGGCAACAAAACCAGGCGAACGTAAACAACAGATTCTAGAAACACTAGCTAAGATGTTGGAAACCCCAACACAAGAAAAAATCACCACAGCATCACTTGCTGCAAAACTAGATGTAAGCGAAGCGGCGCTTTATCGTCACTTTGCAAGTAAAGCCCAAATGTTCGAAGGCCTAATTTCTTTCATCGAACAAAGTCTATTTGGTCTTATCAATAAAATCACCACAGAAGAAACTGATGGCATGACTCAGGTCCGTCGTATCGTAACAATCATGTTGTTATTTGCGGAAAAGAATCCTGGCATGACACGTGTTTTGACAGGCGATGCCCTCGTGAACGAAGACAATAGACTGCAACTGCGCATCAACCAAATGTTTGACCGATTGGAGTCAACTATTAAACAGTCATTCCGCATCGCGCAAACACAAAGCGATCGAACAATGGACCCTGAGTCTCAAGCTAATTTGATGTTATGTTTTGTGATTGGTCGCTGGCATCAATTTGCCAAGAGCGGCTATAAACGTAAGCCTATGGAGTTTGTTCAACAACAATTGAACTACTTAAACGGCGTGGAGTAATCCCCTAAAAAACTTGTTTGACCGCGGCTAAACGAGCTTCAAACACTGCCTGTTTAATCGCCTCTGGCGCAGTATGTAGTTTTGCAACTGCGCCAGCATCTACCGCCAACACGGCGTCTAGCAAGCGAATTAGCACCTTCGCCTCTGGACACTCTGCCGTTTCAAACCCGGTTCTTCCGCGCGAATCACATTCGCAAGCTGATAAAAAATCTTTAAAACGTTGAGGCTGACGAATCGCATCGGTATCAATCAAGAATTGCAATGCAGTATCTGCACGCATTTGAGAAACCTGATGCACTTTGCCATGAAACTTCGCAACAATTTGCGCGAGTTCTTTACATTCATTTGGCACACGCAATCTCTTGCTCACGTCTTGCAAAAGACTGACGCTGCGAACCTCATGTCCTGTGTGCCTAGGCCACATATCTTTCGGCGTCGTTCCCTTACCTAAATCATGTGTAAGCGCTGCAAAGCGTATCGGTAATGAGTAGTTAGATTTTGCGGCGTAATCAATCACCATCATGATGTGCACGCCTGTATCAATCTCAGGATGGTACATTTCAGGCTGAGGCACACCCCAAAGCCTATCTAGCTCGGGCATGATTTTTTGTAACGCCCCACAAGCACGCAAGACTTCAAACATACGGCTTGGCTGAGACTCCATCAAACCTTTTGCAAGTTCCTGCCAAACTCTTTCTGGCACTAGCGCATCTATCTCACCATTTTCAACCATGTCACGCATTAGCACCAAGGTTTCAGGCGCCACTGAAAAATCAGTAAATCTAGCCGCAAAACGCGCCGCTCTTAATATACGCACAGGGTCTTCACTAAAAGCCGGGCTGACATGCCTAAGCATTTTATGTTTCAAATCATCTAAGCCGTGATACGGGTCTATCAATTTCCCTGCATCATCTTTAGCAATAGCATTGATGGTTAAATCGCGCCGCGCCAAATCTTGCTCAAGCGTGACATCTGGGTCAGCATGGACTTGAAATCCTTTATAGCCTTTAGCCGTCTTACGCTCGGTTCTGGCTAGTGCGTATTCTTCATGGGTTTGGGGATGCAAAAATACCGGGAAATCTTTACCGACGGCTTTATAACCTAAGCCCTCCATTTCGGCAGGGGTGCTACCGACCACCACAAAATCGCGGTCTTTGACGACGAGCCCAAGTAACTCGTCACGCACTGCGCCGCCCACGCAAAAGACTTGCATCTTATCTGCCAGCCCCAGCCCGGAATCGGTTATACGCATTACGTGGATTATCTTCACTTAAATAGTCTGGCACGATTGTTTCAAGCGCCACAGGTTGAAAATCTAAGAACGCAGGAAAGCTTGTAACACAAACACTATCGACTTCCATAGAGCGTACGTTATCTCTTGTCATTAGCTTCACAGGCAAAAACTCCATTGCAAAAGCTTGTAGATAAGAAAGCGTGTTATTAAGACCAATAATCGTGCGCTTCTTACCCAAGGTATCCGCAACATAAGCCACCAATTGGCGCAACGTGTAGACTTTAGGGCCGCCTAAATCATAGGCCTTTCCATAAGTGTCGACATTGTCTAAGGACGCCACAAAAGCCTGCGCAACGTCTTCAACATAGATCGGCTGGAATTTAGCATTTGGTTTTGCAAGCAGAATCACTGGCAGGAGCTTCACAAGGGTAGCAAACAGATTAATAAATCCATCCCCACGACCAAAAATAATTGATGGTCTAAATACAGTGACATCGAGATTTTTATTTGCGCGTAGCACAGCGCTTTCGCCTTCGGCTTTTGATTTCAAATAAGCACTTGGCGCTTGCTGAGAGGCTTGCAGGGCACTCATATGAACTAATCTTTTAATGCCTAATTTGACGCATAACTTGGCTAAACGTGCTGGTAGTTCTGCATGCATAGCATTGAAGCTAGCTTTTTTGCTATTGTGCAATATGCCTATCAGATTAATCACGGCATCCACGCCTTTAAGCACTTTAGAAAGTGCTGCATCATCCATGACGTCGCACTCAATCACATCGACGTTAGATAACAAAATGAGGTGTTTGCTGGCCTCGCGTCGACGAGTGAGCACTTTAACTCCATAGCCCGCCAAGCTTAGCTGGCGAACAATCGCGCTACCAACAAACCCTGATCCGCCCAACACACATACTTGCTTCATGCTTTTACTACTTTCATTTTGAATTGTTTGTTAATTATCGCTGTCATCACCGGCGTTTGCATTTCCATCGCCAATAATCAAGCCTAGTCTTTGTTTCAGACTCACCGATTTGGTTCCTAAACTATTGGAATAGAAACAGGTGTTAGCCATTACTTTTTGTACATACTGACGCGTTTCTAAAATAGGAATAGTTTCCGCATAAATCGCGCCCTCCATTGGCTTTTTGGGCGCCCAATGCCGCGCATTGCCAGGCCCAGCATTATAGGCTGCTGTAGCCATCGCGGCTTGTCCACTCATCAAATCCAAGGTGTAACGAAAATAATAAGTGCCCAACTTCACATTGGTTTCTGTTTGGTGAATCATGTTCTGCCGATACTCGCTAAACCCTGTTTTTTTCGCTATCCATGCCGCGGTTGCTGGCATCACCTGCATCAAGCCAGACGCACCAACGCCAGATTTTGCATAACTCACAAAACGGCTTTCTTGGCGCGTTAAACCATACACCCAAGCCTCATCCAAGCCATTAGCTTTAGAGAAAGCCTGCACTGTTTCACGATATGGCGCGGGGTAACGCAAAACAAAATTATGTACAAACTTGGTTTTTTCAGCAGTGCTAATAGCCAGATCATACCAAGATTGACGTATGGCCAACTCAGCCGCGGCTAACATTTGCTTATCGTCATAATCTTTAGTCGCCCAAGCCCATTCCGCTCGACTTTCCCAACGCATATCTAGGCGTTGCAACTCTAAAGCCCTTTGCATGGCGGGTTGGTTTTTTACAGCCTGCACTTCCGCATCCGACGGCACATAGTTAATTGGTGCCCCAGCCATTACATCACCAAGCTCATCTTTTGCAAGCAAACCGTAAAACGTATGTTCACGAGAGAGCGGCAAAAAGATTGAATTGGCTTTTGGAATTGCATTTTGCGCTTTATAAGCACGCGCTTTCCAATAACGCCACGGCTGTTCTTCTTGTTGAGTCGCTTGCATATCATCAATGGTCGCCAAGACCAAGACCCAGTTCCTTTCCAACAAAGCGGCACGAACCTTCCAAGCAATTTCATCTTGATCTAGCTCACTATTTTTCAACTTTGCATAGAGACTTAAAGCTTGTTCATCATGACGGCGCGCGGCTTGCATTGCTAAACGCCCCCACATATAAACTTGTTCATCCGCTTCAAACTGGGACATGAGTTTAGCCCATGTATTAAGACCGTCATCAAGCTTTTTGCGTGCCATCTTATCAATGGCATACAAATTAAGCGCCCGTCCCAAGTGGTTTTTAAAGGGAATAATTTTCTTTTCTAATGCGGCTTGTGGATTTTGGTACACCGTATCAATGAGTTTTAACTCAGCCTTCGAAATACTTGTTTCGCGCTGAATAATCGTTTTTGCTAAAGCGACTTTACCTTCTTGCATCGCCAATCTGAAGCGCGCCCAAATATCATCCTGTGTCAGCACCTTGGATGTTTGCATTAAATCATATAAGTTTTCGCAATTCGCTGGCTGTTCTACAGTGCTCATCCATAAGGCTTTTCCCTCTGTCAGCGCAATGACATCGCCCTTTTTTGCACGCCCTTCCAGTACGTAACAAGTCACTGCTAAATCCTCACGCTTAAAACTAGCCAGCTCGTCGAAGAAAGTATCCCAATCTTGTCGCTTTCCTAAACTCTTAAGCCACTCGCCTCGCACACGATCAGCAAAGGGATAATCAGCATATTGAGATAAAAACTCACGCACTACTGCTTTATCACTGGTGCTCAATGTAATTAACATTAGCCAGTAGTCAGCATAGGGTGCCAGGATATAGTTTTGGGCATGTAACTGACTTGCATCTTCTGCAAGTACTTTGACATTTTTAGATTGGTAGGCGTTTTGAGCGTGAGCGAATGTTTGATCCGCACTCAGACCCCAGGCTGGGCTAGCGCCAAATAGAACTAAACTTAATATGAGGGTCCAGTGTTTCATGTATATTTAAACAATGACCTAAAAATACCAACTAAGAAAGATAGAGCTGAAATGCTTTAGATGAACTTAACGATAAAAAACAAACCAACCGCGATAAGTGCGTATTTGATGATCTGACCCAAAAGTCTAAGGTAGCGTTTATCGCCTTTGATCAAGTAAGCGCCATAACAAATCACAAAAACAATAATCAGTAATAAAAGTAGAATGCGCGCCATAAAAGAGACCCTCTTAAATGTACTGCAAAGTGGGTGTCGCCATCATTGGGGCCTGAAATCCACTTGGTGCTTCTTCCGCTTTTTCGAAAGTTGCATATTCCCAAGCATCAGCATTAGCCAACAATGTACGTAACAATTGATTATTGAGCGCATGACCAGATTTATGCGCTGTGAAAGCGCACAACAGTGGGTGACCAAGCACGTACAAATCGCCAATTGCGTCTAAAGTTTTGTGTTTGACGAATTCGTCCTCATAACGCAAACCATCGTGATTCAAAATGCGATACTCATCCAAAACAATCGCGTTATCTAAACTACCACCACGCGCCAAACCCATAGAACGCAAGGCTTCCACTTCATGCATAAACCCGAAAGTACGTGCACGACTCACTTCTTTAATATAGGAGTTGTCGGCAAAATCAATTTTTACATTGTTGCCTGTGTGTTCAAAAACAGGATGAGCAAAATCAATGGTGAAATCAACTTTAAACCCAAAATATGGATCAAAGCGCACCCACTTATCCCCATCGCGAACTTCAATAGTTTTTTTGATGCGAATAAATTTCTTGGCTGCGGCTTGTTCAATAATTCCCGCTTGCTGAAGTAAAAAGACGAATGGACCTGAGCTACCATCCATAATGGGCACTTCACCGGCGGATAACTCAACGTAAATATTATCAATCCCTAGCCCAGCTAGCGCGGACATTAAATGCTCGACAGTGGCAACGCGCACTCCTTCGTGTTCCAAGGCTGAACACATCCGGGTATCGCATACATATTGAGGTTGCACTTTGATTTCCGCTGAGTCGGGCAGATCGACACGGCGAAAAACAATACCAGTATCAGGCGCTGCAGGACGTAAAGTCATTTTGACCTTATCGCCTGTATGCAAGCCTACACCAGTGGCACTAATTGATTTTTTAAGGGTGCGCTGTTTCAGCATATTTAATTTTCTAATTTCACCTTAATCAAACCTAAAAAATCGTTTTTATGGTTTATTAACAACAAACCAACTCAATAAAGACTAACTGTCCTACTAAAAGCATAGCATAATTGCCGCGCTCACTCATTAACGAGCGCAATTCCTAAAGCTGGGCCAGCGATTAAACTGTTAGATTAATCAACTAAATTAATCTGCTTGTTTACGTAAAAATGCTGGGATGTCATATTCTTCAATGCCATCTTTCTTCATCGCATCCACTTGGGCACGACGACCGCTATTTTGTGTAAACACAGCAGGCTCGTCATCGTCCATGTAGCCAACATTGCCAGCGCCAGTGTAGATTGGTTGGTTAGTTGTACCATCACGCACTACTGGAGTCGCCATGACTAGTTTTGGTTTTTGTTGAGCGCCAACACCATTCAAGCCTGTTGCAACCATTGTTACACGCAAGCCATCACCCATGCTCTCATCAAACACATTACCCACGATCACTGTTGCTTCATCCGCAGTGAATGAACGAATTGTATTCATCACATCGTAATACTCTTTCATTTTGAACGAGTGACTTGCAGTAATGTTCACTAAAACACCGCGCGCATTCGCCAAGTTAACGTTCTCAAGCAATGGACTTGCCACTGCTTGCTCAGCAGCCAATACTGCACGATCCGGACCTGTTGCTACAGCAGAACCCATCATTGCCATGCCCATTTCAGACATCACTGTGCGCACGTCAGCAAAGTCGACGTTCACCAAACCTGGGCAATTAATGATTTCGGCAATCCCTGAAACTGCGTTATGAAGCACATCGTTCGCAGCTTTAAATGCATCGGTAAATGTCACATCGTCGCCCAACACTTCCATTAATTTGTCATTAGGAATAATGATAAGAGAGTCGACGTGCTTGGAAAGTTCTTCCAAACCATCCGTTGCCACTTTGCCGCGCTTACCTTCAAAAGCGAAAGGTTTAGTGACCACAGCAACGGTCAAAATACCCATTTCTTTGGCAACTTCAGCAACAATAGGCGCTGCACCAGTGCCTGTGCCACCACCCATACCTGCTGTGATGAATAACATATCAGCACCATCAATTACTTCAGCGATACGGTCACGGTCTTCTAAAGCAGCTTCGCGACCAATTTCTGGTTTAGCCCCAGCACCTAAGCCTTTAGTGATATCCATACCAATTTGCAGCACGGTCTTCGCTTGGCTCTTTTTCAGCGCCTGCATGTCGGTGTTAGCGCAAATAAATTCTACGCCCCCAACATTTTTCGCAATCATGTGTTCGACAGCGTTACCGCCGCAACCACCAACACCAATCACCTTAATGACGGCTTCTTGATTTTCGTTATCCATAATTTCAAACATTGTATTTCTCCTTGATATCTGCCTAAACTAAATTACTTCTGCCTTTATTACTTTTACTACTACTGACTACTAAAAATTACCTTGGAACCAACTCTTCATTCGCTCGAGAATCCGACCGAATGAATTTGCGTCCAAGCTCACTTGAATCTGCTGAGCGACTTGACGCTTACCAATCAACAACAAGCCAACACCAGTTGCATAGCGTGGATTGCTGACCACTTCGGACAAACCACCTACATATCTTGGCAAACCTAGGCGAACTGGCATGTGGAAAATCTCCTCACCCAACTCGACCATGCCTTTCATCATTGCTGAACCGCCAGTAATGACGATGCCTGAAGCAATCATTTCTTCCAGGCCGCTGCGGCGTAACTCAGCCAATACAAACTCATACAACTCAACTACGCGGGGCTCAATGACCTCTGCCAAGGTTTGTACTGAAAGCTGGCGGCCTTCACGCCCATCCGTGCCTTGCACCTCAACCACTTCACGTGGGTCTGCCAATTGGCGGAGAGCGCATCCATGTTTAATCTTGATATCTTCAGCTGATTGCGTTGGCGTTCTTAATGCCACCGCAACGTCATTGGTGATTTGGTCCCCAGCAATAGGGATCACTGCTGTATGACGAATCGCACCTTGCTTAAACACAGCAATATCTGTTGTACCACCGCCGATATCAACCAAACAAACGCCTAATTCTTTCTCATCTTCTGTCAGCACTGCTTCACTAGAAGCTAGTGGTTGAAGAATTAAATCCGTCACTTCTAAACCGCAACGCTTGATACTCTTCACGATGTTTTGTGCAGCAGCCACAGCGCCAGTCACGATATGGACTTTTACTTCTAACTTCATGCCGCTCATGCCAAGTGGCTCTCGCACATCTTCTTGGCCATCAATGATGTATTCTTGCGTGAGAATATGAAGAATTTGCTGATCTGAAGGCAAAGCTATCGCTTGCGCAGTTTCAATCACCCTTGCCACGTCAGCCTGTGTCACTTCAGCATCTTTAATCTTCACCATGCCGCGTGCATTAATACTTTGCACATGGCTACCGGCAATGCCTGTAAACACATTCTTAATCGTGCAATCTGCCATCAACTCAGCCTCTTCAATCGCACGCTGAATAGCATTCACAGTGGAGTCGATGTTGATCACTACACCTTTTTTCAGGCCGCGTGAAACGTGTTGCCCAAGGCCAATCACATTCATACTTCCATCAGCCATCAGTTCCGCAACGATTGCGACCACTTTTGATGTCCCAATATCTAAGCCAATAATGAGGTTTTTCTCTTCTTTAGCTCTACTCATCGTATTTCTCCACTTTTCTTAATTCAGTTCTATTCATGCTGGTTAATGATTAATCTTGCTTAAACTAGGCCTTAGTCTTTTTCACTTCTATTTTCTTTACATCAGGCTTCTTAATATCTTTCTTGCCTTGGTCTTTTTTAGATGATGCTTTTTTACCAGTCTCTTTTTTAGGCTCATTTTTACCGTGATTTTGGTTTTGCTCTTTCGGCTCCACCGCAACTGCCGCGGGCTTAAATGCTGCTAATGCCATTGGACTTCTTACTGCAAATCCACTTGGGTAACGTAAATCCACATATTTCAAATCACCTTTTAATCCTGCGTAGGTTTTGCTATAAACCTGCATAAAGCGAGCAAGGCGCATGTCCATCTTTTCGCGACCAAGTGAAATCACCATGCCGGTATTGGTCGTTACCTGCCAAGAACGTCTTGGCGTCAAAGTCACTTCCGTTAATTTCATTTTCATTGGCAAAATTAACTCGCCAAACTCAGCATAATGCTCCGCCACCTCTTTTACGCCATCGCCTGGTCCATAAAACACAGGCAAGTCAGCATCCGAAGCAGCATGAAACAACTCACCGTGCGTGTTTACCAATGCAATATTTCCCCAACGCGCCAAAGCTTGATGCTCTTCAATCACCACTTCTAAACGATTAGGCCAACGCCTTCTCACGCTTACTGTCCTTGCCCAAGGCAACTTCTCAAAAGCCTCACGTGTTTTTACCAAATTCACCGTAAAGAAATTACCTTGCAAATAACGGCTAGAAATCAATTTCACTTGCTCACGCGTCACATGTTTTAGTTCGCCTTCTACTCGCACTTCATTGAGTGGGAAAATAGGCAAGTGCACCACGATAAAAAGGGCACCATACATAAACAATACGAATGCAAATGCAAACAAAACGTTTGCAATCCAATTCAAAATGTTGGGCTTATCCCACACGTGTTTTAGCTCCGTGCTGTTTAATCGCCAAAGTCAAAATTCGTTTTACTAAATCTGCAAATGGAATACCTGCTGCTTTTGCTGCCATCGGTACCAAGCTGTGGTCTGTCATACCAGGACTAGTGTTCACTTCTAAAAAGTAATGTTTACCGGCTTCATCCATCAAAAAATCTACACGACCCCAGCCCGTGCCACCGATTGCCTTAAATGCCTGCAAGGCCTCTGCTTGTATCTTGGCTTCTTGCTCTTTCGGTAAACCGCATGGGCATAAATACTGCGTGTCATCACGCAAATACTTTGCTTCAAAATCGTAAAATTCATTGGCTGGCACAATGCGTACAATCGGCAATACTTGGTCACCCAAAATACCCACGGTATATTCACCACCACCGACAAACTGCTCTGCAATGACTAGCGGGTCTGATTTAGCAGCTAATTCATAAGCCGCTTTCAAACTGCCTGCTGTTTTAACTTTGCTAATACCAATGCTTGAGCCTTCGTTGGCTGGTTTTACAAACAATGGCAAACCTAGTTTTTGCTCAATGCCTGCAAAATCAGCATCTGCACTCACTACTTCAAATGCTGGCGTTGTCACCCCTGCCGCATGCCAAATCAATTTGGTACGCCATTTGTCCATGCCTATGGCTGATGCCATTACGCCAGAGCCTGTATATGGAATTCCGAACAATTCCAAAGCACCTTGCATGGTGCCATCTTCACCAAAGCGACCATGCAGCGAAATGAAAGCAGCGTCATATTGTTCTAAATCATGCAAAGGACGTGTCGCTGGGTCAAAGGCTTCCGCATCAATGCCTTGCCCTTGCAAAGCGGCTAAAACAGCCGAGCCGCTCTTGAGCGAAACTTCACGCTCGCCTGATTTTCCACCCAATAGAACCGCTACTTTTCCAAATGTGTTACTCATGCTTTTCCACTCACTCTTTCGCCCAACACATGCACCTCTTGATGCAAGCTAATTCCAAATTTCTCTTTTACTGTCTCGCGCATCAGCGCAATTAATTGCTCAATATCTTCAGCGCTTGCATCGCCCAAATTCACAATAAAATTGGCATGCTTTTCCGAAACCTGTGCGCCGCCAATTTTGTGCCCTTTTAAGCCACAAGCCTCAATCAAGCGCGCCGCATAATCACCTTCTGGATTACGAAAGGTTGAGCCCGCGTTTGGCAAATTAAGCGGCTGTGTTGCCAATCTTTTTGCGAGCAAAGCTTTAATCTTTTGCTCAGACTCTTCAGCATCGCCCCCTGGCAATTCAAACCAAGCACCGACAAACCATTCGTTAGCCACTGGCATGGCTACATGGCGATAGGTCGCTACAAACTGAGCCGCATCCCGTTCATGCACTATGCCTTTTGCATCAATCGTCAACACGCGCTTTACGCTGTCCCAAGTTTCTCCACCATGACACCCGGCATTCATCGCCAAAGCGCCACCCACCGTGCCAGGAATACCAGCCCAAAACTCACCACCTTGCTTGGCTTGTTTTGCGGTAAAGCGCGCCAACTTCGCACACGTCACACCGGCATCGGCATAAACCAAATTGCCTTCCATTTGCAAAGTGCTGAGCGCGTTGTGAAGCACCACAACCGTGCCACGTACACCAGCATCTCTTACTAGCAAATTCGAACCCAAGCCCACAAAGTGCAATTGCTCATTGGCACCCAAACTTTGCAAGAAAGCACTTAAATCATCCAAGCTGGCTGGAATATACAAACGATCCGCTTTGCCGCCCACGCGCCAGCTGTTGTAGCGAGTCATGGACTCGTTCAACAACAAACTGCCTTGTGCTTGGGCTTGTGCCATCACTTGCATAAATCCCTTGTTAAACTTGCGACCTGACCGATAGAACCTGCACCCATCACAATTACCACATCACCGTCTTGCACTGTATTCACAATTGCTTGCGGCAATTCAGCGGTTGTTTCTACAAAGAGCGGCTCCACCTTGCCAGCCACACGCACGGCGCGAACCAACGAGCGACCATCTGCCGCCACGATTGGCGCTTCACCAGCTGAATAAACTTCTGTAAGCAATACGGCATCTGCGCTTGAAAGTACTTTTACAAAGTCTTCAAAACAATCACGTGTTCTAGTAAAACGATGTGGCTGGAAAGCCAACACCAAACGTCGGTTAGGGAATGCTCCGCGAGCTGCTGCAATCACCGCCTGCATTTCTACTGGGTGATGTCCGTAATCATCAATCAAGGTGAATGTGCCACCTGCTGGCACCATCACTTCACCATAACGCTCAAATCGACGACCCACCCCTTTAAATTCTTTAAGCGCTTTAATCATTGCCGCATCAGGTACATTCAGCTCGCTAGCAATCGCAATTGCTGCCAATGCGTTAAGCACATAATGCTTGCCTGGCAAATTCAAGGTCACATCAAATTCAGTTGTCACGCCATTAATACGCTGCACGGTGAAGCGCATTTGGCCGTTGTCTGCGACCACATTAATCGCTCTCACACGCGCTGCATCGCTAAAGCCATAAGTCATCACTGGCTTGGTGATACGTGGCAAAATTTCGCGGATATTGGCATCATCCACACACACCACAGCCATGCCCCAAAACGGCAATTGCTGAACGAAGTCCACAAATGCAGTTTTGAGTTTGTCGAAACTATGCTCATAGGTGTCCATGTGATCCGCGTCAATATTGGTCACCACTGCCATCACTGGGGTAAGGTGCAAGAATGAAGCATCAGACTCATCTGCTTCAGCAACGATGTATTCACCCGTACCTAATTTCGCATTGGCATTGGCTGATTCCAGCTTGCCACCGATTACATAAGTTGGATCCATCCCCGCTTCAGCTAAGATGCTGGCAATCAAACTCGTTGTTGTCGTTTTTCCATGTGTACCAGCAACGGCGATACCCTGCCTAAAGCGCATCAACTCTGCCAACATTAAGGCACGTGGCACCACCGGAATGCCCCGCGCACGCGCTTCTTTAACCTCTGGATTGGCTTCGTTAACCGCGCTAGAAACCACAACAACATCCGCGTCCTTCAAATTCTCTTTTTGATGGCCTTGGTACACGGTTGCGCCAGCGGCTTGCAACCTCGCTGTTACGCTATTGCTGGCCAAGTCAGAGCCAGTCACGTTAAAGCCCAAGTTCACCAGCACCTCAGCAATCCCGCTCATGCCTGAGCCACCGATACCGATGAAATGAATATTCTTCACTTTATGTTTCATACGGCCACCTCTATACAAATATTTGCGACATCAACTGTGGCTGTTGGCTTGCCTAAAGCGCGCGCCTTATTTGCCATGCTTAAACAATTTTCACGGGTTAATGTCGTCAAAATATTCACTAGCTTTTCTACCGTTAATGCTTTTTGTTGTACTAAAAATGCCGCTTTATGATCTGCCAAATAAGCTGCATTTGTAGTTTGGTGGTCATCCACTGCAAAAGGGAATGGCACCAACAAGCTACCTAAGCCTACTGCTGACAATTCGGCCACTGTCATTGCACCTGCGCGGCAAATCACAAAATCCGCCCATGCATACATCTCCGACATGTTTTCAATAAATGCACGGCACTCAGCCACTAGGCCATGTTTTGCATAATTACTTTGCAACGCCTCAATATGCTTCACGCCTGCTTGGTGAATCACGTGAGGTCTTGCCTCTACTGGCATTGCAGCTAGCGCTTGCGGAATCAAATCATTCAAGGCTTGCGCCCCCAAACTGCCGCCCACCACCAAAATTCTTAACGCGCCTTTATGCATACCAAAGCGCTTTTCTGGCTCAGCTAGTTCAACGATATCTGCACGCACAGGGTTCCCAATTACATTCGCTTTATTTAGGGCATTCGGAAAAGCTGCTAATACGCGTGTAGCGATTTTCGCCATCAATTTGTTGGTTAAACCAGCCACTGAATTTTGCTCATGTATCACCAAAGGCTTAGCCATCAAGCGCGCCATCAAACCGCCAGGGAATGCTGCAAAACCGCCCATACCAAGCACAACATTGGGCTGATACTGGCGCATTGCCTTGTAGCTTTGGCTCACAGCTTTAGCTAATTTAATCGGCAACAACAGCCAACCCAGCAAACCTTTGCCACGCACACCCTGCATGGTAATCATGGCTTTTTGATAGCCTTTACCTTCTATCAAGCGAGTTTCCATGCCACCTTCAGTCGCTAACCAAACAATATTCCAGCCTTGTGCTTTTAAATGGTCAGCCACAGCCATCGCTGGATAAACATGTCCACCAGTGCCGCCTGCCATCACCATAAGCGTTCTGGCACTCATACTTGAATACCCTTAAACAGACGTTTATTTTCCCAATCAATACGAAGCAAAACTGCCATCGCTACACAATTCGCAACAATGCCGGTTCCACCGAAAGAAAGCAGTGGCAAGGTCAAGCCCTTGGTTGGCAATAGCCCCATATTCACGCCCATATTGATAATGCTTTGCACGCCCATCCAGATACCTATGCCCTGCGCTAACAACGCTGAAAAATACTGTTCATTACTCACAGCCTCTTTAGCAATTTTGAATGAACGCACAACTATCCATGCAAACAGACCAACCAAGACTGCCACACCGACAAAACCTAGCTCTTCAGCAATCACCGCTAACAAAAAGTCGGTATGCGCCTCTGGCAAGTACATCAACTTTTCTACACTGCCACCCAAGCCAACTCCTAGCCACTCACCACGCCCAAAGGCAATTAAAGCGTGGGTGAGTTGATAACCTTTACCAAATGGATCTGCCCACGGGTCCATGTAGCCGACAATCCGCTGTAAGCGATATGGCGAAGTTTTAATCAAAATAATGAAGCCAATAAATAGCAAAATCAGCAGCCCCACAAAGATGCGATAGTTAATGCCACCCAACCACAAAATGGCGATTGAAATTGAGGCAATCACCACGAAGGCACCGAAGTCAGGCTCCATCAACAACAAGCCCCCAACCAAGAGCATCACGCCTAACATTGGCAAAAAGCCATGCTTAAAGCTATCCATTAAAGCGGCTTTGCGTGTGGTGTAATCTGCCACATACACCGCCGCCAAAAACTTCATAAATTCTGACGGCTGGATTTGAAATAACACCAACTTAATCCAACGACGACTTCCTAAAACCTTGTGTCCAATCCCCGGCACAAGTACCAAAGCCAACATACCAAGGCCAATTAAAAACAAAAGCGGCGCTGATTTTTGCCAAATGCGTGTTGGCACTTGAAACGCAATCCCGCCAGCCAACAACCCAGCCACCAAAAAACCTGCATGGCGAACTAAATAATAAGAAGCTTGATGATGCGTGATTGACTTACCTTCAGCCCATGAAATCGAAGCTGAGTAAACCATCACCATGCCAAATGCGAGCAAAATCAAAGTGACCCAAAGTAAAGCTTGGTCATAGCTTTCACCTGTAATTTTGTTGCGATTGTTCAGCATCGGCATCATGCGGCAGCCTCCTCAGCAGCAAGCGCTTTGACACTTTCTACAAATACTTCTGCACGGTGCACATAATTGCGGAACATATCAAAACTTGCGCATGCAGGAGATAACAATACGGCATCGCCCGCTTTTGCTAAGCCAAAAGCAGTTTTTACAGCCATTTCCAAACTTTCAGCCTTAATCAAATTAACTTTTGCGCCACTTAAAGCAGTTCCAATCTGCGGCGCATCACGACCAATCAACACCACCGCACGGGCGTTTTTTGCCACAATGTCAGTAAGTGGCGAGAAGTCTTGACCTTTGCCATCACCGCCCGCAATTAACACAATTTTCTTATTATCATTTGGGCCCACTAAACCTTGAAGCGCGGCATAAGTTGCGCCAACATTAGTGCCTTTTGAATCATCATAAAAAGCAACATTGCTAATATTGGCAACCCATTCCACGCGATGTGGTAAGCCTTTATATTCACGCAAAGCTTTAATCATCGCAGCTTGTGGCACACCAATCGCTTCACACAAAGCCATGGCAGCTAATGCATTCGCAGCATTATGCAAACCTGCGATTTTCATTTCACTTGTCGCCAATAATGATTTTTGACCACGCATTAATTGGGTATCTTCTGCTTGTGTAACCAAGCCAAAATCGCTGTCATTCGCCGCTTCATCCAGACCAAATGTCACAACAGCACGCCCTTGCAAGGCCATGCTCATACTCCAATCATCTTGGCGATTAAGCACTTGCACGCCTTTACCGAAAAACACACGAGCTTTCGCTTGGGCATAATCATCAAGCCCGTCATAGCGGTCCATGTGATCTTCGCTAATATTGAGCACAGTCGCGGCATCAGCATTTAAGCTACTCGTTGTTTCAAGCTGAAAACTTGAAAGTTCCAATACATAAACATCGGTCAGATCGCCATTTAAAGTATCGAGCACTGGTAAGCCGATATTGCCTGCTACTACCGTTTTTAAACCTGCCGCTTTGCACATCTCGCCCACTAAAGTCGTCACCGTGCTTTTACCATTTGCGCCTGTAATGGCGATGACTTTTGCGCCAGCAGGCTTGTATTGCGCAAACAATTCAACGTCACCCACCACAGGCACGCCGCGCTTAACCGCGTCTTGCACCATAGGTTCCGCCATAGGCACGCCTGGGCTAATGACGATAATTTCCGCATCGTTAAACACCGCTTCAGTAAACGCACCTGTGTGTAATTTCACGCTTGGCAATTCGGCTTGAAGCGTCGCAACTCCAGGTGGCGTTTCACGGGTATCAGCCACAGACAAACGAGCGCCTTGGCGATGAAGCCAACGCAATGCCGAAAGCCCCGTGTCACCGAGGCCTAGCACTAACACCTGTTTGTCCTTTAATTCGAGTTTCATCGTATTTTTAAACTTGCCAATCCAACTAACACCAACATCATGGTAATAATCCAAAACCGCACGACCACTTGTGTTTCTTTCCAGCCTTTTTGTTCATAGTGATGATGCAAAGGCGCCATCAAAAATATGCGCCGACCTTCGCCATATTTCTTTTTGGTATAACGGAAATAACTGACTTGAATGGCAACGGATAAGGTCTCCACAACAAACACGCCACCCATAACGAACAAGATAATCTCTTGTCTAACAATCACAGCCACCGCACCCAGTGCCGCACCCAAAGCTAAAGCACCAACATCTCCCATAAACACTTCTGCTGGGTAAGCGTTAAACCATAAGAAACCTAAGCCCGCGCCAGACATAGCGGCACAAAATACGGTCAACTCACCCGCACCTGGCACATAAGGAATGCCGAGATATTTTGAAAAGAAAATATGGCCAGTCACATAAGCGAAAATCGCCAAGGCAGCAGAAATCATGAGCGTTGGCATAATCGCCAAGCCATCTAAACCATCGGTTAAATTCACCGCATTACTACTTCCTACCAACACTAAATAAGTGAGCACGACAAAAGCGATTGAGCTCATTGGAAAAACGAGATGTTTGAAAAATGGCACATACAAAGTCGTTTCCGCTGGCAAGGTTGCGGTTTGCGTTAAATAAATAGCCACACCAAAACCAATCGCTGATTGCCAGAAATACTTTTCTTTTGCTGATAAGCCTTTAGGGTTGCGATACACCACTTTGCGCCAATCATCGACAAAGCCGATGATGCCAAATCCCAATGTAGTGAATAACACCACCCATACATAACGATTGCTTAAATCTGCCCAAAGCAAAGTTGAAATGGCAATCGCCACCAAAATTAATGCACCGCCCATGGTTGGTGTGCCTGCTTTTACCAAATGCGTTTGTGGGCCGTCATCACGCACTGATTGACCTACTTTATATTCGGTTAATTTACGGATGAGCTTAGGACCTACGACAAATGAAATCGCCAAAGCTGTCATCGTTGCTAAGACTGCACGTAGCGTGATGTAGTTAAAAACATTAAAGCCATGAATGTCGTGCGCTAACCAGCGAGCAAGTTCTAGCAACATTAGTGATTTCCCCCATTATTATTTGTTTGCGCAAGTTGAATTGCATCAACCACCCGCTCCATACGCATTGAGCGTGAGCCTTTTACCAAGACTGTTGTTTCAGCATTCATCATGCCTTTAAGGCTTTCAGCTAAAGCCTCTACTGTTTCAAAATGCATTGCATTTGCACCAAATGCGGTCACAGCGTTTTTAGTTAACTCACCCAAGGCATAAAACTTTTCGATGCCTACTGTTTTTGCATAAGCACCAATTTCGGCATGCATGCTTGCTGCGTCTGCACCTAGCTCAGCCATGTCACCCATTACAAAAATACGCTGTCCAGCACTTGCTTTAATCACATCAATCGCTGCTTTCATCGACATTGGGTTTGCGTTGTAAGTGTCATCAATCACTTTTGCGCCAGCAAAACCTTGTTTAGTCTGTAAGCGACCTTTAACACCAGCAAAGTGACTTAATCCTGTTGCAATGTTTTCTAGTGAAACATTCAAAGCCAATGCTGCTGAAGCTGCTGCTAAAGCATTACTCACGTTATGCAGCCCTGGTGCTGGTAGCAAAAATTTCACTGTGCCATTTGGCACAATCAACTCCACATCGCTACTCGCCGCATGCAATTGATATTTCGCCGTCACATCGGCTTTTGCTTTTAAGCCAAAAGTCATTTGCTGATGCTTGCTAGCTAATTGCTTCCACAAATCAGCAAACACGTCATCTGCATTAATAATCGCCGTGCCGCTATCCGCTAAGCCTTCAAAAATCTCACCTTTGGCGTTTGCAATTGCTTCCATGCTACCAAGTTCACCGATGTGCGCTGTGCCAGCGTTATTCACTAAAGCAATATTTGGTTTTGCCAAATTGGTTAAATACGACAACTCACCTGTATGGTTCATACCCATTTCAAGCACTGCATAACGATGTTGTTTACCTAAATTCAGCATGGTCATTGGCAAGCCAATGTCGTTATTCAAATTGCCTTGCGTTGCCAAAACACTTGCATCATCACCAGTCGCCACTTTTAAAATAGCCGCCAGCATTTCTTTAACTGTGGTTTTGCCGTTGCTACCAGTAATGGCGATCACAGGCATATCAAACTTGGCACGCCAATGCGCTGCCAAGTCGCCAAGCGCCAAACGCGTATCTTTTACAACAACCGCAGTGCTGACATTTGAGGCTTTAGAAACAAGTACTGCAGCTGCACCTTGTTCTAAACTTTGCGCGGCATATTCGTGACCATCAAAGTTTTCGCCTTTAAGCGCCACAAATAGCTGACCTTTTTTAATCGCACGACTATCAGTTCCCACACAGCAAAGCTCAACATCAGCGCCTATTAATTGACCCTGTGTTGCCAAAGCCGCTTCAGACAAGCGCATCATGCCGCCATCTCCTCCAATGCTTCTTGCGCCACTTGCATATCGCTAAATGGATATTTCACACCAGCAATTTCTTGGTAATCCTCGTGCCCTTTGCCAGCAATCAACACCACATCACCTTTTTTAGCTGTTTTGATGGCTTGCTTAATAGCGTCCGTGCGACATTCAATGCTGGTCGCTTTTTCTCCGGCGCCAGCCATCACCGATTGAATAATGCTCGCCGGCGACTCGCTACGTGGATTATCCGAAGTCACAATCAATCGACTTGCAAAGCCAGAAGCGACTTTTCCCATTAGTGGGCGCTTACCTTGGTCCCTATCGCCACCACAACCAAACACGCAAATAAGCTCTGCGTTTGCTGTAAGTTGCGCACGAAGTGATTTCAACACTTGCTCTAAAGCATCTGGCGTATGCGCGTAATCCACTACGATTAAAGGATGCTCGCCGCCACCGCATTGCTGCATACGACCAGCCACAGGCTTGATATTTGAAAGTGCTTTAACAGCGTCAGCTAATGCAACATCGGACGCCAATAAAGTCGCCAACACGGCAAGCAAGTTATAAGCGTTAAATTGACCAATCACATTCGCGCTAAGCGTCGCCTCACCAATAGGCGTTGTCACATCTAAGCACATACCAGCATCCGTCAATTGCATGCTATTCACTGCAATATCGTTTTCACCAGCAAAGTCTTTATTCAACCCGTAAGTCATTACTGATTTGCCTTGTGCAGACAATTCAGCGGCAAGTTTTGCGCCAAACGCATCATCGCGATTTAACACCGCGGTCTTTAAGCCATTCCAAGCAAAAAGCTTTTTCTTAGCATCGCCATAAGCTTGCATATCGCCGTGATAATCCAAATGGTCGCGGGTTAAATTAGTAAACACAGCCACATCAAAAGCCACACCATTAACGCGACCCTGATCCAAGCCGTGTGACGACACCTCCATCGCAACAACCTTAGCCTTTTGTGCCAAATAATCAGCCAACAAACCATGGAGAACGATGGCATCAGGTGTGGTGTTGCTGGTTTTAGATAAATTGCTTAATAAGCCATTACCTAATGTACCGACTACTGCAGATTGACGACAAAGCGCTGTGAAGGCTTGTGCCAACCAATGGCTACAAGTCGTTTTGCCATTTGTGCCAGTAACGCCCACCATCCAAAGCTGCTCAGAAGGTTTGCCATAAAACTCGCTCGCAAGCTCACCAACCACTTGTTTTAATTCAGCTACTGGCTGATTAGGCACTTTCCAATCCGCATTCCAAGCAAAGCCTTCTTGCTCCCACATCACCGCGGAAGCGCCATTTGCTATCGCTTGTGGGATATAAGCACGACCATCAGTAGCATCACCTTTATAAGCAACAAACAAGCTACCAACTTCAACTTGGCGACTATCTGACGTCATATGATTAATATTGGCTTGTGTTTTTAATAAAGTAAGATTGGCACGCATTATGTCGCCTCCTTCACTTCAGGCAGGCCAACAGGCGGCAATATGACATTATTATTTGGTGCATCTTGCGGCACGCCCATCATACGGAGCGTCGCGCCCATCACAGAGCTAAACACTGGTGCGGCTACGATGCCACCGTAATATTGACCGTTGCTCGGCTCATCAATCATGACCGCCACAATGAGCTTAGGATTACTTGCTGGTGCCATCCCAACAAACGAAGCGATATATTTATCTTGATAGCCCCCGATACCAGGCTTGTGGGCAGTCCCTGTTTTACCTGCTACGCGATAACCCATGACTTGCGCCTTAGGGGCTGTGCCGCCGGCTTGAACCACAGTCTCCAACATGTCACGCACACTTAATGCCGTCGCTTTTGAAAACACCTGCTGGCCGACTGCAACATCTTTAGATTTAAGTAATGTGACTGGACGTAATTCACCATCATTTGCGAACACTGTATAAGCACGGGCGAGCTGTAATAGCGTCACGCTAATACCGTTGCCGTATGAAATCGTGGCTTGCTCAATTGGATGCCAAGTTTTGTAATTTCTAAGCTTACCTGCCGCCTCACCTGGGAAATTCACATGGGTAATCGTGCCGAAACCAAGCTGGTTAAACACGCCCCACATATATTGAGGTTCCATCGACAAAGCGATCTTTGCTGAACCCACGTTCGATGATTTTTGAATCACCTGAGCGACCGTCAACAAGCCGTTAGGGTGGGAGTCATGCACTGTAGCAGTCCCGATTTTGAAGCTGCCTGGCGCCGTCTCAACTTTAGTATCCGGTGTGTATTTACCAGTTTCAAGCGCCGCCGAAATCGTCATTGGCTTCATTGTTGATCCAGGCTCAAAAAGGTCAACAATTGCACGATTGCGTGACTTGGCAATATCTTTACTTGGATTGTTTGGGTTATAAGCAGGGAAATTCACCATAGCTAGAATCTCACCCGTTTTAGCATTCAGCACCACCGCAGCACCGGCTTTTGCCTTATTATCTTCAACCGCTTTTGCCAATTCTCGGTAAGCCAAATATTGGACCTTACGGTCGATAGAAGCGACTAAATCTCGCCCATCTTGCGGTAACTTCACAGCTTCCAAATCATCAACAATATGGCCTTGTCGATCTTTAATCACGTGGCGACTACCTGGCTTACCTGAAAGCCAGTCTTGATATTGCAACTCAAAACCTTCCAAGCCTTTTTCATCTGACCCTGTATAACCAACTAAA
This sequence comes from Pseudomonadota bacterium, assembly GCA_046047035.1. Classification (GTDB taxonomy): domain Bacteria; phylum Pseudomonadota; class Gammaproteobacteria; order Burkholderiales; family Methylophilaceae; genus Methylopumilus_A. The sequence continues at coordinate 30,730 of JBJOIS010000010.1, forward strand.
TGTGCAGTTACTTCACCCGCTGGGTAGAAGCGCTTATATTCACGCTGCATGTAAACACCAGGAATATGAAGCGCCATGACGTGATTTGCTAACTCCGGTGAAATACGACGTTTCAGATAAATGAAATCACGATTTTGATTCGCGAGCTTTGCTGAAATTTCATCCGAGCCCATCTCAAGTAGCTTTGCCAACTTCTCAACCTGCTCTTTGCTAGCTTGAGCATCTGCTGGGTTTGCCCAAATTGATTCGACTGGTGAACTGATCGCCAATGGCTCGCCGTTACGGTCTGTAATCATTCCGCGATGTGCGTAGAGTGTCATGGCACGAGTTGTGCGGGCATCACCTTGCTTTTGCAAGAATGAGTGGCGCATCCCTTGCAAGAATATTGCACGCCCAATCAACGCGCCGAAGCCTAGCAACACCAATACCAACAGCAGGCGACGACGCCACTGCGGTAATTTGATTGTTTGCTGTACGACGGCCATTTTCTATAATTTCCTTACTTAGTAGCTGATGCTGCTTGCGGCGCTTGCATTTCATCAGGCGCCACGATTTGTATATGTTTTGTATCTGGTACATGCATATGCAACAAGTCTGTTGCCACTTGCTCCAAACGACTATGCATCGCCCATGTGCTTTGCTCTAACTGCAATTGCGTCCATTCAGTTTCAGAAAGCTTTGCGACTTCCTGCTGCTGCTGTAACTCAAAATATAATTTTCGTGATTTGTGCTGTGAACTAACTAAACTCAAGGCACTGATAATCAACACTGCAAATAAAATGAGATTTAAACGTGTCATCTACAAACTCACATTCGTCCGTTCAGCCACGCGCAATACAGCACTACGTGAACGAGGATTCTTCTTCACTTCTTGCGCACTTGGTTTTAATGCTTTGCCAATCGCTATCATTCTTGGCTGAGGCAAATCTTTCGCCAACACAGGAAAGTTTGACGGCAAATCATCCCTATCTTGCTCACCCTTTACAAATTGCTTAACGATACGGTCTTCTAATGAATGAAAACTAATCACAGACAATCGACCTTGTGGCGCAAGCATACGTAAACACTGCGGCAAGACTAGCGATAGCTCCTCAAGCTCTTGATTGAGGAAAATCCTGAGAGCTTGAAAAGTGCGCGTCGCCGGGTCTTGGCCAGGTTCGATTTTTGGGACGGCACTTGCCACGACCTTGGCAAGTTGCTTAGTAGTGGTGATGGCATCCCCCCCTGCGCGTGCCGCAACAATCGCCCTTGCAATCTGTTTAGCAAACCGTTCTTCACCATACGCTTTTATAACCTCCGCCAATTTTTGTTCTGTAGCTACTGCGACAAACTCAGCAGCGGTTTGCCCGCTACTCTGATCCATACGCATATCCAATGGACCATCAAATCTAAAACTAAAACCACGTTCACCAATATCAATTTGTGGCGAAGAAATGCCCAAATCCAGCAAAACACCATCCACAGCAGAAATGTCTAGCTCAGCCAGCACCTCTTCCAGGGCAGCAAAATGCCGATGCACAATTTGAAAACGGGCATCTTGAATAGATGCCGCAGAACTTACAGCCGCCAAATCACGATCAAGCGCAATCAAACGACCTTCACTTCCCAACTTTTCCAAAATCTTACGACTGTGGCCACCACGTCCAAACGTACCATCGACGTAAATGCCGTTTGGCTTAACCGCCAAACCTTCAACCGCTTCTTCAAGCATCACCGTAATGTGCGGTGACACCTCTCCTACCAATTGTTCAGACCGGGTCAATGGTGAGCTCGCGCTCACAGTGAGAAGCCTTCTAATTCAGTGGGCAACGCCAAGTCTTCACTTGCCATCACAATATCTAATTGAGCCCGCCAAGCATCGAGATTCCAGATCTCAAAGTGGCTGCCTTGACCAACCAGCATCGCCTGTTTATCCAAACCCGCAAACTCACGAAGCGCTGGAGAGACCAGCAAGCGACCTGCTGCGTCCATCTGCATATCCTCGGCATAACCCACTAACAAGCGCTGTAACGCACTCGAGCGTTTATCGAAAGAAGACAAGGACATCATTTTGGCTTGGATAGGCTCCCACGCAACTTGTGGGTACAACAACAAACAACGGTGAGGATGTGCAGTCAATACTAATTGACCGGCACTTTGAGACAAAAGGGCGTCACGATGCTTGGCTGGTACAGCCAGCCTGCCTTTCACATCCAAACTTAATGATGAAGCACCGCGAAACATAAAATATTTTTAAATCCCTGTTTGATGGGTGATGATTAAAAAAACAGAAAACTTGCTGGCCGTATCGGGAGATGAGCGCAACCAAATTGGCCAGCAAAATTCCCACAAAACACCACTTTCACCCACTTGTTGACACTATAGATAAAAAAAAGAGCTTCTGCAAGCCCTTTTTTTACGATTTTTCCTTTACAGGACAATGACTTAGCGCATTTTTCACATAAATAAAATATCCTTAATAAATAAGTACATAGCTAATTTAATGAATGTGACTTATAAAGAGTAAAAAAATGCATGAGATTTAAGAAAATTTAACAAACCCAAGCGCAGGAAAGGTTTGCGAGATTTTCTAAAGGAAATTAAAAAAATTGGCAGACTGAGAAATATTTTTTAAATAATTAAAACGGAGGGATTTGAGCGAAAACTCAACAATAAAAAAGAAAAAACGAAGCTGGCCGATAAGCCGGGTTCTGTTCTCACCTTGCGGCAAGTGACAGTCATTCATCTAGGCGTGCAATTACTCACACGCTCAAGCAACCTACCCGCTGACAGCGCGAGCCACGCCATTGTCAGCCTATTTGGTCTTGCTACGGATGGAGGTTACCGCGTTTCACCGTAACTTAATACGCTCGTCTCTGTGGCCCTATTCCGCGCCTTATACTATTGCTAGCTTTCAGCGTACGGCCGTTAGCCGTCATCCCGCTCTGCGTAGCCCGGACTTTCCTCCCCTCATTGCTGAGCGGCGACTGTCTAGCCAGCTTCAAAGCCATTTTAACACGCAAACGATACTGGCTTTATAATGAAACATCCTCATCAACAAACGCTTAAGTAACTATGGTCGCAGAACACATCGGACAATTGGATGCATCTTGGCAAGCTGCAATAGGCGAAGAGTTAAACAAGCCTTACATGCTGTCACTTCGCGACTTCTTAAAACAAGAGAAAGCGGCAGGGAAAATCATATACCCACCTAGCCCTCTGATTTTCAATGCCTTCAACAAAACCCCTTTTGACAAGGTTCGCGTGGTCATCATCGGACAAGATCCCTACCATGGACCTGACCAAGCTCACGGCTTGAGCTTTTCAGTGCCAAAAGGCGTTGCACTGCCACCATCACTCAAAAATATTTTTAAAGAAATTGAAGCGGACTTAGCGATAAAAATGAGCGGCAAAGGCGATCTAACGCCTTGGGCAGAACAAGGGGTGTTGTTGCTCAATGCAACATTGACGGTGGAAATGGCGAATGCCGGCTCACACCAAAAGCGCGGCTGGGAAGCGTTTACCGATGATGCAATTAGCGCATTAAACAAACATCGCGAAGGACTAGTGTTTGTGCTGTGGGGAAGTTATGCGCAGAAAAAGGGCGAGATAATAGATACCAATAAGCATTTAGTGTTCACATCACCACACCCATCGCCCTTGTCCGCGCATCGAGGGTTTTTTGGTAATCATCAATTCTCACAAATTAATGCATACTTGAGCGCGCGTGGTGAAACACCTATTAATTGGCAGATTTAAGCCATCTTCCAAGCAACCGGTTGTCCTGCACGCAAAGGCACTAAAACATCACCCGCAAAAGTAATGCTTTCGGGCACAGACCACGCTTCCTTGACCAAAGAAATTTGGTCTTTATTACGTGGCAAGCCATAAAAATCGGCGCCGTAAAAGCTCGCAAATGCTTCTAACTTGTCCAGCGCACTCGCGGTTTCAAATACTTCCGCATAAAGCTCAATCCCTGCATGAGCACTGTACATACCAGCACATCCACAAGCCGCTTCTTTAGCGGATTTAGCGTGCGGTGCGCTATCCGTACCCAAGAAGAATTTAGGGATGCCTGAGGTTGCTGCTTTGACCAAAGCCAGCCTATGCTCTTCGCGCTTTAAGATAGGCAAGCAGTAATGATGCGGGCGTATACCGCCGGTAAACATCGCGTTACGGTTCATGAGCAAATGATGTGGGGTAATGGTTGCCGCCACATTACTTGGCGCACTCGCAACAAACTCAGCCGCATCTTTGGTGGTGATGTGCTCAAACACTACCTTAAGCGCGGGATACTTAGCCAACAACGGCTTCATGTGGCGGTCAATAAAAACGCGTTCACGGTCAAAAACATCTACATCAGCATCGGTCACTTCAGCGTGCACTAGCAAAGGCATACCGCATTCCTGCATCGCTTCTAGTGCTTCAGCGCAAGCATCTAGGCTGGTCACCCCAGAGTCAGAGTTAGTCGTCGCACCTGCGGGATAAAGCTTTACCCCATGCACAAAACCGCTCGCCTTAGCCTTTGCAATTTCAGCAGCACTTGTGTTGTCAGTCAGATACAACGTCATTAATGGCTCAAAGTTTGCACCTGCTGGCAGCGCATCCAAAATACGCTGACGATACTCAGCCGCCAAAGCTGTCGTCGTGACTGGTGGCCGCAAGTTAGGCATGACTATCGCACGGGCAAATCGGTGCGCTGTATCTGGCAAAACAGCTTTTAGCGCATCGCCATCGCGTAAATGTAAGTGCCAGTCGTCTGGGCGGGTAATGGTAATTTTATCCATGCTTATTCGTCTTTAAGTTTTAGTGCAAATTCATAAAGGATGTTTTTCTTCACCCCCGTAATTTCAGTCGCCAATTTTACCGCTTGTTTGAGCGGTAAATCAGCGAGTAACAATCTTAATATTCGCTCAGCATCTTCGCTGATATCAGCCTGCTCCACCAAGGCGGCGGCTTCTACCAACAACACAAACTCGCCACGTTGTTGATTAGGGTCACTTGCCAGCCACATTTTAGCGTCTTGCAAGGTGCAGCGATGAAAAGTTTCAAAAGTTTTAGTGAGCTCTCTGGCAATGGTGATGCGACGCTCACCACCCAACACAGTGGCTAAATCTTCCACGCATTCAATAATACGATGCGGGGCTTCATAAAAAACCAAGGTTGAAGCATAAGCTTTTAAGCCTTCTAAAGCCTTACGTCTTTGTGAGCCACTGGCAGGTAAAAACCCATGAAACATAAAGCCATTTGCCGTAATGCCAGAGGCAGAAAGTGCAGCAATGACCGCACTCGCGCCTGGCACAGGCACCACATTCACACCTGCTTCGCGAAGCACATCCACCACAATCGCCCCTGGGTCGCTAATGCCAGGCGTACCTGCATCAGTCACCAGCGCGATAGATTCGCCAGCTTGCAAACGCTCTAGCAAAACTTGAGCGGATTTCTGTTCATTATGCTCATGCACTGCGATGAGCTTTTTCTGAATCGCAAAATGCGAGAGCAAATGCGAAGTATGGCGGGTGTCTTCAGCCGCAATCGCATCCACCGTTTTTAAAACTTCCAGCGCGCGTAGGCTGATATCTTGAAGGTTTCCAATTGGGGTCGCGACCACATATAATGTAGGGACATGATGAACACTCAAATCAAACTCTCTTTCATGCTGAACGTGCTGATTTTCTCAGCCATCACTGCCATTTTCAGCATCAGCAATTTAGCTTGCGCTGAACAAAATTCCAAAATTAAAAAAAACACCGAAGATTACTTTGCCGAAAGCTACAACTGCCTTAAAAAGAATGACAAAGCGTGCGCTCAAATCGCTGCAGCTAGCATTCCCGTTCAATCACCTTACTCCAAGCTACTCAATGGCATATTCGCTAGCTTAGAAGGCGATTTTGATACAACATTCCGTGAGCTAGTGCCGCTACAAACGAATAAATCGCTAAGCCTCCAAGCAAGTGTAAGTTTACACACAAGCCTTGCGCTAGCCTATGAAAACCAATCAGACAGCCTGCGCGCTTTAGAGCAAAGAATCTTAGTAGATGCTTTGCTTTTACAGCTAAAGCCCATTAATCAAGAAGACATCAGTGCAAACGAACACCAAATCTGGGAAATCATTTCAGTGTTAAGCAAAGCCAACCTGGCTGAAATGCGCGGCAACAGTACTGACAATCTCATTCAAGGCTGGATAGATTTGGCCTTGGCTGCAAAGTATCAAGATAATGGTGAAAGCAATACCATAGCCATTGACCGCTGGCGCAAGGCTTATGCGGACCATCCAGCAAATGAGGGAATTGCAGCGCAGCTCTTCCCTACAACAGCCATCAAACCTGAAGTGCACAAAGCAAAACTAAAAGGCTCAGTCGCGCTTTTACTGCCCTTTTCTAAGTCTGAGCTTTATCCAATTGCAGATGCGATTGAACGAGGCTTTACAGCTGCGAAAAAAATCGCAAAAGATAATGCGGATGTCAAAATGTACGCAAGCCAAGCCACAGAAGAATCAGCACGCAAGTTATACCAACAAGCATTCAATGATGGCATCAGTTATGTGCTTGGGCCGCTTACCTCGATTGAAATCAATGCAATAAAAAATGTTGAAAGCAAAGCAACAACCTTAATGCTCAACAAAACACAAACCAAACCAAGCGGCTCAAAAGCTTTTACTTACGGCCTGTCAACAATAGATGAAATACAACAAACCATTAAATTGGCAAGAAATCTAGGCATGCAAAAAGCTACCGTTATTTCATCGAATACCAACTTCAACAAGCAAATCACCAAAGACTTCAAGGATTACTGGCTAGCTTCGGGCGGACAAATTAACATTATTGAAAGTGATGAAGTTGATATTAAGAGTCAAATTAACGAAAGCGATATGATTTTTATAGCCGCCGATGCTGAGCAAGCAAGGCTAACTCGTTCGGCACTACCGAACAGCATTCCAACATTTGGTTTATCTCAAATATATAGTGGCGAGCCTACTAATGCAGACAACCTACCACTTAAAGGCGTTCGATTTGTCGACTTGCCTTGGATGGTTGATAGAGGAAATCCAAAATTTGCAGCTTACAAAGAAGCATCTGCTGACCTGCCGCCTGGCGAGATGCAACGCTGGTTTGCGCTTGGTGCTGATGCGTATCAAATCCTTATTGCTTTAGATAGACTCACCTCAAATGGCGCAACAATAGACGGCCTCTCCGGCAAGATAGACATTAATGCTGTCGGCGAAATCAGCCGCAGCTTAGCTAATGCCAGTTTTGGTGCCGAAGGTATTGTTCTAGAGTCCGCTCAATAAAGCGCGTAATGAATAACCAAGGCCAAGCCGCCGAAAGAATTGCGGCAGATTATTTAACAGCAAAAGGCTTAAAGTTAATCACCAGCAACTATCGCTCACGCTTTGGTGAAATTGATTTAATTATGCAAGATAGTGCCAGCTTGGTGTTTATTGAAGTGCGTTTACGCCAAAACAAAAAATTTGGTGGCGCAGAAGAAAGCATCACCGCTTCAAAACAACATAAAATTGTCATCACAGCAGAGTATTATCTGCAACAGCATGGCAGCCAAGCTTGCCGCTTCGATGCCTTATTGATGGACAAAGCAGATACAAAAAGCATTACGTGGATTAAAAATGCTTTTGAAGCTTAAAAAATATAGAAACGATAGAATATAAGCCATGGACTTAACCGCCCGCATCACTCGACACTTTGAAGAAAGCGCTCAATTAAAACTAGCACTCGCTGAGCTGCTGGCTGCGCCCATTGCAGCATCAGCAGAAATTATCGTTGAAGCGTTTTTAAAAGAGAAAAAAGTGCTCACTTGCGGCAATGGCGCTGGCGCTGCAAACGCGCAATATTTTAGCTCTCGCATGCTCAACCACTTTGAAGTGGAACGTCCTGGCTTGGCAGCTATTTCACTCTGTGCTGACAGCGCAACGCTGACAGCGATTGCGAATTTCGGCCATTACGACCAAACCTTTTCCAAGCAAGTATTAGCACTAGGTCAGTCTGGCGATGTTCTGATTGCGATTAGCACCAGCGGGAATGCCGCCAACATATTAAACGCGATCAAAGCCGCAAAAGAACGTAACATGAAGGTGATTGCTTTTAGCGGTGGCGACGGTGGCTTGTTGGTTGAACTTTTGGAAGAGCAAGATATCCATCTAGGCGTCCCAGATGAAAGTCCAGCAAGAATTCAAGAAGCTTATGTTCTTATTTTGCATTGCTTATGCGATGCTATCGATTGTCTTTTACTAGGAGTAGATTAAATGCATACATTCACTAAAACCTCACTTGGCACTTTAATCCTAGCTGCTGCGCTCAGCACACAACTAAGCGCTTGCGTTCCTGTTGTTATAGGCGGCGCTGCTGCAGGTGGCGCAATGGCAGCTGATAGACGCACTTCTGGCACTTATATTGAGGATCAAGCAATTGAGCTTAAAGCAGGCAAAGCAATTGCTGATAGTTTGAAAGATAAGGTTCATGCCAATGTCACAAGCTACAACCGCCAAGTCCTAATTACAGGCGAAGTATCAGACGAAGCCAACAAGAAAAAAGCGGAATCACTCGTTAAGCCAATTGAAAACGTAGCAAGCATCAAAAACTATCTTGAAATTGCAAAAAACAGCTCACTTAGCACGAGAACTAACGATGCTTACATCACGTCAAAGGTAAAAGCGAACTTCCTTAAAGAAAACAAATTCGCTGCTAACTATGTCAAGGTGGTGACAGAGAGCGGAACTGTTTATCTATTAGGCTTGGTAACACACAAAGAAGCTGACGACGCTGTTGAAATCGCACGCAGCATTGGTGGCGTAAAAGCTGTGGTTAAAGTTTTTGAATACATCGATTAAGCGCGACATCATTCACTGATAAAATACGGCTATTCAAAACAAGCCATTTTGTTTTAACGATTACTAAATGATTACTAGGCAATTTATATGAGCGAAACAAGTAAAGAAATTATCATCGAAGGCCTGACCCGTGCTGGCAAGCCATTCCGTCCAAGCGACTGGGTGGACCGTATGTGCAGTACTTATGCAAGTTTTGGCGCGGACCGCAAACTAAAATATTCACCTTACCTAAAACCGCGCGTTGTGAATGGCGTGCGTTGTTTGGCAGTGGATTTAAAGCTAAAAGACATCAATCCTGAGGGCTATGCTCAATTGATGCATTTTGCGGGTGAAAACAACTTGAATGTATTGGATGAAAATGGCGTGAGCATTGAAACGCCAACCTAAAAACATAAGTGTTAGTTACAAAAAAGCCTGCTTTAAGCAGGCTTTTTTATTAGTGCTCAACCACTTAAAGCTATTCATTGGGCGACGATAACATCAACTCCACTGCCTGCTTAGAGAGCTGCCCTCGTTTAATCGTTACCAACTTTCCTAGCGGGTTGTAAACCAAAGTGGTCGGCAACACGGATGGTGAGCCGAATTGAGCAAAAATTTTAGGCGTGCCAAGAATAATGGGGTACGAGACCAGCATATCGTCCACAAAGTGGCGCACCTCACGCTCGTTCTTATAATCTACAGCGACACCTAAAACCACTAAATCTTTAGCTTTATGCTTTTCATACAAATCAATGAAATCGGGCATTTCATCCAAACAAGAAGGGCACCAAGTCGCCCAATAATTGACGAGTACCCACTTACCTTGATAATCAGACAGGCGGTGTTCTTTTCCCCCAAGGTCTTTCATCACAAAGCTTTTAGAGGCTTCGGCATTGGCATCGAGGTTCACTAATGCAAGAAAGCTCAAAGCCAATAAAAAATGGCTGAGATAAGTAATAGAGTTGAAAGCTTGCCGATTGAACATGGGCAAATATTATCACCAAGACAAGCAAACACGGAGGGTTTGCGACATTTCCAACAAAAATCAGCATAAATTCAAGCAAAAGAGATGTAGACAACACTTCACTAAAGGCAGTTTTTTCGCTAGGATAGCGAAATAGTATTTTCACTTTTCATTATTTCAAGTATTCATTCAATTTAGAGGTTCACCACAATGAGCGACCAAATCATTCACACGAGCGACGATTCTTTCGAGCAAGAGGTTTTACAATCACAACTTCCAGTATTAGTTGACTACTGGGCTGAGTGGTGTGGTCCTTGCAAAATGATTGCGCCAATCTTGGATGAAGTGGCTAAAGAATATGAAGGCCGCATCAAGGTTGCAAAGCTCAATATTGATGAAAACCAAAACACACCGCCAAAATATGGCATTCGTGGCATTCCAACTTTAATGTTGTTCAAAAACGGCAACGTTGAAGCAACTAAGGTTGGCGCACTATCAAAATCACAATTAACTGCTTTCATTGACAGCAACATTTAATCAATATAGTCTTGTGTCTGGTTCATTCAGAACCAGACACGTTTAGTAAGTTCTAAGTTTTATCATCCCTCTTAAGTAGTTTCGTTTTCCAGTGAGCTCCCTCATATGCATTTATCAGACCTAAAACACCTCCCAGTCACAGAACTCGTCGACATGGCTATTGCCAACGAGATCGAAAACGCCAGCCGTATGCGCAAGCAAGATTTAATCTTTGCCTTGCTAAAAAACACCGCTAAAAAAGGCGATAGCATTTTTGGGGATGGCACTTTAGAGGTCTTGCAAGATGGCTTTGGGTTTTTACGCTCGCCAGACACTTCTTACCTAGCAGGTCCTGATGATATTTACGTTTCACCTTCGCAAATTCGCCGTTTCAATTTACACACTGGCGATACGATACAAGGCGAGATTCGTACCCCTAAAGATGGCGAACGTTACTTTGCCCTAGTAAAAGTAGATAGCGTTAACGGCGAATCTCCAGAAAACACCAAAAACAAAATTCTGTTTGAAAACCTAACACCACTTTTCCCAACCATTCCGCTGACATTAGAGCGTGATATTCGCGGTGAAGAAAACGTGACGGGCCGCGTCATTGACATGATTGCGCCCATTGGCCGCGGTCAACGTGCCCTTTTAGTGGCAAGTCCAAAAAGCGGTAAAACCGTGATGATGCAACATATTGCACATGCGATTACTGCCAACCATCCTGATGTTAGCTTAATCGTCCTGTTGATTGATGAACGTCCTGAAGAAGTAACAGAAATGACACGTTCAGTGAAAGGCGAAGTGGTTGCTTCAACCTTTGATGAGCCAGCAACACGTCACGTCCAAGTGGCTGAAATGGTACTAGAAAAAGCAAAACGTCTAGTTGAGCATAAAAAAGATGTGGTGATTTTGTTAGACTCTATTACCCGCCTTGCCCGCGCTTACAACACCGTGGTTCCTGCATCTGGCAAAGTACTAACTGGTGGTGTGGATGCAAATGCCCTACAACGCCCAAAACGTTTCTTCGGTGCAGCACGAAATATCGAAGAAGGTGGCTCGCTCACTATCATCGCAACAGCGCTTGTGGATACCGGCTCTCGTATGGATGACGTGATTTATGAAGAATTCAAAGGCACGGGCAATATGGAAATCCATCTTGACCGCCGTATGGCTGAAAAACGCATTTATCCAGCGATTAACGTCAACAAATCGGGCACACGTCGTGAAGAATTGTTAATTGAAAAAGACATCCTGCAGAAGATTTGGGTACTACGTAAATTACTCTACCCAATGGACGACTTGGAAGCGATGGAATTCTTGCTCGACAAAATCAAAGCCACCAAAAACAATGCTGACTTTTTTGACAGCATGAGACGTGGTTAATAGTTGCTTAATTTAAAGTTTTCATTGATAATTGCGGGCTCAGTAAAAAGCTATTGAAAGAGATTTGACCATGAAGGCCGAAATTCATCCAGAGTACAACGAAATTAACGTATCTTGCAGCTGCGGCAGCAAGTTCAAAACTCGTTCTACCAACAGCAAAGACATGAACATTGAAGTATGTTCACAATGCCATCCATTCTACACAGGCAAGCAAAAGATTTTAGATACTGCTGGTCGTGTTGAGAAATTCCGCCAAAAATACGGCATGTAATATTGGGTGCATACTCAAAAAAGGCAGCTCACGCTGCCTTTTTTATTTTAGACTGTTGATTAGCAAGCACCGTATCTAAAACACGCACATCAAATCAAGGCAAAATCTAGATGGCATTTGAGATTGATCATGATTGGCAAGGCAACCTAGCCACACCAAGAGCCAGAATCGGCGAGGCCGCAAAGACGCGCCTATTGATTATTCTTTGTTGCATTTGGATTTGCATCGGCCTGATTGGCCATCACCCTTGGAAGCCCAACGAATCAACCAGCATCAGCATTATTAAAGCCATGCTAGCTGGTGAACATTTACTCGATCCTATCGCGGTTGGCGAAACTGTCATTAAAAATCCACCGCTGTATTACCTATCTGCCGCGACTTTCTCAAAAGTACTCAGCCCCATTTTGAACATCCACGATGCAGCACGCATTGTGAGCGGCTTCTGGATGGCACTCACATTACTGCTCACAGGCATGATAGGGAGAGAGCTTTGGGGTGAAGGGATAGGCCGCCAAACGACCTTCATCATGCTCAGCTCTATCGGACTCATTGTCACGGCACATTTGTTGATGCCTGAAGTTTCAGCTTTAACTGGTAGCGCCATGGCTTTTTATGCCTTAGCGCTCGCCAAACGCCGCCCATTTAGAGCCAGCGTATTATTAGGCACTGGCATCGGCATTAGCTTTATGTCCACAGGGATAATCACTGCGGCAATTAGCTTACTCACCGCAATTGCATTACCTTTATTTTTTAAGGCTTGGCGTTCAAAAAGTTATGCGATTGTCCTTGGCTTAGCCAGCATCACTTTAGCGCCTTGGGTTTTATTATGGCCCGCTCTAATTTGGCATATTTCACCCGACCATTTAAGCGCTTGGTGGCAACATCAAATTCAATTTACGCAATTCAATCACTTGTATTCCATACGGACCCTTTGTTGGTTTGCTTGGCCTGCCTTACCAATTGCAGCTTGGGGCGTTTGGCGATTCCGCTCAGGCTTATTATTCAAGCCAAAATTTCAACTCATCGCCACATTCTTTGTTATTGGGTTTATTTTAATCGGCCTAAAAGCCAAAAGCACCGATGTGAACATGCTTACACTACTTGTGCCTTTAGTTGCGATGGCTGGTGGATGTGCAGAAACCCTTAAACGCGGGGCGGCGGGCGCACTCAATTGGTTTGGTCTCACTTTATTTGGCTTAATGGGCATTCTGATTTGGCTTGGATGGATTGCCATCATGACAGGGCATCCAGCCAAACTTTCCGCACGGATGCATATCCTATCTGGACTATCAGAAGCCCATATCAACATCCCTGCACTCATCATTGCGCTACTTGCTACGCTAATTTGGGCAATTACCATTAATGCAAAACGCTCCAACCGTGCCGCAGTGACGGATTGGGCTGTGGGAATTACCATGGCATGGGCGCTTTTAATGACCTTATGGTTGCCGCTGATAGATTCAGCGAAAAGCTACCAAGGCGTCATGCTTAGCCTACAAAAAGCTCTGCCTGCAAAACACGCTTGCATCAACAGCACTGGCTTTGGTCAGCCACAACAAGCCTTATTAGACTATTACACCGACTTACGCGTCATTCCTCTAAATGAATCTTCTGAACCTGGCTGCGATTTGTATTTAATCCAAGAAGACAAACATCATGCACATATCAACCCAAGCGATGAGTGGAAACTAATCTGGCAAGGCAAGCGCCCAGCCGATAGACGCGAAAAATTCAGGCTCTATCAAAAAGTACATTAGGTAATATCCACAATTTGAATGGCATTGTATCTCGCGAGACTAAGCCTTAATATTCTAGCCTCACCCCATTAACAAGTATTCATGCCAACCACGCCCAATACCCTTATTGATGCACACGGACGACAAGTCGATTACATCCGCTTGTCGATTACCGACCGCTGCGACTTTCGTTGCACTTATTGCATGGGCGAAGATGTGTCATTCCTTTCAAGAGAAGAGGTTTTATCGCTTGAAGAATGTGCACGGATTGTTAAAGCCTTTGTTTCACTGGGTGTGAGCAAAGTCCGCATCACGGGTGGCGAGCCATTAGTTCGCAAGAATGCGATTTGGCTATTTGAAGAAATCGGTCAATTAGCTGGCGTGCGTGAGCTGGTCACGACCACCAATGGCTCTCAGCTTGAGCAACAAGCCCAAGCCTTAAAAGCAGCAGGCGTCCGCCGAATTAACATCAGCTTAGATAGCCTTAATGCTGAACGCTTCAAAAATATCACTCGCGTCGGCGATGTAGAAAAAATCTTGCGTGGCATTACTGCCGCCAAAAATGCTGGCTTTGAAAATATCAAACTCAATACCGTGCTAATGCGTGGCATCAATGATGACGAAACCATAAATTTAGTTCGCTTCGCTATCGAGCAAAAAATCGATATTTCGTTCATTGAAGAAATGCCAATAGGCGTCGTTGACCATGCACGCGATAGCTCTTTCGTCAGCAATACAGAAACCTTAGCCACACTCCAAAAACATTATTCGCTCATTAGCAGTGCGCTCAATACTGGCGGACCTGCCCGCTATTGGCAAGTCGCCGAGACTAATACCAAAATCGGCTTTATTTCGCCGCATAGCCACAATTTTTGCGAAGCGTGTAACCGCGTTCGCATTACCTGCAAAGGCGAGCTATACCTTTGCTTAGGCCAAGATGACAAAATCGAACTCATGCCGATTTTGCGTGCACACCCAAATGACGATGAACCGCTCAAAAACGCGATTATCGAGAGCATGAAAATCAAACCTAAAGGCCATGACTTTGATCTAAAACGTGCCGAGCCGGCGGTTGTGCGTTTTATGTCACACACGGGCGGCTAAATGACCAAAGACAACATCACAGGACTGATTCTAGCCGGCGGGAAAGCACGGCGTATGGGCGGCATAGATAAAGGCCTCATTGCTTTTAAAGGCCAGCCGATGGTGGCGCATGTCATTCAGCGTTTAAGCCCCCAGGTTAGTGAGATTTTGATTAATGCCAACAGAGAAATAGAGACTTACCAAAGTTTAGGCTTTGCTGTCGTCATTGATGAAATCGATGATTTCGCAGGACCATTAGCTGGCCTACATGCCGGAATGAAAACCGCAAAAACAGAATTTCTACTCAGTGTGCCATGTGATTCGCCACTTCTGCCAGATGACTTATCCCCGCTATTAATGGCGGCTTTAGAATCTCAAAATGCAGATATTGCGGTTGCCAAAACAGGCGAGCAACATCACCCTGTATTTTGCTTATGCCGAACAAGTTTGGCGCAAGATTTAGAAAATTATTTAAAAGCAGGTGGCCGTAAAGTGGATGAATGGCAAAAGCAACATGCTTATGTAGAAGTGAGTTTTGATGACAATCTTTTAGCGTTTTCTAACGTCAACACCCCTGAAGATTTAAGCAAACTTGAGGCCGAATGTTGAACACCAATAATATCCCAGTGCTTGGTTTTTGTGCCCACAGCAGCGGCATCGGCAAGACCACTTTATTGACGCAACTCATTCCCGCGCTCATCCAACAAGGCTTGCGCATTTCAGTCGTCAAACACGCACACCACGAGTTTGATATCGACCATGAAGGCAAAGACAGCTTTAAACTTCGCCAAGCAGGTGCCGTGCAGATGATGGTCGCATCCCGCCAGCGGTGGGCTTTAATGACAGAGTTAGTGCGTACTCCGCATGCGGAAAATGAGCCTAATCTTGCGCATTTACTCGCGCAAATGGACGGAAATTTAACTGACCTTGTACTCGCTGAAGGCTTTAAACATGAAGCCATTCCCAAGATTGAAGTGCATCGTGCTGCATTCGGCACGCCACTATTAGCATCAGAAGATGCCAATATTATCGCCATTGCAACTGACACGCCTTTGCCGATTTCAATACCTCAAATTGACCTGAACGACATCAATGCGATTGCCGCGTTTATTCATACTTGGCTTAAAAAATGACAACGAAAAAAACGCTCACCGAGCTTGCAAACACCACCAGCATATGTGACGACTACGATCCAAATTCCATGCCTGTTGAGCAGGCAAGAGAATATATCAAAGCCTTTTTAAGCCCAGTTAAAGAAACCGAGCGCGTCCATCTTCATGTTGCTTTGGGGCGTGTCTTAGCAGAAGAAATCCATGCCACCCACAACGTGCCTAACCACGACAATTCTGCGATGGATGGTTACGCTTTTAATGCGGATGACCTAGCCCAAGGTTCAACGTGCCTCAAAATCACAGGCGCAGCTTTTGCTGGCAATGCCTTAACAGGCAGCTTTGGAAAAGGGGCATGCGTCAGAATTATGACTGGCGCAGCAATCCCAGCAGGCGCAGATACAGTCATCGCCCAAGAGCGCGTTGAAGTTGATGGTGAGTTTATCAAATTCACCGACACACCAAATCGCGGCGCGAATGTTCGCTACGCAGGCGAAGACCTCAAAGCGGGACAAGTTGTTTTAAATGTTGGCCATCAAATCAGCCCAGCTGATTTAGGGCTGATAGCATCACTTGGCATTGGTGAAATCAACGTATATCGCAAACTTAAAGTGAGCTTCTTTTCAACAGGTGACGAACTTGCAAGCATAGGCAGCACTTTAAAATTAGGCCAGATTTTCGATAGTAATCGTTACACTTTGTTTGGTATGTTGAGTCGCATGGGCGTTGAAATAGAAGACCTAGGTGCGATTCAAGACGACCCTATTTTGCTAGAAAAAACGCTCATCAAAGCCGCTGAAAATTCTGATGTAATTTTAACCAGCGGCGGCGTCTCGGTAGGCGAAGCAGACTACATGAAACAGCTACTGCAAAAGCTAGGTCAAGTCCTGTTCTGGAAAATTGCCATGAAACCTGGCCGCCCACTTGCGTTTGGCAAAATTGGCAACGCCCATTACTTTGGCCTACCAGGCAACCCTGTTGCGGTGATGGTGACGTTCTATCAATTCGTAAGGCAAGCCATGCTATTGCTCATGGGGCAAGCTAATCCAGCGGCCATTCCTATGCTCAATATGGTTTGCACCAGCCCCATCAGAAAGCTAAAAGGCCGCACAGAGTTTCAACGTGGGATTTTATTTGTAGGTGAAGATGCTAATTGGCAAGTTAAAACCACAGGCAACCAAAGTTCAGGCGTTCTTAGCTCAATGTCGCAAGCCAATTGCTTCATTGTGTTAGATGACAACGTGGGCAACGTAGAAGCTGGTACTTTGGTCAAAGTACAGCTATTTGATGGCGTTATTTAACAGCCTAACCTGCTAGGCTGTTGCTGAGAAAACGTTTTAAGAGAAATTCAGCTCAATCCCATTACCAGCTGGGTCGCTAAAAAATATCTGTTTCTGGCCAGCATCCGATATCTCACGCGCTCTAAACTTAATCCCTAACTTTTCTAAGCGCGCAATCGACGCGTCATAATCCGTTGCCGTGAATGCCACGTGGTCAAATGTCGTTGCCACGTTCTCTTTACGCTTTTCTTCTGGCTTTGCCTCAGACAAATGCAACACATCCTTGCTCCCAGCATATAGCCAATAACCAAAGCTGGTTAGCTGAGGGCGCTCACCAATCTGCAGACCAACCACATCGCGATAAAACACCTTGAGTTGCTCCATCATGTCGCGGCTTGCGCGTAAGTTGTAATGATTAAATCCTAACACTGCCAAAATAGACTCCTTTGCTTTAATACCAATAAAAAAGCCGTCAAATTATGACGGCTTTTCTTTTAGAAGCAACTCATTTGATTAGAAACGATAAGTTGCATTAACCCCCATTAAATAGTTACGACCTGGCGCTGCTTCAAAGAAACGTGAGTTTGAATCATTGACACGTACTGAGCCGATATAATCTTTATCAAAGAGATTTTCCACTCTCACGTACTCACTGAATCGCCATTTTTGTAGCTCTTGTTGAAGTACAGCTCTCACATTAAACACGGTATATGATGGTGCTGAATCTGAGTTTACATCATCAACAAACACCTTACTGTTGTAACGTGCTTCAAGTGCAGTAGAGAATCCCACACTTGGAGCTTTCCAAGTAACTTCACCATAAACCTGACTACGGTAAGTACCAGGAATTTTGTTACCTGAACGCACAGTATTACCTGATGATTGATAATCAGATGTAAATGTTGCATCCAAGTAAGTATAAGCGCCATACAAACCGAAGTTATGTGGCAGATTGGCATCGGCGGACAACTCTAAACCTTGACGCTTAGTTTTTCCTGCATTTGAATAAACCGCATAAGTACCAGACTGTGATGTAACGAGCTCACCTTCTGTGTCAGTTCTAAAAACGGCAGCATTCACTCTAGCAATGTCACCAACAAATGCTTTAGCACCAATCTCATAATTGTCACTGGTGCTTGGCTTTAACCCAAGATTAGGACCTGAACCATTAGCATCCGCGTAAGCAACCTCAATTAATGTTGGCGTTTCAAACCCTTTACCGTAGTTTGCATAAAGATTAAATTGTGGATTTACTTTCCAAGTAGTCCCAATCACCGGCGTTGTCTTATCATAACTAGCGCTTCCGCTACCATCTCGGTACTTAGCGTTATAAAGCACACCACTTCCATTAACCGCTAAGAAATCTTTTGTTAAATCAACTAGATTATCTTGCACTTTCAAATTAACTCTTGTGTGGCGAACGCCAGCGTGAATGTCTAAGTTATCAAACACTCCCAATTGACCTTGAACATATTGATCGAAATTATAGGCTATGTTGGTTTCGCGACGATTAACATTAGTTAAACTAGATTCATCTAACATTACACCAGCTGTCGCTGATATATCCTTGCGCGCATCTTGCATGCTGCCATAAGATAAACCTGAAGTGATGGTGTATGGACGTGAAAGTATTTCCCCTTTGTTTGTCCAGCGCAATTCAGTGCCCCAAAAGTCACGAGCAATAGCACTAGCTCTACCTGATGTGGTTGTAGGACTCAACGATAGATATTGTAAATTATCACGCTGCCCACCATACGCAATCAAGTTTAATGTGTTATTTTCATTGATAATTTGCTCTAGGTTAATTCCGGCTTGAGTATTGGTTCTGCTAACTCTTGTGTTGGCTCTTATAGCCGCACCTGGAACAGCTTTTGGAGTTACAAATGCCGACGGCAAATCATTTGCAACATCAGCATTACGCGCCAATCCAAGTGGATCTTGCGCGGTCATATCCATCCAATTTGCCATCACCGTTACTTTAGTCGTGTCGGTGAGATTAAATTTCATCTTAGCAGTTAGTTGTTCTTTGTTAGCGGCACTATTTGCGCGATACCCATCTGTTTCAAATTTTGAATAATTCACTAAATATTCAAAATTACCTTCTGAGCCTGCAGCTCGTAATGTTTCTTTTTGCGTGCCGTAGCTACCAAACATATACCCGCCACTCACCTCTAATGGAGTTTTCGGCGAATCTTCAGTTAACAACTGAATCACGCCACCTGATGAACTGCCATAAAGTGATGAAAATGGGCCGCGCATCACCTCGATGGATTTAACTGCATTCAAATCAATATTGCCAGGTTGCCCGATCCCATCAGGCATGCTAAATGGGATACCATCAACATAAATACGTAAACCGCGCACGCCAAAAGCAGACCGTGAGCCAAAGCCCCGCGTTGAAATTTGTGGATCTTGTGAAAATTGCGTGCGATTTTGCGCTGTAATACCAGGGACACGAATCAAACTCTCCGAAAGGACCATTTGTGCTTGACCGTCTTGAATACTGCTTTTATCAACTACATCAATGGACACAGGCAAGTCGAAACTGTTAACAGCATTTTTAGTTGCAGTAACAACAACAGGAGACAAAATGATTTTTCCTTCAGCAAACGCTTGAGTCGATAAACTGGCCGCAACCAGTGTAAAAATTAGTTTTTTATTCATTTTTTTATTAGCCAATTCTTAAAAATTAAACACAGATGTTAAATACTTGTTAAATAACTGGGGCGGATAGTAAAGAATTGGGAACCACATAGCCATACGTAAAATCATTAAAACCCGAGTTTTTTTGCTTCTAAAGCACGAATTGTTGTCGCTTTTGTTGATAATCACTTAAAATTAGATAAATAATTAAACGATCTAGTCTTAATCACTGACTAAGTAGAGAGTCGAATACTCAATTGGAGATACGCATGAAAAGCATCAACCTCGCATTAAGACTAATTTTCACAGGCTTGGCATTCATCAGTTTCAGCTTGCAGACACACGCTGAATCTGACCCTTCAAAATGGCCTTTAGTCAAAGAGGCTTTCTTTGCACAGCGACCAATGGCAGACGCGCCTTTTATCACATTCGTTGCTCCGCGTCGGGCTGAGAGTGGCGCGCAAGTTCCACTAGAGATTGCTATCGACCAAACACAAGCCGATGCCAACGCGATTAAAACGCTTTATCTTTTAGTCGATTCCAACCCAATTCCGCTCACTGCGACTTATCACCTAACGGATAAGCTAGGTAAGTTTAAGCTAGCAACGCGTATTCGTATGGAGATGGACTCTTATATTCGCGCTGTGGGTGAAACTGCTGATGGCAAGCTTTTCCTTGCTTCTGTGGAAATTCGCGCAGCTGGCGGCTGTGGTGGCACGGTAGATGGCGATGAAAATGCAATCCGTGCGGCAGCAGGGAAAATCAAAATGAATGTGGAAAGCCCAGTTAAGTTTGGCGATGCAACCGCCGCAACGTTTATCATCAAACACCCGATGCGAACTGGCTTACAGCGTGACTTAGTTTCGCAAGGTTTTGTTCCGGCGTTTTATATTCAAAAGGCCGCATTCACTTACAACAATGAGCCTGTGATAAACGTGGATTTTGGCGTGGGCACAAGTGAAGACCCTTATTTACGCTTTAACTTCATCCCTAGCGCGCCTGGGGTGTTGGCTGTGAAGGCTGTTGATAACGATGGTAAAGAGTTTAGCCATCAAACAGAAGTGAAAAACTAAGCGGCATCAAATGTTTAAGAAATAAAAAAGGGCGAATCATGATTCGCCCTTTTTTATTTATACCAGCCTCTCACCTACTTCTTGCATGAACCTTTGCAGCATAAACCGCATAATGACATTCGTTTCATGGTACCGTCTTTATCAATAAATTTATGTTTCAAAGCGCCCAATACATGAACGCCAATCACCACCAACATGATGATACCAACCACTTCATGTACATCTACAAATGACTCGCGAACTGCTTTGTTATCTAGACCGTTCATCAGGCTGATACCAAACCATTTCACGCCATATTCGAATTTGCTGTTAATCGCCATCACCAAACCTGTCATTGGCAAAGCAAACATCAATAAGTAAAGAAGATGATGACCGCCTGTAGCAAGCTTCTTCTCTGTTGCTGACATGCTATCTAGTAGCGCAGGTGGGCGGTGTGTAATGCGCCAGAACATACGGAACGCAACAAGCGCCAAGATGGTAATGCCCACTGATTTATGCAAATTAAAATAGAAAGTTCTTGGCGTAACTTCTGATGCCAAGTTCCATGTATAAATGCCTAAATCAAACAAATCGAAAGCAGTCGATTTTGGTTGGTCTTTAGGAATGTCGGCCATAAACCAGCCTAGCGCGAACATCGCCAAAATTGCGATGCCAATTAGCCAATGCAAAACGATGGCAGTTTTTGTGTATTGATTCTGCGTCATACTTTTTTCCCTTTTTAAAATATTACTGCATAAACTTAGCGTACTATATTGCATCATAAATGCATGTCTTGCTAGACCTGATTGCACTTTAAAAGTTTTGCATGCTTAATTAAAAGCCTTCCCGAAGGATATTCAATGCTTAAAAAAATATTACTTGGAATTGCCGCACTTTCAATTTCACATGCCGCTTTAGCCGCACCCTTAAACATGGAGAACTTAGGTAACGGCGTATACGTTCATCATGGCGTGCATGAAGATATGTCCGAAGGCTACCATGCTGATATTTGCAATGTCAGCTTTATCGTTGGCAGCAAGGGAATTGCGGTGGTTGATACAGGCGGCAGCTTAAAAACTGGCCAAGCCTTGCATGAAGCGATTCGCCAAGTTTCTACTCTGCCAATTTTGTATGTCATCAATACCCATGTACATCCAGACCATATTTTTGGTAACGCGGCATTTAAACAAGATAAAGCCACTTTTGTGGGGCATGAAAAACTGCCTGATGCGATGGAACGCCGCCGCGATACTTATTTAAGAATTAACCAACAATGGCTAGGCGAGGATTTTGCAGGCAGTGAAATTGTTAAACCTAGCCTGCTTGTTAAAACAACAGCCAATCTAGACTTGGGCGACAGAACACTGTTACTGACCGCCTACCCAACTGCACACACCAATACAGATTTAACCGTGTTCGATAATAAAAGCTCAACCCTGTGGACAGGCGATTTGCTTTTTGTGGAGCGCACACCTTCCATTGATGGTGATATCAAAGGCTGGTTAGCAGTGATTAATGAGCTTAAAACCAATGAGGCGGAATTTTCGATTCCAGGGCATAGCAGCTCTCTCAAAAATGCAAACTGGAAAGAGCAACTCAATAATGAAGAGCGTTATTTATGGACGCTATTAAACGACATTCGCGCCAGCATCAAAAAAGGTGAAGTGATGGAAAAAGCCATGGGTACAGCAGCAGCTTCTGAACGCAGCTATTGGCAACTTTTTGATATCGTGAATCGGCGTAACGTGAACAACATTTACCCCGCATTAGAGTGGGAATAGATTGATGGCGAATGAAGTAGCAATATGCATGCTTCATGTATAATCAATGGATATTTTTTAACGCGTAAACAATAGAATCATCGTTTTTTAATTTTGGCCATTTCTTCTCAAATTTCATTCAATCGTGACAATGCTTTGGTATGGGCATTCGCCATTTCTATTGCACTGCACATCATTGCAGCTATTGGAATACCAAATATTTCTTTTGAGGAGATGGTTAAACCGCCAGAGCTCATTATCGAGCTAGCGCCACCTAAACCTGAACCGCCACCTCCGCCAGTCAAACCACCTGAGCCAGTTAAGCCTAAGGTTGTGCCTCCGCCACAAGCTAAACCGATTCCTCAACCAATCGTGAAGCCAGTCAATACGCCTCAACCGATTAGTGAGCCACCACCACAGCCTGTGATTGCTGCTACGCCCAAGGTAGAGACGCCACCAACGTTTGTGGCACCTACGCCTGTTGTGACGAAACCTGAGCCACCAAAACCAACCATCAATCAGGCTGACCTTGATTCAGCTCGCAATCAATATGGCAGTGCCTTAAGCCGTGAAATCGCAAAACACATTAATTATCCAGGCATTGCGAAAATGCGTGGCTGGCAGGGCGTGGTTGAAATTGATTTTCAATTA
The DNA here is from genome assembly GCA_046047035.1 of Pseudomonadota bacterium. GTDB lineage: Bacteria > Pseudomonadota > Gammaproteobacteria > Burkholderiales > Methylophilaceae > Methylopumilus_A. The sequence continues at coordinate 53,984 of JBJOIS010000010.1, forward strand.
GATGGCAATGGCAAAATTTTGAGCCAAAAAATCCATACTTCTAGTGGATTCCCTGTGCTAGATAATCAGGCATTAGAAATGGTGAAAAAGTCGAACTTCCCTGTGCCTCCTGAAGTCCTAAAAAGTACCGCATTTAATGTGACGGTGCCTGTTTCATTCAAGCTTGAATAAAACAAAAACCAGAAATTTGAAGGCTTCTTCAAATCTTCATAAATCTTACTTGCGTTAATCTTTTTTTTTAACAACAATGAGCACAAGCGCATTCACTTAAACATCATGAACAATAAAAGCCTCCAAGACTTCGAACTCCCATCCACAGGCGGTAAAACTTTTAAGCTTTCAGAGCATCTTGGCAAAACATTAGTCATTTATTTTTACCCTAAAGACTCAACCCCAGGCTGTACGACCCAAGGCCAACAATTCCGTGACCATTACGCAGATTTCGCAGCAACAAATTCCGAGATTTTTGGTATCTCCCGCGACAGCATTAAGTCACATGAAAACTTCAAAGCTAAATTCGAGTTCCCATTTGACTTATTAGCCGACACCGAAGAGTTAGCCTGCCAATTGTTTGGTGTGATTAAAATGAAAAAGATGTATGGCAAGGAAGTAAGAGGCATCGAACGTAGCACTTTTATTATCAACACAGAAGGCGCTTTAATACGCGAATGGCGTGGCGTCAAAGTTGATGGTCACATCCCCGAGGTATTAGCGTTTGTTCGCTCTTTGTAGCTTTTGTATTTTTTAATGTGCGTGTTAACTGGGGAGACTAAATCTAATGGCTAAGAAACCAGCAGCTGGCAACAAACTATTTGTTCTCGACACCAACGTGCTCATGCACGACCCTTCAAGCCTTTTCCGCTTTGAAGAGCACGATATTTACCTCCCAATGGTGACCCTAGAAGAGTTGGATAACAACAAAAAAGGGATTACCGAAGTCGCCAGAAATGCCCGTCAAACTAGCCGCAATTTAGAAGAGATTGTAGGCGCAAGCCTCGCCAACTTGGATGATGGCTGTCCGCTCTCTATTAAAGGCAATAAACATGCAACAGGGCGTTTATTCCTACAAACGGATGCGATGAACTTCTCCTTGCCGATGCTAGCTGGCAGCATCGCTGATAATCAAATCTTAGGCGTTGTCCTCGCTTTAAAAAAGAAATACCCAGAACGCGAAGTTGTACTTGTCAGTAAAGACATCAATATCCGTATTAAAGCGCGCGCTTTAAGCATACCTGCTGAAGACTACTTCAACGATAAAGTATTAGAAGATACCGAATTACTATACTCGGGCATGAAAGAATTGCCTGAGAACTTTTGGGATAAACACAGCAAGGCAATGGAATCTTGGCAGGATGCAGGTCGGATGTTTTACCGCATCACAGGTCCGCTGTGCAAAAGTTTTTTAATTAATGAATTTGTTTTTTATTCATACGAAAAGCCTTTCGAAGCCATTGTGAGAAGTCTGGAAGGCAATACAGCCGTTCTAGAAATCATCCGAGACTTCACACAAGTTAAGCACAACGTTTGGGGCATCATTGCACGCAATCGCGAACAAAATTTTGCGCTCAATCTTCTCATGGACCCCGATGTCGATTTTGTTTCATTGCTAGGCCAAGCAGGGAGCGGCAAGACATTATTGACATTAGCAGCCGCATTAACACAAACGCTAGATAAAAAAATCTACAGCGAAATCATCATGACCCGCGTCACCGTTTCTGTTGGCGAAGATATTGGCTTCTTACCTGGTACAGAAGAAGAAAAAATGGCCCCTTGGATGGGGGCACTTGAGGACAATTTAGATGTGCTCAATAAATCTGATGATGACGCTGGCGAATGGGGCCGAGCTGCCACACAAGATTTGATTCGTACCCGTATTAAAATCAAATCGCTCAACTTTATGCGCGGCCGAACCTTCTTAAACAAGTTCCTCATCATAGATGAAGCACAAAATCTGACCCCAAAACAAATGAAGACTTTAATTACCCGTGCAGGTCCTGGTACTAAAGTAGTTTGTTTAGGCAATATCGCGCAAATTGATACGCCTTATTTAACCGAGGGTAGCTCTGGCCTGACATACGTTGTCGACCGCTTCAAAGGTTGGGGACATAACGGCCATATCACCCTCATGCGCGGCGAACGTTCTCGTTTAGCTGATTTTGCGGCTGAGATTCTTTAAATGAAAAGTGCAATGAGCAAAGGATTCTTCACGCTACTGATCGCCCAGTTTTTATCTGCGGTAGCTGATAATGCTTTGCTCTTTGCTGCAATCGCACTTTTACATCAACTTAACGCACCAAGCTGGCACGAGCCCTTATTACGAGAAGTTTTCATTATCTCTTATATTGCACTCGCTCCGTTTGTGGGTCCTTTTGCAGATGCTTTGCCCAAAGGCAAAGTGATGTTTTTAAGTAATGGCATTAAGTTTTTTGGATGCGTTCTAGCCTTGCTGGG
>JBJOIS010000011.1:0-52654 GCA_046047035.1 Pseudomonadota bacterium
TTATAGTGCCATGATAATTAAAGAATTTAAATTAAAATTAAAGTGATTTTTTCTGTTAGAATTAAAAAATTCTGACGTAGATTGAATGTGAATTTCACTAAATTTAATGAATGACGCTCTAGATTACAGTTCTCTAAAGCAAGCTTTGATGCGAGTCACTTTGCATGTAAAAGGGGGCTTCATTCGTCTCCTGCCTTCGGAGTCTATTTTTTATTTAAGAGAGGCGATGATCTGGACATTGCCTTGCGCAATCATGTCTGCCATTTTTGTTGCAACTGCTTTTATGTTGCACTTAATTGGTGTGGCTCCTGAAGTGGTAGCCAATTTAACAAATCTAAATAAAATATTTTCTGGATTAATCCCGATTATTGCGACCAGTTCGCTTGCCTATATTCTGAGCGTTAAAAAACGATTGCCGCCGATGCCTGTTTCTCTATTGGCGTTAATCTCATCATTGGTGGTTAAACATCAGTTGGGTGGCGATTCTAGTCGAGCCGATACTTTTATGTTGATTATTGGCATCACTATTCCTTTTGTTGTTGTTCCTTTGGTTTATTGGATGTACCAACAAAGATGGACAAGAATTACTGATGCTGATTTTGCGGGGGGTAATGTTAAAGGTGCGCTTAACTTAACCATTCCAGGGATTATTGTTTTTTCAATCATTTTTATTGCGCTAAAAGTATTGCTTTATGTAAGTTCGTTTTTTGTTTTCCCTTCTTTTTTAAGTGACGCTTCTATTGGCGCCTCTTATTTAGGAGGAATTCTTTACGCAGGCCTAAACTCCACTTTATGGTTTTTTGGTATACATGGGGCGAATGTTTTGCACCCGTTAATGGTGCAACTGACAGAAACCTCAGCTACCGGTATAGGCATAGTGAATGAGTCATTTCTCGGCGCTTTTGTATTCATGGGTGGATGTGGTGCTACATTTTCGCTCATTGTTTCAGTCCTAATTTTCTCTAGAAGTAAAACTTTACGTTTGCTCGCTGTGGCAAGTATTCCAATTGGCTTATTAAATGTAAATGAGCTCCTGTTGTTTGGACTACCTATTATTTTGAATCCGCGCATGCTGATTCCGTTCTTGGTTGTCCCTGTAGTGAATGTGATTGTTGCATTGGCGGTGATTGGGTTTGGTTGGGTTGCTATTCCAAGTGCAGATATTCCGCTTAATTGCTTAATTGGATTTAATGCCTATGTTGCAACACATAATGATCTCCATGCGGTTGGTTTGCAGTTGTTTAATATTATGTTGGGCTCAATGATATACAGCCCTTTTGTAAGAGCTGTTGAGCGTGATAGCTTAAAACCTCTTAATGTATATTTAAAATCATTAAAAATGACTTATACACATTTCAATGAGGAGGCTGCTCTTTTTGCTGACGATGTGGTGCAAACATCAAATACACTTCGGCATACCCAAATTCGTAAACGCCATCAGCTTGAGAGGATTGCTGAACTTGATTTCTTTTTAGAATATCAACCGCAAGTGTCTGTGCGCGACCAAAAGTTTGTTGGGGCTGAAGCTTTGTTACGTGCTCGTGATAAAACTGGAAAAATTATCATGCCTTATGAATTCTTGCCCTGGCTAAATGAAGCTGGCTTGATGAAGAGTATTGATTTGTGGGTTGCGGGTGAAGCTTTGGAGCAAGATGCTATCTGGCAAGACATGGGTCTTGATGTGCCGATTAAAATTAATATTACTGGTGCGACATTAAGTGAGAAAGTCGCGACCAATGAGTTGATTAAGACAATCAGTCAGGCAAAAGGCAGAATCTCAATTGAAATTATTGAACAAGATTTCTCTTCTAGTATGGTCGAGGTGATTGATGCGATAAAACGCATTCATGCATTTGGGGGCAAGGTTTATATTGATGACTTTGGTACAGGCTATTCATCATTAAGTTATTTAAATAGCTTAAATGCAGATTACCTAAAGGTGGATAGAAGCTTTGTGCTTGCTTTGGAAACGGAAGGTGGACGGAAAGTGATGTCAGGCATTTTTAATTTTGCTGAAGCACTCGGTTTGTCCTTGGTGGTTGAGGGTGTTGAAACCGAAGAGCAGCTATCAAAAATTCCCAATAATGTGCCATTTTCCGTTCAGGGCTGGCTCTATAGTAAAGCGCTCCATCCCGATAATATCCCGCCATTTGCGCTTAAGTACTCTGCTACTTAATATTCCCTATTTTTAGAGAAAAGCACACTTAAGGTATAATCCAACCATGTGGATTTTATCGCTTGAGTGTTCTCACTCGCTTTATTTCCTGAATATCAGTCATCTGTTGAACCAAGATTAGGAAACTGAATTGTCTAATACGCTTACGCAATCAAGTATAAAAAGCCTCCCATTGTTGCATCAGGGTAAAGTGCGTGATATTTACGATATTGATGCTAGTACCATGTTGTTAATCGCCACTGATCGGCTTTCTGCATTTGATGTGATTCTGCCAACGCCTATTAAAGACAAGGGCGCAATACTGACTGAAATTGCTAATTTCTGGTTTGCGAAATTAGGGCACATTGTGCCTAATCATTTAACAGGTATTAACCCTGATACCGTAGTGAGCGACCCAGCTGAAAAAGCGCAATTGGGTAAGCGTGCCTTGGTTGTTAAAAAACTCAAACCTTTGCCAATTGAGGCGATTGTGCGAGGCTATTTGGTTGGCAGTGGCTGGAAGGAATACAAAGCTAGCGGCACCGTTTGTGGCATACCGTTGCCTAGCGGTTTGCAAGAAGCATCAAAATTGCCAGTGCCAATCTTCACCCCATCTAGTAAAGCGGATGTGGGTGACCATGATGAAAATATTACGCTAGAAAAATGTGCATCGCTTTTGGGTAAAGAGCTTGCTGAGAAGGTGGCGACCATCAGCATCCGTTTATATCAGGAAGCCGCTGAATATGCCTTAACACAAGGCATTATTATCGCCGACACTAAATTTGAATTTGGGCTAGATGCTTCTGGTGAGCTTTACTTGATTGATGAAGTGTTAACCCCAGATTCATCCCGTTTTTGGCCTGCAGATCAATATGCTGTTGGTAAGAACCCACCGAGTTTTGATAAGCAATATGTCCGAGATTGGTTAGAGGCTTCGGGTTGGAATAAAACCCCGCCAGCACCAGTTTTACCTGCAGACGTTGCTGAAAAAACTAGTGAAAAGTATCGCGAGGCTTATACCAAGCTTACGGGCTTGGATTTGGCTGTTTAGTATTGGATGCTAAATAAGCTTAAGAAAGTTGCTGCACAATTAAAGCAAGAATTTGAGGTCTATCGCCTTGTTTTAAAAAACCCAGGCACGCCAGTGATAGCAAAGATTTTATTGGGTTTGGCGATAGGCTATGTATTAATGCCTTTTGATTTAATCCCAGATTTTATTCCGGTGATAGGTCAATTGGATGATTTAGTCGTTGTGCCATTATTGGTTTATGTAGCATTGAAAATGATTCCTGATGTTGTAGTGAATGAATGTCGTGAACGGATAAAAGGAGAAAAATGCGGATGAGTAATATCGATCAATTTGTTGCTGGTTACGAGCGTTTCCACGAAAATTATTTCGCTGGTGAAACGCCATTGTTTGGCGAATTAAGCCAAGGGCAAAACCCAAGCACAATGATTATTGCTTGTTCTGATTCTCGTGTAGATCCAGCGATTGTGATGGATGCAAAACCGGGTGATTTATTTGTGGTGCGTAACGTTGCGAATCTTGTACCACCTTATGAAAAAGGCGGTGGTTACCACGGGGTGAGTGCTGCGCTTGAGTTTGGTGTGTGTGGCTTAGGTGTGCGCCATATTATGGTGATGGGCCATCGCCAGTGCGGAGGCATCAAAGCCCTAACTGAAGGCGTTCCAGAAGGGATTGATGGTGAATTTATTCGCCCTTGGGTGAGTATGGCGAGCCATGCTTATCGCCGCGTAAAAGCTGACTTTCCAAATGCAAGTGCTGCAGAAATGGCATGCCATTGTGAGTTGGCAGGCATTCTTGTCTCGCTAGAGAACTTATCAACTTTCCCGTTTATTAAAGAACGTATTGATGCAGGAACATTAACCTTGCATGGTTGGTATTTCGATATTGAAACTGGGGTCATGTCTGCTTATGATCCCAAAACATTAAAATTTTCACCATTGTTATAATTTTTTTAAAAACTGCTTAAGGAAAAACGATGTCATTAAGTAACGTGCCTGCGGGCAAAGATGTTCCAAATGATTTTAACGTCATTATTGAAATCCCAATGCGTGGCGAGCCAATCAAGTTTGAAGTAGATAAAGAGTCTGGCGCAATTTTTGTTGATCGCTTCATGGGTACTTCTATGCATTACCCATGTAACTATGGCTATATTCCACAAACACTTTCAGAAGATGGCGACCCAACGGACGTGCTTGTCATCACACCTATCCCATTACAACCTGGTGTCGTGATTCGTTGTCGCGCTATTGGTGTATTGATGATGGAAGATGAATCAGGCATGGACGCAAAAGTATTGGCTGTGCCAGTGGATAAAATCTGTCCACAATACAAAAACGTACAAAGCTATGAAGATATCCCCGACTTCCAATTAGCGCCTATTGCTCACTTCTTTGAGCATTACAAAGATCTGGAAAAAGGCAAGTGGGTTAAGGTTGGTCAATGGCAAGGTGTGGACGCTGCTAAAGCTGAAATCATTGCTAGCGTAGCCCGCGCTAAATAATTAAAAGCTACAATTTTTTGATAGAACAAAGGCCACTTTAAAGTGGCCTTTTTTTAGGTGCGTTTTGAGAGTCGGGTTAATGCGTCACCCAATTCAGAGCCTTCTAATTGTTTGGCTAAGGACTGTAAAGTGCTAGAGGCATTTTCGCTGATGTGGCGAGAGGGTTTTGCTACTTTATCTTCTTTGGATTGAACATCCACCTGCACTCTGATGGAAGTCACTTCTACGCCTTGCTTCTGCAATTTGCTAATCAGACTAGGCAGTAAAAGCTTAATTTTGGCGGCAATTGCACCATTTTCAACATGCACAGTCAGACGTTTGTGTTGGATATTGCCTGCTTGCGTATAAGACTTGAGTTGAGCTGGGACAATTTCATTCCAAATTTTTTGAATGGAAGTCAGCTCTTTGGCTTTTTCAGCGATTTTTGAAAGTGCGCTATTTTTAAGTATTGCATTGATTAATTGCAAAATTAAGCCCTCGCACAAGTGAAATTTAAAAATGGTAGATTGTTGCTCTTGCTATTATATCGCCTGCTGATATGTTCGTGTTTGAAGTGTCGTTTTAATGGCTGCCGAGAGGTGGCTTGATTATGGTAAAATCGCAAGAATTTATTTTTAAGTCAACCTTAAAGAAGGCTCCGCGATAGCGGAAGTTGGTGTCACTGTATGTTATCCAAGCTTTTTAGAAAATTATTCGGTAGTCGTAACGATCGCCTAGTGAAGCAATATTTTGAGCAAGTGGCGGTAATTAATGCCCTTGAGCCTCAAATGCAGGCATTAAGCGATGAGCAATTGCGCGCTAAAACAGAAGAGTTTAAATCTCGTTTTCAAGCGGGCGAAACGCTAGATCAGCTTTTGCCAGAAGCATTCGCTGTGGTGCGTGAAGGCGGTCGCCGCGTATTCCAAATGCGCCATTTCGATGTGCAGTTGATCGGCGGTATGGTGCTCAATGCTGGCAAGATTGCCGAAATGCGGACTGGTGAAGGTAAGACATTGGTGGCGACATTACCGGCTTATCTCAATGCGCTTACTGGCAAAGGTGTTCATGTTATTACTGTGAATGATTATTTGGCTAAGCGTGACGCTGAGTGGATGTCTAGACTTTACAATTTCTTGGGTTTGACGGTCGGCATTAATCTTTCACAGATGCCTCATGATGCTAAGCAACAAGCTTATGCCGCAGACATTACCTACGGTACAAACAATGAGTTTGGCTTCGATTACCTTCGCGACAATATGGTGTACACGGCAGAAGAACGTGTGCAACGAAGCCTAAGCTACGCTTTAATTGATGAAGTGGATTCAATCTTGATTGATGAAGCGCGTACCCCGCTTATTATTTCTGGTCAAGCCGATGATGGCGTCAATTTGTACAGCCAGATGAACGGTATTGCTGCACAGTTAGTTCGCCAAACAGAAGAAGAGGGCGAAGGCGATTATTGGGTTGATGAAAAAGCACAACAAGTGATTTTGTCTGAAAACGGCCATGAGCATGCAGAACAGTTGCTTGAAAAATCAGGTTTGTTGGCTGAAGGTGCGAGCTTGTACGATGCTGCAAGCATCAGCCTTGTTCATCATTTGTACGCATCATTGCGTGCTCAATCTCTATTCCACAAAGACCAACACTATGTTGTGCGTGACGGTGAGATTGTGATTGTGGATGAATTTACAGGCCGCATGATGACTGGTCGCCGTTGGTCTGATGGTTTACATCAAGCCGTAGAAGCCAAAGAAGGCGTAGCGATTCAAAAAGAAAACCAAACGCTTGCATCTATCACATTCCAAAACTATTTCCGCATGTACGGCAAACTGTCTGGCATGACAGGTACTGCGGATACCGAAGCTTATGAGTTCAACCAAATTTATGGTTTAGAAACAGTCGTCATTCCAACGCATCGCATCATGCAACGTAAAGACCAAATGGATAAGGTCTATCGGACTGGGCGTGAAAAATACAATGCGGTGATTGAAGATATTAAAGAGTGCCAAGGTCGTGGTCAGCCAGTATTAGTGGGCACCACTTCAATTGAGAACTCTGAATTGATTGCTGATTTGCTGACCAAGGCTAAATTAGAGCATCAAGTATTGAATGCAAAGCAACATGAACGCGAAGCGCATATTATCGTGCAAGCGGGTCGCCCAGGGATGATTACAATCGCCACTAATATGGCAGGCCGGGGTACTGACATTGTGCTTGGGGGTAATCCAGAGCCTGAAATTGACTTAGTTCGTGCTGATGAGGCACTTTCAGATGCACAGAAACAAGCCAAGATTGAAAGCATTAAGGCTGAGTGGCAAGTGCGCCACGATGCAGTATTAGCAGCAGGTGGCTTGCATATCATCGGCACAGAACGCCATGAGTCGCGCCGTGTGGATAATCAATTGCGCGGCCGTTCTGGACGACAAGGCGACACAGGTTCTAGCCGTTTTTACTTATCTCTTGAAGATCAATTATTACGTATTTTTGCATCAGACCGCGTTTCGGCAATTATGGAACGCCTCAAAATGCCTGAAGGTGAAGCGATTGAACATCCATGGGTGACACGTGCGATTGAAAACGCACAGCGCAAAGTAGAAGGCCGTAACTTTGATATTCGTAAACAGCTCTTGGAATACGATGACGTTGCCAATGACCAACGTAAAGTGATTTATGAGCAACGTAATGAGTTGTTAGAAGTGACTGATGTCGGTGAAACGATTGCCGCGATGCGTCATGACGTGATTGATAGCATGATTTCAACTTATGTTCCGCCAGGTAGCGTGGAAGAGCAGTGGGATGTTGCTTCATTAGAGAAGGTGTTGCAGGGCGAGTTTAATCTTCATCTTCCGTTGCAAAAAATGCTGGAAGACAACCCAGATTTAAATGAAGAAACATTACGCGAAACTATCCAAAATGCTGCGGAAGAAGCTTACGCAGGGAAAGAGGAAATGGCTGGCGCTGGTACCATGCGTCAATTTGAGCGTGCTGTGATGTTGCAAAGCTTGGACAATCATTGGCGTGAACATTTGGCTGGTTTGGATCATTTGCGTCAAGGCATTCATTTGCGTTCTTATGCACAAAAGAATCCTAAGCAAGAATATAAACGCGAAGCTTTTGAGCTATTTGGTGCGTTGTTAGATACGGTTAAACATGAAGTGACGCAAGTGACGATGCAAGTTCAAGTCAAGAGCGCTGCTGACTTAGAAGCCGTTGAAAAGCCAACAGAGCTTGAGAATGTGCAATATCAACATACTGATTACGACGAGGCTTTAGCTTCACCAGAGGCAGAAGAAGGTGCGCCATTTGAACGTGAAGGTGTGAAGATTGGCCGTAATGATCCTTGTCCTTGTGGATCAGGTCAAAAATACAAACAATGTCACGGAAAATTGAGCTAAATTATGGGTATTGAAGATATCGTTTCGCCTTGTATTGGCGTATGTGCAATCAATGATAGCAATGGTTTTTGCCACGGCTGTTATCGCACCGTTGAAGAGATTCGTGAATGGTGGAATATGACCGATGAAGAACGCGAGAAAGTGATGGGCACTTTAGATCAGCGTTTGCTGGATAACACCACCTTCTAAATGAAAAGCGGCTTTGTAGCCGCTTTTTTTATGCCTGTGCGGTGTCTTTTATTTCATGCAAGTTTTATGTATCGGTTAAAATATTACTCATCCATTCATGACGTAGAGCTCAAAAAATGCCAGTTAATTTATCAGCGCCACAAGCCCATTCTCTATTGCCAGTAAAAGGCGTCCAGCTAGGGTTTGCCGAGGCGAATATCCGCAAGCAAAACCGAAAAGATGTCTTAGTGATTAAGCTCAGCGAAGGTACACGTGTTGCTGGTGTTTTTACCAAAAATCAATTTTGCGCGGCGCCCGTGACTTTGTGTAAAGAGTACCTTGCTAGCGGCAACGAAATTCGTGCTTTAGTGGTGAATACGGGCAATGCCAATGCGGGAACTGGTGAGCCGGGTATGCAGCATGCTAAGCAAACTTGCGTGGCATTAGCTGACTTATTGGGGGCGAAATCTGCATCACAAATTTTACCGTTTTCGACAGGTGTTATTTTAGAACCCTTGCCTGTGAAACGCCTGATTGCAGGTCTGCCAGCTTGCATTGAGAGCCTGAAAGAAGATAACTGGCTCAATGCTGCAGAAGCGATTATGACCACTGATATTGTGGCTAAGGGCTATACCAAACAAATCTCATTGGGCGGCAAGACGATTACCATTACAGGCGTTTCTAAAGGCTCTGGCATGATTCACCCCAATATGGCGACCATGTTGGGTTACATCGCTACCGATGCGGCCATCAGCCAGCAAGCGTTAGAGCAGTTGATTGATTACGCGGTCAATCGCTCGTTTAATTGCATTACTGTCGATGGCGATACATCCACTAATGACTCCTTGATTTTGATGGCCACAGGGCAATCTGGTATTGATGAAATTCAAGCCGACACGGCCGATTTTCTAGCACTTCGCGATGCCATGACGGAAGTTGCGACCCTTTTAGCGCAAGCGATTGTGCGTGATGGAGAAGGCGCTACTAAATTTATGACGGTGCAAGTTGAGGCAGGTCGAGATGTCGAGGAGTGCCGCAAAGTGGCATATGCGATTTCGCATTCTCCGCTGATTAAAACGGCTTTCTTTGCATCAGACCCTAATTTAGGCCGTATCTTAGCGGCAATTGGATACGCTGGCGTCGAGAATTTAGACGTCAATGCTATGCAGCTTTATTTAGGTGATGTGTTGGTGGCTGAAAACGGAGGTCGTGCAGAAGCCTATCAAGAAGAGCAAGGTGCGGCGGTGATGAAAGAACCAGAGATTTTAGTGCGCGTCGTGCTTAATCGCGGTGAAGCCAGTGCAACCGTTTGGACTTGCGACTTCTCATACGATTACGTAAAAATTAACGCGGATTATCGCTCTTAGTTATGGCAAATATTGAAAGCCTGATTAATCGTGCGGAGTCTCTTTTAGAGAGGCTTTCAGCCTATCTGCCGGCAATTCAGCAAGAAGTTGATTGGAATGCTTTAGCTTGGCGCTGGCAAATCATGAATGGCCGAGGTTATCTCCAAGCTGTTCCACATCCCCACCAAATCAAGCTTGAGGCCATTTGTAATGTAGATGCTCAAAAATTTGAAGTTGTGCGTAACACAGCTCAGTTCGTGAGCGGTTTTCCTGCCAATAATGTTTTGCTGACTGGTGCGCGGGGAACGGGAAAATCCACCTTGGTGAAGGCTTTGCTAAGTGAGTTTGCTAAAGATGGACTGCGTATTATCGAGGTTGATAAACAGGACTTAGTTGCCTTACCCGAGATTGTCAGTTTGCTTCGCGCTAGGCCTGAGCGATTTATTATATTTTGTGATGACCTTTCTTTTGAAGCGACAGATCCAGGTTACAAAGCCCTTAAAGTAGTCCTTGATGGTTCAATCGCAACCACTTCAGATAACGTCGTGGTCTATGCCACATCAAATCGTCGCCACCTCATGCCTGAATACATGGCGGAAAACTTAGAAACCCAGTATGTGGGTGAGGAAATTCGACCAGGTGAAACCTCAGAAGAGAAGATCTCGCTTTCGGAGCGTTTTGGCTTGTGGTTCTCTTTTTACGCATTTGACCAGGAGGAATATTTAACAGTCGCAGCTTATTGGTTGGCCCAATATGGCATTTCTGAAATGAACGACGAAGTAAGACGTGCAGCATTAACTTTTTCTTTAACGCGCGGCGCCCGAAGTGGACGTGTAGCTTATCAATTCGCACGTGACTATGCTGGTCGTCAGGCTTTGGCTAATCAAAAGTCAGCATCTTGAACGCTAACAAAGTAGTCCATGCCGCAGTCGCAGTTTTGATGCGTGAAGATGGGATGGTCTTATTGGGCAATCGCCCTGCAGGCAAGGCTTGGGCTGGTTGGTGGGAGTTTCCGGGCGGTAAGATTGAAGAGGGCGAAACGCCTCTTGAAGCCCTGCAACGTGAGCTAGATGAAGAGCTTGGGGTGCAAGCAATCGAAGCCTATCCATGGCTTGTTCGTACTTTTGATTACCCAGAAAAAACCGTCAAGCTCAACTTCTTTATCGTGAAGTCATGGCAAGGTGAGCCAGTTGGACGTGAAGGTCAGCAACTCAGTTGGCAAACCCCCGCAGGCTTAACGGTTGAACCTATGTTGCCTGCAAACACGCCTATTCTAAGTGCTTTAAGTTTGCCACCTGTTTACGCGATTACTAATATGATGGAGATGGGTGAAGCACCTTTTTTCAAGGCTTTATCAGTTCAATTAGAAAATGGATTGAAGTTGATTCAAGTGCGTGAAAAACAATTGAGTCAAGAGGCATTAATTGCATTTTCCCATAAAGTAATTGCGCACGCCCACCCCTTCGGCGCTAAAGTGCTCATGAACGCAGATTTGGATGATGTGATGAAAGCAGGCGCTGATGGTATTCATTTGAATAGTATTGCGCTGATGAATTTGAGCGAGAAGCCTCATGGTTTGTTGGTCGCTGCGTCTTGTCATAATGCTCAAGAAATGGCAAAAGCAGTCCAATTGAATTTAGATTTTGTGATGCTCTCTCCAGTATTGCCAACTCGCAGCCATCCTGAAACTCAAGGCATGGGCTGGGAGGATTTTGCGAAGATGAAGCAAGATTACCCATTGCCTGTTTATGCACTTGGCGGCATGCAATATTCAGCGCTTAAAAATGCTTGGCAAGCAGGTGGTCATGGCATCGCTATGCAGAGAGCGGTTTGGGAATAAATGAAGCAATTTTTTTTACCGCTAGTTTTGTTGATTGCACTGGGCTTTTGGGCAAAGTTTTATTTTGCTAAGCCAGGGTTGGCGCCTATTAGCGTTTTGACTTGTGTTGATATTACTCAGTCATGTGGTAATGAGGTGTTTACAGTTCAGTTTGACGAAGCGCCGCAAGTGATGAATCCGCTGCATTTAAATTTACATCTTAATCGAGCTGAAGCCGTTAAAAGTATTCATGTTGATTTTGCGATGCAAGATATGGAAATGGGCTTAAATCGTTACCGCTTAATCCAGTCTAATCAATCTGGCGATTGGCAAGCGGAGGTGACTTTGCCTATTTGTGTGCAGGGGCGTAGCGATTGGAATATGTTGCTTGAGATTGAAGCTGGCAAAAAAATCCAGCGCTTTAAGTTGCCATTTTCAGTTAAGGCTAATCGCGCTAATTAAATAGCTTATGGCTGTACAGCAAGGATGGGGCTGCTTACTTTTACTAGACTTTCTTTGCCAGCTTGATTTTTGAAATGCAAAGTAAATGAAACGGTTTCGCCAGCTTTGAGCTGTTTCTTCAAATCAAATAACATTAAATGGAATCCACCGGGTGCTAGCTTGTTGGGTGTGTTCGCTTTTAAATCTAATTGTTCAAGCATGCGCATTTTCATGACACCATTTTCCATGCTCATGCTATGAATTTCGACGCTATCAGTCACGGAGCTTTCCACTTTGACTAAGCTCTTGTCTGATGCGCTGGTGATGGTCATGTAGGCTGCACCTACGTCTTGGCCTTCGGCTGTTGCGCGGACCCAGTTATCGGTGATGTTGATTTCGGGTGCTTGTTTGCTGCAAGCCATCAGGATTCCCACTAAGATTGCTAATCCTAAATATAGTGTTTTTTTTAGCATTTTAATTCAGACCTTCTGTATCTAAGTCATCTTCGGTGATAGGCGTTTCAATGCGATAGCCTTCGCTTGCCCAAATCCCTAAATCAATCATTTTGCATCGCTCAGAACAAAAGGGTCTGAATGCGTTACTAGGACTAAATTCAGAACGTTCGCCACATTCCGGGCATGGGACTAGACGTTTTTTTTCGACAGATTGCATTGGTAACTAAACTTAAAAGGAATTAAAGGTTGCCAAGTGTCAGTGAGAATGGAATATCACCTTCACATGGATGAGGCTTTTCAGTCCGACTCATAGAGATGAATCGCAGATTGATTGCATATTTATTGGCGCTAATTTCAGGATAGCAATTTAGGTCGTCATCGACTTTTACTTGCAACATTTGGGCTGGTTTCGCATTACCAAGCATTTGCTGGTAAGCCCCATTGATAGCAATATTTGCAACGCCTTTACCGCTGCCTCTGACGATGTTTAGAATGATTGCTAGTGCGTCATATATTGGCGTGACGTGGCCTAACCATTTCTCTAAATCCTGCTTTCGTTCCTCCGCAGGACTTTCTAACCAATAATGGTAAGAGGGCAAATCAAACTCGCATAGCCCACCAGGAATCACAGCACGTTGTTTAATCGACATTAGCCACTCGTTTTCTTTGAGTGGTTGGCCTATTCTGGTGCTAATGGTTCTAAGTCGCGCTGACGTGCCAATGATTTTGTCCAAAATAGGCTGAAGCACTTCAGTTGCGATGTTTGGATTGCCTACTAAACTTGTCATGATGACTTTTTGGCGATCTAACTCTTGAAGTAGGTCAGTTTTTAAATCTGTACGGTCAAGAATATCCAGAATCTGGAAAAAAGACACAATGGCATTATGGTGGTGGCTTGGGTGTTCTGAGGCAATATTAAGCAAAACCTTAGAGAATAAATCCTCTAGGCGAAGCAGAGTTCTGATTCTTTCGTTAAAAGGGAATTCGTAAATCGCCACTTTGTTTTCGCTTAAATATTTTATTAAACACTTAGATACGTCAGATTATGGGTTTGAATTGTCGATTACGCAAGTATTGATGTATTTCTCATGAACTTGCTTAATTTTCTCTTTTAATTCTTCAATTAAGCCGTCATTTAGAATGAGGTCGTCTGCGAGTGCATTTCGCTTTTCACGCGGCATTTGGACATCAATAATTTTCTGGATGTCAGCCTCTAAAAGACCATCTCTCTTGCTTGCTCTGGCGATTTGTAGTTTTTTATCGCTATCAATAACTAAGCTGCGATTGATGATGTTTAAATAACGATCACTTTCAAATAAAAGTGGGATGGCTAGAATTTGGTAAGGTGCAGAAGCATTCTCCTGAAGCCTTTCTATAGCTTTGTTGTAAATGGCCGGGTGAAGAATGGCCTCTAATTTTTTTCTGGCTTCGCCATCTGTAAACACTTTTTGGCGTAAAGCTGCTCTATTGAGGCTGCCATCGCTATTGAGAATATCTTTACCAAAAACCTCGGTAATTTCTTTCAAAGTGGCTTCACCGCTCGCAGTTAATTCATGACTGATGATATCGACATCCACGATAGGCACACCTAGCTCGGCAAATAGACTTGCTGCTTCGCTTTTACCACTACCAATGCCACCTGTTAGTCCAACAACATACATAGCTTAGCCAACCAAATATAAGTGTGAAAGTTGCGTGCCCCAAAACAATGCTGCAATGCCACCGAGTGCGAGATAGGGCCCAAAAGGAATAGCTGTGTTTCTTCCTTTTTTAGCGAAAATAATCAAGCCAATCCCGATGATTGAGCCAGCAATGGAGGAAAGAAGGATGGCCGCTGGAAGGATCGTCCAGCCAAACCAAGCACCTATTGCCCCTAGCATTTTAAAGTCACCATAGCCCATGCCCTCTTTGCCAGTGATGAGTTTAAATAACCAATAAACGCTCCACAAGATTAAATAGCCCGCTACTGCACCGATGACGGCTGATTGAATATCTGTGAAGCCACCATTTAGGTTGAAAAGCAAACCTAGCCAAAGCAGTGGCAGTGTGATGTCGTCTGGTAAAAGCTGGGTATCTAAATCTATAAAAGTGAGGGAGAGTAGTGCTAGCGCAAACACTGATGCCGCCAAGGTGTTTATCGAAAAGCCGAACTTATAAGCAGTTAGGCCGACTAAAAATGCGCTGATGATTTCGACAGCAGGGTAACGCCAGCTAATGGAAGCTTTGCATTCCTTGCATCTGCCGCCAAGCATTAGAAAGCTAATGACAGGAATATTGTGCCATGCAGCGATGGCTTTTTGGCAATGCGGGCAGATTGATCGTGGAGTGATTAAATTATATTTTGTGGTTTTAGCGACGTTATCAATGCCACTTAACGATGCACATTGTTCGCGCCAATCCATCTCCATCATGATGGGCAATCTGTGTATCACCACATTCAAGAAGCTACCAATCACAAGGCCCAAGAGGCTGGCGATAATGATGAAAATGGTTGAATTTTGTTGGATGAGCGCAATCAATTCAGGCATGAAATTATTCTTTGGTTAATTTTTGATGCTAATGAATAGCATATTCGCATTGAACACTGGACAGGGCAACTCTATAAATAATATCTGCTATTGAAATGCAAAAAACAGTCACCAATATATAATGTATAAAATAGCTGTTAGGAAATGATTGTATGCGCCCAGACTCAAATGTAGAAGCTTCAATATTAGAAATGGATGAAACCCAAGTGGAAGCTTGGACGAAGCCTGTTGTCTGCCGCGTAGAGGTAGACTTGCCTAATTGGATGGCGCAGCTGACTGGACATAAAAATTGGGAAGTATTCAATGAAGAAGAAACTGACGACTACATGAGCTATGCCATGCGCTTAGGTCGCCAAGAGGCTGAAGTCACTTTGTATCACAGCGGTTATGCCGTGGTGGATGTGGACGGGGAGTCCTTATTTAACGGTACACTAACAAATGGCAAAAATGCTTGCGCGCAATTAACTTACTTCAATCCAGAAAACGGCGAGCCGATTACCTTTAATTAATAGGTTCTGGCGACGGCAAACTCTGCTAAATCAATCAGTGCTTGGTGTTGGGCATTTTTTTGTAAATGAGCAATCGCTTGGCACGCAAGCAACGCTTCGTGTTTCGCAACGCCTCTCACGTAGTCTAGAGCGCCTGTCTCTTTAACAGCTTCTATCACGGCAGCTAAATCCTCCAAGCCCCCTTGTTCAATGGCTTTACGAATGAGGCTGGATTGCGCTTCATTGCCATTTCGCATCGCATATAGTAGCGGCAACGTTGGCTTTCCTTCTGCTATATCGTCGCCAAGATTCTTCCCGATATCTTCGCTCTCGCCGCTTAAGTCAAGCACGTCATCAATGAGTTGGAAAGCTGTTCCCAAGCGCATACCGTATTCGGCTATGGCCTGCTCATCTTGGGCGGATGTTTGGCAAATCACAGCGCCTAATCGAGTGGCAGCTTCAAATAATTTGGCAGTTTTGTAATGAATGACGCGAAGATAGTCTTCATCGCTAATATCAGCATCATTAATATTGAGTAGTTGTAGCACTTCGCCTTCAGCAATAATGTTGGTTGCTTCAGCCAAAATATCCATCACGCGCATGTTTTGAACGCTCACCATCATTTGGAAGGCGCGCGAATAAACAAAGTCGCCCACTAATACGCTGGCGGCATTGCCGAATAGGGTGTTTGCGGTAGCGCGGCCGCGTCGCATAGCAGACTCATCCACGACATCATCATGTAGTAAGGTCGCGGTATGAATAAATTCTACAACTGCAGAAAGTGTATGATGGTGCGGCTCAATTTTGCCGAAAACGCCTGCAGATAAAAGCACTAAAGCAGGACGCAAGCGTTTGCCGCCGCTATTAATGATGTAGTCCGCCACTTGGTTGATGAGCGCGACTTCAGAATGCAGTGATTTACGGATGACGTCATCGACGGCACGCATGTCGTCTGCAATGCTTGATTGAATAAGGCTAAGTGACAATTAAAGCTACCAATAAAATTTGTGCTAATTTTAGCATTTATAAGGCTTGTTTTGCCGGACTTTTTATCCGGATAAGCCCTTAAATAGAGGTGATATGCTTACTTAGGTTAAAATATCAACTATTACTTCATTTGGGCGCTTAAGGTTTTTTAGATAAAGCCTATTTTGTATTTGCTTAAGTCCGAATTTTACGTATAATGCGCAGTTCATTTGAATGCGTAGCAAACGAGGCTTAATCATGTATGCAGTCATCAAGACTGGCGGTAAACAGTACCGCGTAACTCCTGGCCTAAGGCTTAAGGTAGAAAAATTAACTGGTGACGTTGGTAGCGACGTTACTATCGATCAAGTATTAGTGTTGGCTGATGGTGAGAATGTCACTATTGGTGCTCCATTAATCGCTGGCGCTAGCGTGACAGCTAAAGTGTTATCACACGGCCGTGGCGACAAGGTAATGATTTTCAAATTCCGTCGTCGTAAACACTACCGTAAGACACAAGGTCATCGTCAAAGCTATACAGAAATCCAAATTGCAGATTTCGGTGGCGCTTCAACTAAACCAGCAAAAGCTAAAGCTGCTAAAGCTAAAGCGGCTGAATAAGGAGTAGAAAATGGCACATAAGAAAGCTGGCGGGAGTTCCCGTAACGGTCGCGACTCACAGGCCCAACGATTAGGTGTTAAAGCCTTTGGTGAGCAAGAAGTTTCAGCTGGTAGCATCATTGTTCGTCAACGTGGTACACGTATGCACGCTGGTGAAAATGTAGGTATGGGTAAAGACCACACACTATATGCAAAAGTAGACGGTAAAGTTGCTTTCGCTATTAAAGGTGCGTTGCGTCGTAAGATGGTAAGCATCATCCCGCTTTAATGCTATCGAGCACTATAAAAAGCCCTATCGCTTGGTAGGGCTTTTTTGTTTTATATGGGGCTAACTTGGCGGTATGATACGGTTAGTTCAAAATGGATTTTAAGCTTGAGTTCCAATGCTGAGTCCGAAGTGTTATATCAATTGTGCGGTGACCAATGAAATTTATAGATGAAGCCACCATTAAGCTTTTTGCGGGTGATGGCGGTAACGGTGTAGCGACTTTCCGTCGTGAAAAATATGAGCCTATGGGCGGACCCAATGGCGGCGATGGCGGCCACGGAGGTTCCGTATACTTTGAGGCTGATCGCAATATTAATACATTGGTTGATTATCGCTATACTCGTAGCTTCCGCGCACAGCGTGGTGAAAACGGCCGTGGCTCTGATTGCTACGGCGCTGGTGGTGATGACATGATTTTGCGTGTGCCAGTTGGTACCGTGATTAGTGAAAAAGCATCAGGCCAAACTTTGGTCGATTTGGCTGAACATGGCCAACGCGCCATGTTAGCTAAAGGCGGTAAAGGTGGCTTGGGTAATATTCACTTCAAGTCGAGTCTGAATCGTTCGCCGCGCCAATGTACAAAGGGCGAACCAGGTGAGGAAATTGAGCTTTATCTAGAGCTTAAAGTGTTGGCAGATGTTGGCTTGCTGGGTATGCCAAACGCAGGTAAATCCACGTTCATTCGCTCTGTTTCAGCCGCCAAACCAAAAGTCGCCGACTATCCATTTACCACTTTGCACCCTAATTTGGGTGTGGTGCGCGTGGATACCAATCGCAGTTTTGTGATTGCCGATATTCCTGGTTTGATTGAAGGCGCTGCCGAAGGCGCGGGCCTTGGTCACCAGTTCTTACGTCATTTAGCACGTACTCGTTTGCTGCTTCATATTGTGGATTTAGCGCCATATGATGAAGCGGTTGATCCGGTTGCTGAAGCCAAAGCGATTGTAGAAGAGCTTCGCAAATATGACGAAGAGCTTTATAACAAACCGCGTTGGTTGGTGTTAAACAAAGTAGATATGCTTGAGAACTCAGCTGAAAAAGTAGCTGATTTCGTCAAAGCTTATGGCTGGAAAGGTCGTACTTTTGCGACTTCAGCAATTAGCGGTATAGGTTGTAAAGAGCTTGTATATGCGATTATGGATCATGTGGAAGAAGTGAGCGCCAAAGCACGTGAAGAGGAAGAAGCTGAACAAGCAAAACTAGCAGCAGAAAAATTAGCGCGTAAAGAAGCGGCGGCGTTAAAGAGAGCTGAAGGCGCAGAATAAAGTTTAAGTGAGATGAAATCATTATTAGCTGACGCAAAATGTATTGTGATTAAGGTAGGTTCTAGCCTGGTCACAAACAATGGCGAGGGTTTAGACCAAATGGCGATTGCTGCTTGGGCGGCTCAAATCGCCCATTTAGTGCGTCCAGCTAATGGCGATATTCAAGCAAGGCAAGTGGTGTTGGTTTCTAGCGGCGCAGTGGCTGAAGGCATGCAGCGCTTGGGTTGGAAGAAACGCCCAACAGCGGTGAATGAGTTGCAAGCTGCGGCGGCTGTTGGCCAAATGGGCTTAGTGCAAATGTATGAGTCATGTTTTGCTCAGCATTCATTACACACAGCGCAAGTTTTACTGACCCATGATGATTTGGCTGACCGTAAGCGTTACCTCAATGCGCGCAGTACATTGCGTACCCTGCTTGATTTAGGCGTCATTCCTATCATTAATGAGAACGATACTGTTGTCACCGATGAGATTCGCTTTGGGGATAACGATACCTTAGCTTCTTTGGTGGCTAATCTAATCGAAGCTGATGCTTTGGTGATTTTGACTGACCAAGCAGGCCTTTATTCAGCTGATCCACGCAAAAATCCTGATGCCAAGTTTATTCAGCACGCAACAGCAGGTGATGAAGCTTTGGAGCAAATGGCGGGGGGTGCTGGCAGTAGCGTAGGTACTGGAGGCATGTTGACCAAGATTTTGGCGGCAAAACGTGCGGCGCGCAGTGGCGCGCATACGATTATTGCTTCTGGACGTGAGAAAGAAGTGCTCATTAAGTTGGCTTCTGGCGAAGTTATTGGCACACACCTGCAGACAGAGCAAGGCAAAATGCTTGCTAAGAAACAGTGGATGGCAGACCATTTGCGTGTTTCTGGCCAATTAAAACTCGATGCTGGCGCAGTGAAAGTGTTGCGGACTGATGGTAAAAGTTTATTACCAGTTGGGGTTGTAGCGGTTGAAGGCAGTTTTGAACGTGGCGATGTTGTGGCTTGTTTAGATGAGCAAGGCAAAGAAATCGCCCGCGGATTAGTGAATTATTCATCGGCTGAAACAGCGCGAATTTTGCGTCAGCCGAGCAGTGAGATTGCATCCATTTTGGGTTATGTGGATGAAGCTGAATTGATACACAGAGATAACCTTATTCTTTTGTAAGATTTATTTGTAAGTATTGGGGTAACCATGACTAAAACATCACCAAAAGTAGCCATCATTATGGGGTCTGATAGCGACTGGCCAACAATGAAATTGGCTGCGCAAATGTTGGCAGATTTCGGTGTGCCTTATGAAGCGCAAGTGGTTTCTGCACATCGCACACCAGACTTGATGTTTGAATTTGCCGAAACAGCTTCAGCTAAAGGTATTCAAGTGATTATCGCTGGTGCGGGTGGTGCTGCACACTTGCCTGGGATGGTTGCTGCTAAGACTACATTGCCTGTATTAGGCGTTCCTGTTGCGAGTAAACACTTGCAAGGTAACGACTCTTTACTCTCTATTGTGCAAATGCCGAAAGGCATTCCGGTGGCTACTTTTGCCATTGGCGAAGCGGGCGCAACGAATGCTGGCTTGTTCGCTGTCTCTATTTTGGCGAATGGTGATGCGAGCTTGGCTAAAAAGCTACAAGATTTTCGTGCGGCACAAACCGCAAAAGTATTGAACATGACATTAACGGAGCAGCCTTGAGTTCTAATATCATCCTTCCTCCAGCAATGCTGGGCATGTTGGGCGGCGGTCAGCTTGGGCGCTTTTTTGTAATTGCTGCCCACGAAATGGGCTATCGCGTTACCGTGCTAGATCCAGATAAAAATAGTCCTGCAGGCAAAATTGCAGATGTTCATTTATGCGCAGCTTATGATGATGCGGCAGCATTAAAAACGATGGCAGAAACTTGCCAAGCGATTACAACTGAATTCGAAAATGTTCCAGCAAGTACCTTGGAAAATTTGGCCCAGACACGCACTGTGCGACCTTCTGCCAAAGCTGTTTCTATTGCGCAACATCGTGTATTAGAAAAACAATTTATCCGTGATGCGGGGATTCCTGTAGCGCCTTTTTTCGTGGTGAATGTGGCATCAGATTTACCTGTGGACGGTGAAGCCATTTATCCAGCTATCTTGAAGGTTGCACGTTTTGGCTATGACGGCAAAGGCCAAGCGCGTGTTGCCAACCAAGCGCAAGCGAAAGAGGCTTTTGAGGCGTTCAAGGGTGAGCAATGCGTATTAGAAAAAATGTTGAGCTTAGATTACGAGGTTTCAGTGGTTTTAGCTCGTGACGCGCAAGGCAATGTTGCGGCTTATCCATTGGCAGAGAATAGCCACTTAAATGGTATTTTGGATGTCAGCATCGTGCCAGCGCGTGCGCCAAAAGCGATTCAGGATGAAGCACGTCAATTGGCGATTAAGATTGCTGAGAAGTTGGACTACGTTGGTGTGCTAGCAGTTGAGTTTTTTGTGAGTAATGGCGAATTGCTTGCCAATGAAATGGCGCCACGCCCTCACAACTCAGGTCATTACACTATTGATGCGAACGTCACCAATCAATTTGAGCAGCAACTGCGTGCTTTGGTCGGATTGCCTTTGGGCGATAGTCGACTGCATAGCCAAGCTGTGATGGTCAATATTCTTGGCGATATTTGGAAAAATGGGGCTGAGCCAGCTTGGGATAAGATTTTTGCCCGCTCAGAGCTAAAACTACATTTGTATGGCAAGCATGAGCCGCGTCCAGGTCGAAAGATGGGTCATTACACGGTGATTGGCGCTGACCAAGAGACGGTGATTGTAAACGCGATTAAAGCGCGTGAAGAATTGGGGATTGGTTAAGTTTTACTTTTATAAAGTCATCGACAATAAAAAAGCCGAACATCTAGTTCGGCTTTTTTGTTTGATGCTAATTAAAACAAGACTGATTAAGCCATTGCCTTAATTGAAGCATTCAAACGGCTCTTATGACGAGCAGCTTTATTCTTGTGAATAATGTTCTTGTCTGCAATGCGATCAATAACGCTCACATTTTCAGAGTATGCAGCTTGAGCAGCACCTTTGTCACCAGCTTCTACCGCTTTAATGATCTTTTTGATCGCGGTGCGCAAAGTAGAACGCAAGCTGGCGTTATGGGCGCGTTGCTTAACTGCCTGACGAGCACGTTTTCTTGCCTGCGCGGTATTAGCCATGAATTTTCCTAATTAACAAAATACGAAGCCGAGCATCTTAACGTTTTATTAAAGCTTTTGCAATATATTGTGAGCGTTAAATTGTGCTTATTTGCAATAATATCGCTGTGTACGATGTGCTTGTAAGCAATTGCGTTCGGGGTTTTAGCCCTGCTCATGCTAAAATCGCCCTTAATTTCAACAGTATTTTACACGACAACATACACACGCATGAATCTGCTTAAAGCACTTGCCACCGTTGGGAGCATGACATTCCTCTCCCGCATCTTGGGTTTCGTTCGCGACACCTTGATTGCGCGCGTGTTTGGCGCTGGTGTTGAGACGGATGCTTTCTTTGTTGCATTCAAAATTCCAAATTTATTGCGCCGTATTTCTGCTGAAGGTGCTTTCTCCCAAGCTTTTGTGCCAATTTTGGCGGAATACAAAAAACAGCGCAGTATTGATGAAACCAAAGCGCTAATTAACCATGTTGCGACTTTGCTTGGGCTGTTTTTAGTTGTGATTACCATTTTAGGTATGCTCGCTGCGCCTTGGGTAGTGCAAGTCAGCGCGCCAGGTTTTGCCGTAGATAAAGCTAAATTTGATTTAACGGTCGATTTGCTTCGTCTTACCTTCCCTTATATTTTCTTCATTTCATTGGTCTCGCTTGCTGGCGGTGTGCTCAATACTTACGGCAATTTCAGCGTGCCGGCCATGACGCCTGTTTGGCTCAACATTTCGTTTATTGCTGCAGTGTTGTTTGTCGCACCTTATTTTGAACATTCCGTGAAGGTCTTAGGTTGGGCAGTGTTTGTTGGCGGGGTTGCGCAGTTGGTTTATCAACTCCCTTATCTTCGAAAGTTAGGTTTGGTGCCAAGGTTTGAGATTAACCTTAAAGATGAAGGCGTTTGGCGAATTCTTAAGCTTATGGGACCTGCAATTTTTGGCGTTTCTATCGCACAAATTTCACTTCTCATTAACACAATTTTTGCTTCATTCTTGGCAACAGGTAGCGTTTCTTGGCTTTACTATGCTGACCGTTTAATGGAATTTCCTACGGGTGTTTTAGGTGTTGCGCTAGGCACTATTTTGTTGCCTAGCTTAGCTAAAAGTTATGCGGATAAAGCCGACGGTGAATACTCTCAGCTTTTAGATTGGGGTTTGCGCCTCACCTTCATACTAGCATTGCCAGCAGCGGTCGCTTTGGCAGTGCTCTCAGTGCCGCTTGTGACAGGTTTATTCCACTATGGCGCATTTAGTGCGCTAGACGTGGAAATGACACGCCAAGCGTTGATGGCATATAGCCTTGGCTTGCTTGGGCTTATTTTAGTGAAGGTTCTTGCGCCTGCGTTTTACTCACGTCAAAACATTAAAACCCCAGTCAAAATCGCCCTATTTACTTTGGCCTCAACACAGCTCATGAATTTGGCTTTTATTGGCCCGTTTAAACATGCTGGTTTAGCCTTGGCGATTGGCTTAGGTGCTTGTATGAATGCGGGCCTCCTTTATTTCTATTTGCGTAAAGCAGGCGTATTTAAGCCACAGCCTGGCTGGTATGCTTTTATGGCAAAGCTTACCCTAGCAGTCGTTACGATGGCGCTTGTTTTACACTTTGCTGCGGGATCAGACGCAACTTGGATGGCATATAAATTGGTCCCTAAACTAGTGCATTTGTTGGTTTTACTTTTGCTTGGTTCTACCACCTATTTCTTTGTGCTTTGGGCTTTGGGCATTCGTATTAAAGACTTTATAAAGCGCACTGTTATTTAGCCCTATGCAAATCCTTAGACATTTCCCAAGTGAAAATAGTCAGCTATCCGCATTGGCGATAGGCAATTTTGATGGCGTGCATTTAGGGCATCAAGCGTTGCTAAAAGAGCTTAAAGCCGTGGCAAGCGCGCAAGCATTGCAAATTGCGGTGATGACATTTGAACCTCATCCGCGCGAGTTTTTTACGCCAGAAAAAGCGCCAGCAAGACTAGCTTCATTGAGAGAGAAATTAGAGCGTTTTGCAGATGCTGGCGTTGATGTTGTTTATTTATGCCGATTTAATCAGCGCTTTGCCAGTTTGAGTAGCGCAGCTTTTATCAACGATATCTTGATTAAATCGCTCAATGCTAAAACTGTTTTGGTGGGCGAAGATTTTAGATTTGGTGCAGGTCGTCGTGGCGGCGTTGTTGATATTGCCAAAGCAGGATTAAACCTCATTAGCTTGCCCCAAGTAAATTTAAGTGATGTTGATGTTCAAGCCCTTGGCGATAGCGAGCGAGTTTCTAGCACCCGTGTGCGTAATGCGCTTGCGTCTGGACAGCTTGATGTGGCTAAAAATCTACTCGGCCGCCCTTATAGCATTAGCGGCAAAGTGATTCATGGAGCGCAATTAGGTAGAAAGCTAGGGTTTCCGACAGCAAATGTGCATATGCGGCACGAACGACCTGCCTTAACTGGCGTGTATGCAGTAAAATTAGACGGATTGAATGGGGTCGCCAATTTGGGCGTGAGACCGACCATTTCTGGTGTGCCTAAGTTATTGTTAGAAGTGCACTTGTTTGATTTTGATGGTGATTTATACGACAAGCATGTACATGTCGAGTTTTTCCACAAAATTCGTGATGAAATGAAGTTTGATGGTTTGGATGCGCTAAAAGCTCAAATCGCAAAAGACGCGCAAGTGGCGCGCCATTTTTTTAAATAAAATTTAGATAATTAAAAGCAAAAGACCGAAAGTTTGTAATGACTGAAGATTCAAAACAAGATTCGAAATATAAGCTCAATCTGCCTGAGACCAGCTTCCCTATGCGTGGCGACTTGGCTAAGCGTGAACCTGCTTGGCTTAAAGAATGGCAAGACAAAAAGCTCTATGAACGCATTCGCAAAGCCCGCGCGGGTAAGCCTAAATTTATTCTGCATGACGGCCCACCATACGCAAACGGCGATATTCATATCGGTCATGCGGTGAATAAAATTCTAAAAGATATCATCGTTAAATCTAAAACCATGAGCGGTTTTGATGCCCCTTATGTGCCAGGTTGGGATTGCCACGGCTTGCCGATTGAGTTGGTGGTTGAGAAAAATCACGGTAAGGAAATTGCCCCAGCTAAATTCCGAGAGCTTTGCCGCGAATATGCAAAAGAACAAGTCGAGCGCCAAAAGAAAGACTTTGTGCGTTTGGGTGTGTTGGGCGATTGGGATAATCCTTACCTCACCATGGATTTTAAAACTGAAGCCGACATCATGCGCGCTTTGGGTGATATCTATAAAAATGGCTATTTATACCAAGGTAGTAAGCCAGTCCATTGGTGCGTAGATTGTGGCTCTGCATTGGCAGAGGCTGAAGTTGAATATGAAGACGTCAACTCACCAGCCATTGATGTGGGCTTTAAGGTTTCAGGCAATAAGCCTGACTTAAACAAAGCGTTTGGTATTGATATCTCCGGTGATGTATTTGCTGTGATTTGGACGACAACACCTTGGACACTGCCTGCCAATCAGGCCGTCAGCGTGCATCCTGAGTTGGATTACGACCTCATTCAAACCAGTAAAGGCTTGTTAATTCTTGGTCATGATTTGGCGCAAGCGACATTAACGCGATATGGTGAAGAGGGTGCTAAAACAATCGCTTCATGCAAAGGTGCTGCCTTAAATGGTATGCAATTAAAACATCCGTTTGACGAGCGTTTCGTTCCTGTGATCTGTGGTGAGCACGTGACCACTGATGCAGGTACTGGCCTGGTACATACCGCCGCTGCGCACGGTAACGATGACTGGTTGGTCATGCGCGCTAACTTCCCGCAAGAAAAACCACGTGTTCTCATTGGTGCGGATGGTAAATTTTTCACCAGCAATTTGGTTGAGCTTGAAGCAATTCGTGGCTTAAGTCGCCAAGACGCAAATAAGGTGATTTTAGGTTTGATGCAAGAAAGCGGCGCTTTAATTGCAAGCGCACGCTTGAACCATAGCTTCCCACATTGTTGGCGTCATAAAACGCCACTCATGCAATTGGCGACACATCAATGGTTTATTGGCATGAACGAAACAGACGCTTCGGGTAAAAGCCTGCGTGAGTATGCCAATAAAGCTGTCGATGAAACCGAGTTCTTCCCAAGCTGGGGTCGTGCCCGTTTAGAGGCGATGATTAAAAACCGTCCTGATTGGTGTGTTTCACGCCAACGCAATTGGGGCGTGCCGATGCCACTATTTGTGCATAAAGAAACAGGCGAGCCACATCCAAAAACAGCTGAGTTGTTAGAGCAAGCAGCTTTGCTGACAGAGCAAACAGGCGTTGAAGCTTGGTTTAGTTTAGATGCCGCTGCTTTCTTGGCGAAACATGCGCCAGAAAACGCTGACCAATACAAAAAAGTCACTGATACTTTAGACGTTTGGTTTGATTCAGGCTCAACGCATGCGGCTGTGCTGAAACGCCGTCCAGAACTACAGCATCCTGCAGATCTTTATTTGGAAGGTTCAGACCAGCATCGCGGTTGGTTCCAAAGCTCCCTATTAACAGGTTGTGCGATTGATGGCAGAGCTCCTTACGAGGCCTTGCTTACGCATGGTTTTGTGGTGGATGGCGCTGGTCACAAAATGAGTAAGTCCAAAGGTAACGTGGTTGCACCGCAAAAGGTGATGGATACATACGGCGCGGATATTCTGCGTTTGTGGGTAGCATCGACGGACTACTCAGGCGAACTCACGATTTCTGATGAAATTCTCAAGCGCGTGGCAGAAAGCTATCGACGTATCCGCAATACTTTACGTTTCTTAATGGCGAATTTGGCTGATTTTGATGCTAGCAAAGATTTATTGCCCGTTGACCAATGGCTTGAAATTGATCGTTATGCGCTAGTGCTCACAGAGAAGTTACAAACAGAAGTTTTGGCGGATTTTGATCGTTACGAATTCCATTTGGCGGTGCAAAAATTTGTGGGCTTCTGCTCTGAAGATTTAGGCAGCTTCTATTTGGATATTCTCAAAGACCGTCTCTATACTACGGGTGAGAATTCACACGCCCGTCGTGCTGCGCAAAGCGCGTTGTATCATATCACTCAAACAATGATGCGTTTGATGGCACCTATTTTGAGCTTTACGGCTAACGAGATTTGGCAAACATTGGGCTTGGATAAAGACGCAACCGTATTTGAGGAGCTTTGGTACGACTTGCCAGCGCATGGTTTGAGCGATGCGCAAATTTCCGACTGGAAAAACATTATCGAAGTGCGTGCGCTGGCCAATAAAGCGATTGAAGAAAAACGTGGCGCAAGCGAAGTTGGATCTTCGTTACAGGCTGAAATTACCATTTCTGCTGATGGTGCTACTTACGATTCACTTGCTCGCATCGAAGATGCGCTACATTTTGTGTTTATTACTTCACAAGCAAAAGTTGAAAAGCAATCGGCTTCTGGTTTGACATTCAAAGTTGCGGCAAGTAAACACGCTAAATGCTACCGTTGCTGGCATTACCGTGAAGATGTAGGGGCAAGCGCTGAACATCCGACAATTTGTGGTCGCTGCGTAAGTAATTTATTTGGCCAAGGTGAAAAACGTACCCATGCGTAAATGGCTAAGCATTGGCGCGATTGTGATTGCGATAGATGTTTATACCAAGCATCTTATTCAGCAGAATTTTCAGTATGGTGAGCATTTGCAAATCACTTCTTTTTTTGACTTAGTACGTTTTCATAATGAAGGCGCGGCGTTTAGCTTTTTAGCCAGCCAAGGCGGTTGGCAGCATTTCTTTTTTACGAGCATTGCAATTGTGGCGTCAGCCGTGATTGTTTATCTGCTTCATAAAAATACTGAACAAAAGCTATTTTGTTTTGCGCTGGCTTTGGTATTAGGCGGGGCATTAGGCAATCTCTACGACAGGCTGACTTTGGGCTACGTAGTCGATTTCTTGTTCTTTCACTATCACGGCTACGACTATTATTGGCCTGCGTTTAATGTGGCTGATTCGGCCATTACTGGCGGCGTGGGCTTGCTCCTACTTGATAGCCTTAAGAAACCACAAGATTAGCGCTCGGAGGCTGACATGTCAGAGTGGAAAAAGCGCTTAGATAATAAAGGCAAAGCTAAAAAATTAGCCTGGCTATGTGTTGCGATATTGCTGCCATCAGCCAATGCCTATGCGATTGATTTGCAGCCGAACGATGCACGTCCGCCACCAGCTGGTATTAATAGCGTACAAGTTTCTTATCAGCATTCTGAGCGTGGTGATTTTTACGCACATGGTGACAAAGCCTCCACTAATCGCCAAATTTCAACTGACCTTTATTTGTGGCGTGTTGGGCACTCGTTTCAGATTGCTGAATATCCTGCTTATTTCTATGCCCAAGTGCCCACGGGCGCTGTGCATCCTCAAAAGTCACTTGCCTCCGCGGGCGGAGATTCAGGTGTTGGCGACACCACTTTGTTGTTGGCTTTTTGGCCTTATGTTAATCGCGAAACTCAAACTTACTTCGCGTTAGGGGCTTATTTATCCTTACCAACAGGGAGTTATGATAAAAATCGCTACTTTAATGTGGGCGAAAACGTCTATAGAACTGCCCTGCAAGCGGCTTACCAAACACATGTAAGTGACAAGATTAATTTTATGGCTGCATTTGATGCAGTGTGGACGGGTGACAATTCCGAATATCGACTTCCGCTGTCGGTCGCTATTGGTAAGCTTGAGCAAAGTACGCAATATAATGCACAAGCGGGTCTAAGTTATGCGATTAGCCCTGTTTATGAGCTTTCGGCCGCTTACTATTACACCTTAGGTGCAGAAGCTACCATTAATGGGCTGAATCAAGACAATCAAAAAGACGTTCATCGCTATCAAGTGTTTGTGAGCGCCAAATATCCTATTGGGAAATTTACCGTGCAATACGGTAGTGATCTCAAAACTGAAAATGGTTACTTTGAAGACCAACGTCTAACTTTGCGTTATATGAAAGCCTTTTAGCTAATTGAGCTTTTAGTGTGTCTTAAAGTATAATCAAGTCATGTTTACCCGCTACGCAAAGAGATTGACCAGCTGGATTGCCATTTTGGCAGTCGTGTTTGCGTCCCTTGCACCTAGCATTTCACATGCTTTCCCAGCTAAAAACAATCAGCCAACGTTGTTGCAAGAGCTTTGTAGCGCACAAGGCGCAAAGCGTTTTATTGCGGTTGATTTAGCAGTTGATACGCAAAAAGCCCCGACTCAAAATCAAGCGGCCATGCATTTTGAGCATTGCCCATATTGCGCAACTCACGCTGGCACTGTTGCTATTCCTGCAACATCAATCGCATTATTTTTAGCTGAAATTAATGCAACCGAGCATATTCAAATTGATGCTCAAGTTTTACCAAGCTCGTTTGACCAAGTAACACCTCCCTCGCACGCCCCACCTGCAATCTCAATCTAAATAGTTTTTATTGATGCGCAAGCGCTTAAAGCGCTGATGGATTAACGCATCGTGTTTTTAGATTTTTGATTGAGGTTCATAATGATTCACCTACAAATTAAAGAGCTTATTGCGGCAAAAGCTGCCCAATGGGGCCGTCGCATTACTTTGCTTGAAGTCGCCAATGCAACTGGCATAAGCCGTATGACACTTAACCGCATGATGCGCCAACAAGGCTACAACACCGTTACAGACCATCTCGATAAGCTTTGCACTTATTTTCAGTGCGATTTGAATGAACTGGTGAGATACACGCCTACGCTAAACGATGCCTCTAATTCACAAAACCTTTCAAGATTGGCGGCGTAATCATGACGAATAATAAAAAGAGCATATTGGCCATTGCGATTGCGACCGTGTTTAGTCAGCAAGCTTGGGCGGTAGACACAGAAGAACTTAATATCGACAAGGTGGAAGTACGTGGGTCGGTGATTGACAGCCGAATTATGAAGCATCCTGCCACTGTTGAAACCTATGATAGGCAACAAATTCAAGATAGCGTAAATGCAGCGACGCCAGCGCAAGCAATGAAGTATTTGCCCAGCATTCAAGTGCGTGAACGCTTTATCGGTGACCGTAACGGTATTATTGCAACGCGAACGATTGGTGCTATTTCAAGCGCGCAAAGTATGCTTTTTGCCGATGGCATTTTACTTTCAAATCTTCTCGGTAATCGCTATGACTATCCGCCTCGCTGGGGTATGGTCAGTCCTGATGAAATCGAAAGTATTAGTATGATGTACGGGCCATTCTCTTCACTTTATGCAGGCAATTCATTTGGCGGTGTGATTAGTATTCATACGCGTATGCCTGAAAAGTTTGAGGCACATGCCAACGTGCAAGGCTTTATGCAGAATTTTAAGTTGTACGGCACAGATGTGACCAACGTTGGTAATCATGAAAGCGCGTCGGTCGGTAATAAAATCAATGACTTTAGTTTTTGGTTGGGTGTGGATAGACTAGATAACAAAGGGCAGCCTGTAGACTTTGCAGTGAGTGATGCAAAAGCAGCTTCTGCTGGAGGAACTCCTGTCACGGGCGCTTATCAAGACATCAGTGAAAAAAATAAGAGCCGTATTATTTTTGGCGCTACTAACATTGATAGAAGCGAGCAGATTAATACTAAGTTTAAGGCGACTTACGACTTTACCCATGAAATTAAAGCGTCTTATACCATAGGATTGTGGGACATCGATGGAAAGACCGATGTGCAGACTTACCTTAAAGATGTAAACGGCAATCCGATTTATTCGGGGGACGTAAGTTTTAATAGCGCCAAATACACTTTGCCTGCGATGAGCCCTGCTAAGTCAGAGGCTTTGCATATTATGCAGGCTTTGGATTTGAGGTCAAACACCAAAGGTTTTTTTGATTGGCAGCTTACTTTGTCTGATTACGATTATCAAAAAGACCTCAACGGAAGCTCTAAAATTACTTCGGGCAACCCCTATCTCAACCGTGCAGGTGTCGTTAATGATTTATCTGGCACTGGATGGACTGTTTTTGAAGCGCGAGGTACTTTGCGCCCACAAAACCATATACTGGACTTTGGCTACCATATTGATGATTACCAATTACGTAGTACTACGACAAATAGTGCTGACTGGTCGGCGATTAGCAAAGGTAGTTTTAACGCATCTTCTCGTGGCAATTCGCAAACTCAAGCTGTCTATGTG
Source organism: Pseudomonadota bacterium (assembly GCA_046047035.1). GTDB lineage: Bacteria > Pseudomonadota > Gammaproteobacteria > Burkholderiales > Methylophilaceae > Methylopumilus_A. The sequence goes on from JBJOIS010000011.1 coordinate 30,668, forward strand.
CAGGATAAGTGGCAATTTAACCCACAATGGGCCTTAACTTTGGGCGCGCGTCAGGAGTTTTGGCAGGCGAGCGATGGTAGCAATCAATCAGGCGCAGTGGTCGCAAATTACCAAGATAAATCGGCCAATAAGTTTTCACCAAAAATTTCCTTAAGTTTTGAGCCGCAGCCCGCATGGGGTTTTAGAGCGGCATTTGGTCAAGCTTTCCGCTTTCCTACAGTGACGGAGCTTTATCAGCAGCTCGCAAATGGCGCGAACATTCTGGTGAATAATCCTGATCTTAAACCTGAGGAAGTGCTTTCTGCAGAGCTAACCGCGGAACGTCGTTTTGCAAATGGCTTGGTACGCTTGAGCGCTTTTAATGAACATAAGTATGATGCGCTTCTTTCTCAAACAAATCTTTCGCCCGCTGGTTCCACTACTAGTTATGTTCAAAATGTGGATCACATTCGTACGTATGGATTAGAGGCCGCAACGGAGTGGAAAGATGTCTTTGTTTCGGGCTTAGATATTCACGCGAACGCTACATGGACAGATGCAAAAGTTTTGCTTGATTCTGCTGCACCTTCTAATAATGGGCACGTCGCACCACGTATTCCCAAGCAGCTTTATAAGGCAGTTGCCACTTACCACTTGAATAATGACCTGACATTAAGTGTGGGCGCGCGTTATAGCGGTAGACAATATATTAACTTGGATAATTCAGATGTGAATCCTGATACTTACAAGGCCGCCAGTCAGTTTTTCTTGATGGATGTAAAAGCCAATTATAAATTTGCTGACCGTTGGATGGCATCTGTTGGTGTGGATAACCTCACTAACTACAAAGCTTATGTATCTCATCCTCTTCCACAGCGTACTTTTTATGCACAAATCAAATTTGATTATTAAGTTTGTATAATGCGATATATGAAAATGATAAAACTAATCTTTAGTTTGGCTTTATTGATGGCGCTGACAGGTAATGCTGGCGCTCATGAAGGCCACGACCATGGACCGCCTCTGGCGGTTTCTGTGGCGCTAGATGCGAAGGGTAATCTTTGGCGTGCAAGCGTGAAAGATGGTTTTGTGTTGGTTGATAAGACTGCAACAGTGGCGTCGTTGGCGTTCTCTGCTTCGCAAAAGCTTAATAGCCAAGCTCAAAAAATTGGGACAGATGGCGATGCGCGCCCGAAAATTGCTATTGCTAAAAATGGCAATATTTATGTAACTTGGACACAAGCATTACCAACGCCATATAGCGGTTATATTTGGTTCTCGCGTTCTAGCGATGGAGGCAAAACCTTTTCACAGCCGAGCATTGTTCATCAAGACCGTGCTGAGATTACACACCGTTTTGATTCCTTGGCGGTCTCACCATCAGGCCGTATTTATGTGGCTTGGGTGGACAAGCGCGATTTGATTGCTGCTAAAAAAGCTAAGCAATCTTATGACGGCGCAGCCATTTATTATGCGGTGTCAGATGACCAAGGTGCTAGCTTTAGTGTAGAACATAAAGTGGCGGATAGTAGCTGTGAATGCTGTCGTATTGCTATGCTTGCCGATGAACAAGGTGATGCCGTGATGATGTGGCGTCATCTTTTTGATGGTGGCGTGCGTGACCATGCAATGGTTAAAGTAAGTGCAAACGAAACAACGCCAAAAGTTCATCGTGCAAGTTTTGGTCATTGGAAAATTGATGCTTGCCCGCATCATGGCCCTGCCATTGCTAAAGGTGGAGACTGGGGCTATCACATGGCATGGTTTGATGGTGGTGAAAAAGCTGGTTTGTTTTATGCCCGTATGGATGGTGAAGCTTGGGTTTCATCACCAGCCAAACGCTTTGGCGATGTTAATAGCCAAGCTGGTCACCCCGCCTTGATCAGTGATGGCGAACAAGTGTGGCTTGCTTGGAAAGAAATGACGGATACAGCAAGTCTAGTGAAGCTTGCTAAGTCAAGCGATGGCGGACGTTCATGGGAAGTGCCGATTGTTATTTCGCAAACCAGAGGCAAATCAGATTACCCTCAACTGTTGCTAAAAGAGGGCCAAGCCTATTTGGCTTGGAATACTGAAGTGGATGGTTTGGCATGGCTAAAGGTTACGCAATGAGGCTGATGTTGAAGCCTAGCTTGGTAAAAATTAGCTTAATGCTTGCACTCATGATGAGTCTGCAAGTTTGTGCTGAGTCGCTTAAGCCATTTATGGCATCTAGCCGAGTTGAAATTGAAAAAGCACATCAAGGTCAGCCTATGATTATGGCCTTTTGGTCGCTAGATTGTACCTACTGTTTGGATGAGCTGAATACCTTAGGTGAGTTTGTAAAACATCATCCTAAAATTAAATTGGTCTTAGTGAATGCAGACGGATTAAGTACTACTCAAGAAGTAGCAAAAGCCCTAAAACAAATTAAATTGCCTGCGGCATACGAGGCTTGGCAATTCTCTGAGCCTGACGAAGAGCGTCTGAGGTACAGCATCGATAAGACTTGGTATGGCGAGCTTCCCCGTACTTACTATTACGACAATGCACATCAAGTAAAAGCCGTGAGCGGTAGCCCTGATTTGATCTGGCTCAAAAGCTGGGCAAGTAAATTCTGAATTCCTTATATCCCCCATTGAAATAAACGACATCTGCCCCATATAGGCTCTATCAAACATCCCAAATGGAGCAATGGTATGAGAGTAGATAAGCTAACCACTAAGTTTCAGCAAGCTTTGAGCGATGCGCAAAGCTTGGCAGTCGGTCAAGACCATACGAGTATTGAGGCGGCACATTTGCTGTCAGCTTTATTGAGCCAAGATGATGGGGGCACAGCGTCACTGCTTGCTCGGGCAGGCGTAAACCTTGAGCCACTGAAAGCAGGCTTGCAAGTTGCAATCAATCAACTTCCTAAAGTCGCTGAAAGTTCTGGCGAAATTGCCATTTCTCGCGATCTCAATAATCTGCTTAATCTCACAGATAAACACGCCCAAAAGCGCGGTGATGCTTATATTGCCAGCGAAATGTTCTTGCTTGCTTTGGCTGAAGACAAAGGCGACACAGCAAAATTGCTCAAGCAAGTTGGCTTGAACAAGGTCGCTTTGGAAGCAGCGATTAGCGCAGTGCGCGGCGGTGAGTCTGTTGATAATCAAGAAGCCGAAGGTCAACGCGAAGCGCTCAAAAAATACACTTTGGATTTAACCGAGCGCGCTCGCATGGGCAAACTAGACCCAGTGATTGGTCGTGATGATGAAATTCGTCGTGCGATTCAAGTATTGCAACGCCGTACCAAGAACAACCCTGTGCTCATTGGTGAGCCAGGCGTGGGTAAGACCGCAATTGTAGAAGGCTTGGCCCAGCGTATTGTGAATGGTGAAGTGCCTGAGTCACTCAAAGGCAAAAAGGTCTTGTCCCTAGATATGGCTGCTTTGCTGGCTGGTGCAAAATACCGTGGCGAATTTGAGGAGCGGTTGAAATCTGTGCTTAAAGAGTTGGCGATGGATGAAGGTCAAACCATTGTCTTTATCGACGAGCTACACACCATGGTAGGCGCAGGTAAAGCCGAAGGAGCAATGGATGCGGGCAATATGCTTAAGCCGGCTTTGGCGCGCGGTGAGTTGCATTGTGTGGGTGCAACGACTTTGGATGAATATCGCAAATACATCGAAAAAGACGCAGCGTTAGAGCGCCGTTTCCAAAAGGTCTTGGTAGATGAGCCTACCGTTGAAGCAACGATTGCGATTTTGCGTGGATTGCAAGAAAAGTACGAACTACATCATGGTGTAGAGATTACTGACCCTGCAATTGTGGCTGCGGCAGAGTTAAGTCATCGCTACATTACTGACCGTTTCTTACCTGATAAAGCCATTGACTTGATTGATGAAGCAGCAGCGCGCATCAAGATGGAAATTGATAGTAAGCCAGAAGCCCTAGATAAGTTAGACCGTCGATTGATTCAATTGAAGATTGAGCGTGAAGCCGTGCGCAAAGAAAAAGACGACGCTTCTAAAAAACGCTTCGCTTTGATTGAAGATGAGATTGGTCGTTTAGAAAAAGAATCGGCTGATTTAGAAGATATTTGGAAAGCTGAAAAAGCCCAAGTTCAAGGCTCTGCACATATCAAAGAAGAAATTGAAAAGATTAAGCAGCAAATGGACGAAGCTACTCGCAAAGGTGAATGGCAAAAGGTTTCTGAGTTGCAATACGGCAAGTTACCAGCGCTAGAAGCTCAGCTCAAAAACGCTGCGGCGGAAGAGGACAAGGGCGAAGTAAAGCTTAACAGACTACTTCGCACGCAAGTTGGTGCGGAGGAAATTGCTGAAGTGGTCAGCCGTGCAACGGGGATTCCTGTATCTAAAATGATGACGGGTGAGCGTGCAAAGTTGCTTACTATGGAGACCAAATTACATGAGCGTGTGGTTGGTCAAGATGAAGCAGTACGTTTGGTGTCGGACGCTATTCGTCGTTCACGTTCAGGCTTAAGTGATCCTAACCGTCCTTACGGCTCGTTCTTGTTCTTGGGCCCAACGGGTGTAGGTAAAACTGAGCTTTGTAAGGCGCTTGCTGGCTTCTTGTTCGATTCAGAAGATCATTTAATTCGGATCGATATGAGCGAGTTTATGGAAAAGCATTCTGTGTCGCGCTTGATTGGTGCGCCTCCTGGTTATGTGGGCTACGAAGAAGGCGGTACGTTAACGGAAGCTGTTCGCCGTAAACCTTATTCAGTGATTTTGTTGGACGAAGTGGAAAAGGCGCACCCTGATGTGTTTAATGTATTGCTCCAAGTGCTGGATGATGGTCGTTTGACGGATGGTCAAGGCCGTACTGTGGACTTCAAAAACACGGTAATTATCATGACATCCAATTTGGGTAGTCAAATGATACAGGGCATGCAAGGCGATGATTATCAAGTGGTGAAACTTGCTGTGATGGGTGAAGTCAAAACGCATTTCCGCCCTGAATTTATTAATCGTATTGATGAAGTAGTTGTGTTCCACTCATTAGGTGAGGGCAACATCAAAGCGATTGCTGGTATTCAGTTGCAATACTTAGCTAAACGCTTGGCGGCAATGGATATGCAATTAGAGGTAAGTGAGGCAGCATTGTCTGAAATTTCTAATGCTGGTTTTGATCCTGTTTATGGGGCAAGACCGCTTAAACGTGCGATTCAAAGTGAGCTTGAAAATCCACTTTCACGCGAAATTTTGGCGGGCAATTTCGCACCAAAAGATACCATTAAGGTAGACTTTAAAGGTGGAAAGATGCTTTTTACTAAAGGATAAACAGTGATGACTTTGTCGAATGGAATGAGTTTAGTGGGTGCTTTAGTTTTTGTGGGCTTGCTCAATGGCTGTGCTACGACTCCAGAGCAGCCCCCGCAAATTCAGCGTATTTCAGCTGAAGAGTTGGAGCTTATCATGCCTAAGCCAACCCCAAACTTAAGTTTAGATGAAGTCGTTCTGCTCTCTAAAAACAAAGTGCCCGCAGATGAAATTATCCAAAAAATCAAAGAGAGCCAATCGCAATATGCCTTAACGCCATCCCAAGTGTTGGAGATGAGTAAAAAAGGCGTGGACGCAAAAGTGCTGGATTATATGCAAGCTAGCCATGAACAGGCGATACGTGATGGTTTTGCTGAGGAGTTAAATAAACGCGAGCAAACTAAACTCCAGGAACAACAAAAGCTCAAACGTGAGTACCAGCTTAGGCAACCATACTATGACCCTTATTGGGGTTACCCTTATCCATACTATGGGCCACGTTTTCGTTATCAGTTCGGGTTTTAATTTCGATGCAACAGCTCAGCTACAAAATCAGCGTTAAGACGAACGGTCGTCGCTTATACGACCTTACCCCTCAAGTGCTAGCTTGGGCTAAGAATAGCGGCCTTAAAATGGGCTTGTTGACCTTTTATGTTCAACATACCTCTGCCAGTATTCTGATTAATGAAAATTACGATTCTGATGTGCTGGTGGACATGGAAAGTTTTTTCGCGCGCTTAGTGCCAGATGGCGATAGATTATTTATTCATACCTCAGAAGGTCCTGATGATATGCCTGCGCATATCCGAAGTGCATTAACCCAGACCTCGATTTCCATTCCGTTTGTCGATGGCAAAGTGGCGCTTGGCACTTGGCAAGGCATCTTTTTATATGAGCACCGTTTGGCGTCACATACTCGTAATGTGTTGCTTCATTTAATCGCCGAGTAAATTTTGCATCGCCCTGTTTTATATTCTTATCGTCGTTGTCCTTATGCCATGCGGGCGCGTATGGCGCTCCGTTATGCCAATATTGATGTTGAAGTCCGTGAGATTGTTTTAAGAGAAAAGCCAGCGCAAATGCTAGCGGTTTCACCTAAAGGAACTGTGCCTGTGTTAGTACTTGCTAGTGGCCAAGTGCTTGAGCAGAGCTTAGATATTATAAATTGGGCTTTAGAACAATCTGATATGGATGGATGGATTGTTCAAGACCAAGCAGTACAAAAACTAAGCGCTGATTTGATTGCGACAAACGATGGTGATTTCAAACAAGCGTTAGACAAATATAAATACGCGATTCGTTTTCCTGAAAACCCACCTGATGTTTATCGTGCACAAGGTGAAGCGTTTTTGCAGCGCTTAGAATCGCTACTTCAACAAAATGCCTACTTGTTCCGCAATACAGTTTCAAAAGCAGATATCGCTATTTTCCCTTTTGTAAGGCAATTTTCTATGGTGGATGAGGTTTGGTTTGAAACTGCCAATTATCCAGCTTTGAAAGCTTGGCTAAATGGTTTATTGAATAGTCAGTTGTTTATAGATGTGATGCAAAAACATTCTGTTTGGAAGGATGCATAAAAGTAAAAAGGGGCCCAATATTGTGCCCCTTTCTTATTACTTTCTTATTACTTTATTTCTCTTTATTCCATTAAATCTGCCGTCAGTTGGTCTGATTTTCCCGTGGAATTATCTGATGTGATGTCATCAAAATCCAATGTAATTTGGTCTTTGTCATCAATGTCCACAAATACATGGCCGCCATTAGCTAATTTTCCAAAGAGTAATTCATCTGCCAAACCCCGTCTAATAGTGTCTTGAATGAGGCGAGACATCGGGCGTGCGCCCATGAGTGGATCAAAGCCTTTTTTGCCCAGATAGGCTTTGAGCTTGTCACTAAAGCTTGCTTCGACTTTCTTCTCGTGCAATTGGTCTTCCAATTGCATCAAGAATTTGTCCACCACACGCATGATGATTTCTTGTGAAAGTGGCGCGAATGAAACCGTGGCATCCAAGCGGTTGCGGAACTCTGGGCTAAATAGACGTTTAATTTCCGCCATCTCATCGCCTACTTGCTTGCCTTGGGTAAAACCCATCGTTGTTTTTGAAAGCGACTCTGCACCTGCATTTGTCGTCATAATAATCGTGACGTTCCGGAAGTCAGCTTTGCGGCCATTGTTGTCCGTAAGCGTGCCGTGGTCCATCACTTGTAGCAAGATGTTGTAAATATCAGGATGCGCCTTTTCGATTTCGTCTAGCAGTAATACGCAATACGGATGTTTGGTGATGGCTTCAGTCATCAATCCGCCTTGCTCAAAACCTACATAGCCAGGAGGCGCGCCAATTAAGCGTGAAACGGCATGGCGTTCCATATACTCAGACATATCAAAGCGTACCAATTCAATCCCCAAGGTATAAGCCAATTGCTTAGCCACCTCAGTTTTACCAACACCTGTCGGGCCAGAGAATAGGAATGAGCCAATCGGTTTATTTTGACTGCCCAAACCACTACGCGCCATTTTAATGGCTGAAGCTAAGGACTCAATGGCTTTGTCTTGCCCAAACACAACCGCTTTCAAATCGCGGTCTAGCGTTTTGAGCGCGTTGCGGTCATCGCTGGAAATGTTCTTAGGCGGAATTCGCGCAATTTTAGCGATGATGTCTTCAATCTCTTTGTCGCCAATGATTTTCTTTTGTTTAGATTTAGGCAGAATACGTTGTGCCGCACCTGCTTCATCAATCACGTCAATTGCCTTATCTGGCAAGTGGCGGTCATTAATATATTTAGCTGAAAGCTCAGCGGCGGTATTGAGTGCCCCAAGTGTGTATTTCACGCTGTGATGTTTTTCGAAGCGTGATTTTAAACCTTTAAGAATCTGCACCGTTTCAGCGATGCTTGGCTCTTCAACATCTACTTTTTGGAAGCGGCGTGAGAGTGCGTGGTCTTTTTCAAAGATGCCGCGATACTCTTGATAAGTGGTTGCGCCTATACATTTGAGCGAGCCATTAGAAAGCGCTGGCTTCAGCAAGTTTGAAGCATCTAAAGTGCCACCGCTCGCTGCCCCTGCGCCAATTAAAGTGTGGATTTCATCAATAAAAAGAACCGCATCAGGCTGTTCTTCTAACTTTTTCATTACAGCTTTGAGGCGTTGCTCAAAATCACCACGGTATTTGGTACCCGCTAGCAAAGCACCCATGTCTAAGGAATAAATCACTGCATTGGCGAGCACTTCTGGCACAGTTTTTTCAACAATACGGCGAGCTAAACCTTCGGCGATGGCTGTTTTGCCAACGCCTGCTTCACCCACTAAGAGCGGGTTGTTTTTGCGACGACGGCACAGCGTTTGAATCACCCGCTCTAGCTCTTTGTCACGACCAATGACGGGGTCTATTTTGCCAGCAAGCACTTGTTCATTTAGGTTGAGCGTGTAGCTGTCTAATGCACTAGCTGGCGGTGCATCGGCTTCAGCTGTTTGTTCAGTTTCAGCACGTTTTGCTTCTTCAGCAACTTTAGCAACGCCATGAGAAATATAGTTCACTACATCTAAACGCGTTACGCCTTGTTGGTGCAAGAAAAACACGGCGTGGGAATCTTTCTCACCATAGATAGCAACGAGCACATTGGCACCTGTTACTTCTTTTTTTCCAGATGATTGGACGTGTAAGATGGCACGTTGGATCACGCGCTGAAAGCCTAATGTTGGTTGTGTATCGACTTCCTCATCGCCACCCACCATAGGGGTGTGTTCTTCGATGTAATGATTAAGCTCAGAACGGAGATTGTCTAAATTGGCACCGCAGGCACGAAGCACGTCAGCTGCTGTTGGGTTATCTATCATTGCAAGGAGCAAATGCTCAACCGTAATCAGCTCATGGCGCTTTTGACGAGCATCCATAAATGCCATATGTAGCGAAACTTCTAATTCTTGAGCAATCATTTTTACTACCTTTTTGACTTTTTACTTAATTAAATTTCCTGCATATTGCATTGCAAAGGATGGCCTTGCTCTTGCGCCAAATCTATCACTTGGTTTACTTTAGTTTCTGCAATGTCTAATGGATAAATGCCGCACACCCCAGAACCCTTGGTATGTACTTGGAGCATAATTTGCGTCGCTTGTTCACGGTTTTTATTAAAAAAACGTTCTAGCACTTCGACCACAAACTCCATCGGGGTGTAATCATCGTTAAATAACAACACGCTATACATTGAAGGCGGTTTAGGCTTCTGTGTTTTAGTCGCCTCTAGCGTGTTTTCTTGATGCTTAATGCCAGCCATGTATGTTCCTATATTGAGCTTAATACAAAAAAATTCAAGCCTGAAATGAGTGTGGGATTAGCCGAGGTCTGTTTCATGACTGAGAGGCATGAGGCGCACGCTTTTCACGATTTTGTCTTGCGTTTGCATAATCTCTAAAGCGCAATCGCCTATCCGAATGCTGGTGCCCGGCTCTGGGATGTCCTCAAAATGTTCTAGCACAAGACCATTCAAGGTTCTTGGACCTTCTATCGGAAGATTAAGGCCGAGTTTTTTGTTGAGGTCGCGCAATGAGCAACTACCATCAACTACCCAAGTACCATCTTCTTCTTGATGGAAAGTATTCGCACGTAACGGTGATTGCGTAGTGAAGTCTCCAATAATTTCTTCTAAGATATCTTCGAGTGTCACCAAGCCTTTGAGTTCACCGTATTCGTCCACCACCAAAGCCATACGTTGGTGGTGCTCTTGGAATTGTTGAATTTGCGTGTAAAGCGGCGTGCCTGATGGGATGAAATAAGGCTCGCTAATCACTTCGCGCAATCCTTCAATGGTGAGTTCTCCATTACGCAGTTGGTTAATCACTTTGCGAATATGGATGATGCCCACAATTTCTTCTTCAGCACCTTGTTTTACTAATAGTCGCGTGTGGTTGCTAGATGATATTTGTTGAATCAGTTCTTCAAATGGCGTGTCAAGATCGACATCTTCAATTTGAGTATGCGCGGTCATCACGTCATCGACCGTAGCATTTTCTAAATCAAACAAGTTAAGCAAAATAGCCTTATTTTTTTGTGGAATATAGCTGCCTGCTTCGCTAACTATGCTGCGCAGTTCTTCTGTAGAAACAGAGTGTGCAACTTCGCTAAAGTTAACCTTAATGCGAAGTAGTTTTAATAAACCCGTGACGAATAAATTGATAAACCAAATGGCTGGATAAATGGCTTTTGTGACAGGGTAGAGCACGTAACTATAAGCGAATGCAATTTTTTCTGCATGCGCTGCTGCGATGACTTTTGGCGTGATTTCGCCGAACACTAAAATCACGAAAGTGACTATTAGCGTGCCTGCAAACAAGCCTGTATTGCTTTCGCCTAGCAGTTTTAAGCTGATGTCATCACTAATGGTGGCAATTGCAACTGCTGCAAAGGTGTTGCCAAGGAGAATTGCGCCTAAAAGGTGATCTGTTTTTGCAAGTAATGCTAGGGCTAATCGCGCACCGCGATGGCCATCTTTTGCAAGATGGCGCAAGCGATAACGATTAAGGGTCATTAAGCTGGTTTCGGCGCTAGAGAAAAACGCCGCTAGTAAAATAAGCAATCCTAGAATTAGGAATTGCATGTGTATCGAGATGTCGTCCAAGTGAGGTATTTACCTAATGTAATGCTTAAGTTTCCTCGCTTTGACCTCGGCTTGTCAAGGCATCTCGTCGACGGTTTCTTTCTTTTCGGCGCCAGTAATTAAGTTCTCGCGAGAAACGCCTAAATACAAGGCGATTGGGCATGCAACCAATACTGAAGAATAGATACCAAATAAAATACCAATGGTCAGTGCCAATGAGAAGTTGTGTAGTGTTTCACCACCGAATAACAACATAGAAAGCACCATCAGTTGCGTACAAAAGTGGGTGATCACAGTGCGAGACATAGTCCGGGTAATCGCGTTATCAATTACTGACACTACTGTTGCTTTGCGCATTTTTCTAAAGTTCTCACGTACTCGGTCAAACACCACCACAGATTCATTCACTGAGTAACCTAATACCGCCAAAATCGCAGCGAGGACGGTGAGGTTAAACTCCCATTGGAAGAATGCAAAGAAGCCAAGAATAATAATCACGTCATGCATGTTCGCGATAATCGCAGCTACCGCAAAGCGCCATTCGAAGCGTAAAGCTAAGTAGGCCATGATGCCAATAGATACGAGCAGTAAAGCCAACGCGCCGTTTTCGTAGAGTTCTTGTCCGACTTGTGCGCCCACTGTTTCGACCCGGCGCATTTCAACTGCGCCGTCTTCTTTTTTCAATGCGGAGAGTACTTGCTCTGATAGTTGTGCTGATGTAACACCCTTTTTCAGTGGCAAGCGAATCATCACGTCATGACTAGAGCCAAAGTTTTGCACGGTTGCTTCGTTAAGGCCGATGCTATCGACTGCGCGGCGAACCTTAACAAGGTCAGCAGATTGAGGGTAACTTACTTCAACAACGGTACCACCTGTAAAGTCGACCCCAAGATTTAAACCTTTTGTTGCGAGGAAGAAAACCGCGAACAAGAAGGTAATCAATGAAATGGCGGTGGTCAGACGACCATAGCTCATAAATGGGATGTCTTTTTTAATCTTAAAAATTTCCATATTCTTTACTCTTAATCAGCGTTTATTTAAGGAGTGTATGTTTTGGCTATATTGGATTAACCAATGGCCAATTTATTAATTTTGCGACGGTAGCCATAGACCAAGTTCACAATCGCACGTGATACAACGACGGCGCTGAACATTGAGGTCAGAATGCCTAAGACGTGAACTACGGCAAAGCCTTTAACCGGGCCAGAGCCAAACATAAATAATGCTAAGCCCGCAATCATGGTCGTAACGTTTGAGTCCAAAATGGTATCGAACGCACGGTCGTAACCCGCATGAATAGAGGCTTGCGCAGAGTTGCCGCTTCGCAACTCTTCGCGGATACGTTCGTTAATCAATACGTTCGCATCAATCGCCATACCCAGTGTCAGCGCAATCGCTGCTAGGCCAGGCAGTGTGAGGGTTGCTTGTAGCATAGAGAGAATGGCTAGGAGTAAAAGTAAGTTGATTCCTAGGGCGACTACTGAAATTCCACCAAACATCACGTAGTAAATAATCATAAATACTGCGATGGCAGCGAAGCCCCAAAGGGTTGAATGCATACCACGTTTGATATTTTCTTCGCCCATGCTCGGGCCAACAGTACGCTCTTCAATGATATCCATTGGCGCAGCAAGTGCACCAGCACGAAGTAGCAATGAAATGTCTGTCGCTTCTTGTGCATTGTTCATGCCAGAGATTTGTACACGACCGCCGCCAATTTCTTCGTTAATGACCGGTGCGGTAATCACTTCAGCTTGGCCTTTTTCAATCAATAAAATCGCCATGCGTTTACCGACGTTATCTTTAGTCACTTGTCTGAAAATCCGAGCACCGCGACCATCAAGAGTTACGTTAACGGTTGAGCGACCACTTTGTTGGTCAGCACCAGGGCCTGCATCGGTAATGTATTCGCCAGTGAGCTCAACTTTCTTTTTCACTAAGATAGGTTGGCCGTTGCGGTCCATAAAGAACTCATCACCAAAAGGGGTTTGGCCTTTGCTTGCTTGCTCAAGTGTTGTTGGGTCGCTTTTCTCTTCATCAACCAAGCGAATTTCAAGGGTTGCTGTACGACCCAAAATTTCTTTCGCTTTAGCCGTGTCTTGCACGCCAGGCAGTTGAACTACAACACGGTCCAAACCTTGTTGTTGAATGATAGGCTCAGCCACGCCCAGTTCGTTAATACGGTTGTGTAGGGTTTGAATATTTTGTTTAAGTGCAAATTCCTGAATACGTTTTTGCGCTTGCAGGTTCAAGGTTGCAATCAGCGTGTTGTTGCTTTCTTTGAGTGTTAAGTCAGGGAATTCATTGCTGATGATTTTTTGTGCTTTTGCGAGTTCTTTTGCATCAGTAAATTTGATTTGAATGCTTTGGTCATCGCGTGCAACGCCTGAGTATGAAATGCGCTCTTTGCGAAGTGATGCGCGGAAATCACCAACATAACGGTCAGCGGCTTTATCTAAAGCAGCCTTCATATCGACTTGAAGCAAGAAATGTACGCCACCACGTAAGTCCAAACCCAAATACATTGGGCGCGCGTGGATGTTGCTGAGCCAAGTTGGAGAGCGTGAAATCAAATTCAGCGCAATCACGTAATCTTTACCTAAATTGTTTTTCAATACGTCTTTAGCTTTGATTTGCGTATCGGCATCTGCGAAACGCACTTTTACACCTGTTGAATCCATAAAGATGGCATCAATCTTGATGTTCTCTTGTTTGAGAGTGTCCTCAACCTTGCCCAAAAGTGCTGGATCAAGTTTTGTAGTCGCTTTAGCAGTGGTGATTTGTACTGCTGGAGACTCACCAAAAATATTGGGCATAGAGTAAACAAGTCCTAATAAAAGGATTGTTAAAACTAAGATGTATTTCCACAATGGATAACGATTCATAATGCGGCTCGCGTTTAGGTCTGTGATATAGGCTTGGCCTGCAAGCCTATATATTTGAGTAATGAAGAGGATGCTTGTTATAGCGCTTTAATAGTGCCTTTTTCTAACTTGGCTTGAATAGCAGGTTTTTGAACACTAATCACAATGTTGGCTGCAATTTCAAGGCTGATGACATTGTCAGCAACTTTAGTGACTTTTCCAAGAATGCCACTAGATGTAACCACTTCATCGCCTACTTTTAATGCTGCAATCATTTCACGCTGTTCTTTCGCTTGTTTCATTTGTGGACGAACCAACATGAAATAGAACAATACGAAAATGACAACCATTGGCACAAAGCTTGTCCAATCTGATGAAGCGGCGCTAGTAGCAGCGTATGCAGAACTAATAAACATGAATACAGCCTTTCTTAAGTTGCGCTTGAAGGTCAAGCTTGAAACAATTATTTAAGCTAGAAATTCTAGCATAGAGTAGCGGTAGCTACCTATTATACCTCTTGGTTCAAACCGCTACGTTTGGCAGCAAAGTCTTCTTTGAACGCTTCGAAAGTATGTGATTCAATTGCCGCACGCATGCCAGCCATGAGCTCTTGGTAGTAATGCAGGTTATGAATCGTATTTAAGCGCCCACCTAAAATTTCACCTAGTCGATGCAAGTGATGCAAATACGCGCGGCTAAAGTTTTGGCAGGTGTAGCAAGTGCACTCAGGATCTAATGGCCCCGTATCCATTTTGTAACGGGCGTTTTTTAGCTTGATGTCACCGTTGCGTGTAAATAGCCAGCCATTACGCGCATTGCGGGTTGGCATCACGCAGTCAAACATATCCACGCCATTGCTCACTGCCGCTACTAAATCTTCAGGTGTGCCTACACCCATTAAATAGCGCGGCTTATCTTGAGGCATTTGTGGTGCAGTGTGCGCAAGGATGCGCAACATGTCTTCTTTTGGCTCCCCTACAGAGAGCCCGCCAATTGCATAGCCATCGAAGCCAATATCAGTAAGGCCATTCAGCGAAATGTCACGTAAGTCTTCATACATTCCACCTTGGATAATCCCGAATAGCGCATTTGGATTCCCTTGGTGGGCATCTTTACTACGACGGGCCCAGCGTAAGCTCAATTGCATCGAGTCACGCGCTTCTTGAACAGTCGCAGGATAAGGTGTGCACTCGTCAAAAATCATCACGATGTCAGAATTGAGGACTTTTTGAATCCGCATAGATTCTTCAGGGGTTAAGAAACAACTGTCACCATTAATAGGTGACCGGAATTTCACGCCTTCCTCTGAAATCTTGCGTAAATCGCCCAAGCTCCAAACTTGAAAGCCGCCAGAGTCCGTTAATATCGGGCCATCCCAGCTCATGAATTGGTGCAAGCCGCCATGCGCCTCAATGACATCTAGGCCTGGTCTGAGCCATAAGTGAAAGGTGTTGCCAAGCACAATCTGGGCGCCAATGTCGCGAATCTCATTCGGCGATAAAGATTTAACGGTGCCATAAGTGCCAACGGGCATAAAAGCTGGAGTTTGTACGTCGCCATGCGCAAGGCTTACTGTGCCGCGGCGCGCTTGGCCGTCTTGTGTAATCAGAGAAAATTGCATGAAAATAATAGGGTGATGTTTGTTCGGGTTAATCAATCAAAACGCGATACTATCATAGTCAGCCATGCTCTATTTAGCATGGCTTTGATATACTAGACAAAATTTACTATTGGAAACCCACAAGATGGCTGAAGTTACTCCACGTCCTCGTCGTAAAAGAAGTTCATTAGAGCCCAGCTTGCGCGAGCGCGGCATTTATCTCTTGCCTAATTTGTTTACGACGGCGGCCTTGTTTGCTGGCTTTTATGCCATCGTGCAAGCGATGAATGGCAAGTATGAACATTCAGCAGTGGCAATTTTTATTGCGATGGTGATGGACGGTTTAGATGGTCGTGTTGCGCGCATGACCAATACACAAAGTGCGTTTGGTGCGGAATACGATAGCTTGTCGGATATGGTCTCATTTGGTGTTGCGCCAGCTTTGGTTGTTTATGTTTGGGCGCTAAAACCTATGGGTAAATTGGGCTGGATAGCAGCCTTTATTTATTGCGTGAGTGCGGCTTTGCGTTTAGCACGCTTTAACACTAAGCTTGGTAGCGCTGATAACCGTTACTTCCAAGGTTTGCCTAGTCCTGCCGCTGCGGCATTGTTGGCGGGCTTGGTCTGGGTGGCTTTTGATAATGAGATTCCTGGCGATTTCATTTTTTACCCATGGTTCAAAATGAAATGGATTGCATGGGCAGTTACTTTGTTTTCAGGTTTGTCGATGGTTTCAGATTTGCGCTTCTATAGTGGCAAAGACATCAATCTTAAAAATAGCGTGCCGTTCGTCGTCATTCTTTTGATTGTATTAGCATTCGTGTTGATTTCGTATAGCCCACCAGAAGTCTTGTTCTTTGTGGCTTTGGTATACGGTTTGTCTGGTTATGCTTTGTGGCTCCTGCAATATTCAAAGCGAGAAAAAACAGCTGCCGAACAAATAGAAAGCTGATTGTAGAAATTAGCCCTAAAACTTAAGCAATAAATCTTATTGTTCTAATAAATTTAATTGTCGTAAGCTAGATAAAAAAGCATGATATTATTTCGTTATGTTATTAAACAGTTACACATCACCTTGTTCAAATTCCAGCCAAATCTTGGCTGGCGCTTTATTACGTCTAGCGCTACTGCCTTAGGCAGTATACTTACGCACACCTCATATATAGATTTGCCACGCCGTTATGACGAGCGCATAGCGGGTATTGCTATAAAAATTTAGCTATAGAATTTTGGACGGAAAATAAAATGACAACCAATAATCAATTAATCATATTTGACACGACATTGCGTGATGGCGAACAAAGCCCTGGCGCCGCGATGACTAAAGAAGAGAAAATCCGTATTGCGCGCCAACTTGAAAAGTTGGGTGTTAACGTGATTGAAGCAGGTTTTGCAGCGGCAAGCCCTGGCGACTTTGACGCAATTCATGCGGTTGCTGAAATCATCAAAGAATCAACTGTTTGTTCGTTAGCGCGTGCAAACGAGAATGACATTCGCCGTGCGGGTGAAGCAATTAAACCTGCGAAAAAAGGGCGCATTCATACTTTTATCGCAACATCGCCTATCCACATGGAGAACAAATTACGCATGACGCCAGACCAAGTATTGGCGCGTGCGGTGCAAGCTGTTAAGTGGGCATTGGAGTATACCGATGATGTCGAGTTTTCTGCAGAAGATGCGGTGCGCTCTGATATGGACTTTTTGGTGCAAGTGTTTGATGCTGTGATTGAGGCAGGCGCTAAAACCATTAACGTGCCAGATACCGTCGGGTATTCAATTCCTGCCCTTTGGGGTGAACGCATGCAGCAATTAATTGCTCGTGTGAAGAATGCTGACAAAGTGGTGTGGTCAACGCATTGCCATAACGACTTGGGGATGGCGGTAGCGAACTCATTGGCGGCAGTGATGGGCGGTGCGCGTCAAGTGGAGTGTACGATTAATGGCTTGGGTGAGCGCGCAGGTAATGCCAGCTTGGAAGAGATTGTGATGGCGGTGCGTACCCGCCGTGATGTGTTCAATTTAGAAACATCAATTGATGCGACCCAAATTGTGCCTACCTCAAAATTGGTTTCTACGATTACTGGCTATCCAGTGCAGCCAAATAAGGCTGTTGTTGGCGCCAATGCATTTGCTCATGAGAGTGGCATTCACCAAGATGGCGTATTGAAATTCCGTGAAACTTACGAAATTATGCGTGCAGAAGATGTGGGTTGGAATGCTAATAAATTAACTTTGGGTAAATTGTCTGGCCGTAATGCGTTCAGATCTCGATTGGATGAGTTAGGTATCGCTTTGGATGGCGAAGAAGCATTGAATGCAGCTTTCGCTCGCTTTAAAACTTTGGCGGATAAGAAATCTGAAATTTTTGATGAAGACATCCAGGCCTTGGTGAGTGATGATTTCGTCAGTGACGATACGGAGTATTTTAAATTAGCTTACTTACAAGTTTGCTCGCAAACTGGTGAAACGCCACATGCAGTGGTTGCTGTGCTTGATAGTGGCGCTGAAAAGCGTGCTGAAGCTGATGGCGGTGGTCCTGTAGATGCGGCTTTCAAAGCCATTGAAAAGATTGTAAATAGTGGCGCTGAGTTGCTTTTGTATTCAGTGAACAACATTACTAGCGGTACGGACGCTCAAGGTGAAGTCACTGTTCGCCTTGCTAAAGGTGGCCGCATTGTGAATGGTCAGGGTGCTGATACGGATATTGTGATTGCTTCTGCAAAAGCTTATTTAAATGGTTTGAATAAGCTACATGCCAAGTCTGAACGGGCGCATCCACAGATTTAATGAATTAATTATTTAAGGATGAAGCCCCCAAGTATTCGGGGGCTTTTTTCATCAAGGGAGTTGGCATTGGATTTAGCTATTTTTGATTTGGATAACACGCTATTGGCGGGTGATAGCGATTATCAATGGGGTGAGTTTTTAATTGATATCGGCGTGGTAGATCGTGCAGCACACGCTAGCATTAACGACCAGTTTTATGCTGATTACAAAGTGGGTAAGCTTGATATCAATGCTTTTCTAGAGTTTCAGCTTAAACCTTTAAGTAAAAATCCAAGAGCACAGCTAGATGCTTGGCATTTGCAATTTATGCAAACCAAAATCCAACCGATGATGACTGAAAAATCTCGCGCATTGGTTGAAAAGCACCGTGCCAATGGCGATGTGTTGTTGATTATTACCGCCACGAATAGCTTTGTGACTGGCCCGATTGCTACGGCTTTTGGTATTCCCAATTTAATTGGCACAGTGCCTGAAGAAGTGAATGGCGAATTTACAGGTAAGGTAGTTGGTACGCCTAGCTTTCAGCAAGGCAAGATTACACGATTGAATGAGTGGCTTGCTGAACGTGGAGAGACTTTAAAAGATTTTGGTGTGACTTGGTTTTATAGCGACTCACACAATGATTTGCCATTGATGAAGCTGGTGGATAAGCCTGTGGCTGTTAACCCAGATCCCGTACTAGAGGCTTATGCTAAAGACCAAGACTGGCCAATTATCAGTCTGCGTAGCTAAATTAGCGACCCAGCAATACTTCAAGCACAAACTTGCTGCCTACATAAGCTAGCATCAATACCACAAAGCCTGTAAGCGTCCAGCGGATGGCTGTGCGACCGCGCCAGCCATATCTTTCTCTGCCAAGTAACAAGCTAGCAAAAATCAACCATGAAATAATCGTAAAGATATTTTTGTGATTAAGTTTTAAAGCTTGATGAAAAATCTGCTCCGAAAACAACATGCCACTAATCAAAGTAAAGGTAAGCAACACAAAGCCCAAGCCAATGATTCTGAACAGTAGGGTTTCCATGGTCATAATCGGTGGAAAGTCTGGCAATTTAATGAGCGAAGTCTTCTGGTGCAGACTGCGTTCCGCCGCTGCCATTAAAAGTGCATGTAATGCGGCAAAAGTGAATAAGCTATAAGCAAGAAGAGCGATGGCAATATGCGTCATGAAAAGTGGATCGTTGGCGAAGGCTACGACGACATTGTTATGAAAGCTAGCTTGCAGCGCCACCATTGCTGCCGCTGGGGGCAATACTAAAGCTTGTAGGCTTTGTAGGCCGTGTTTGAAGTCCGCAATCCAATAGATTAAAACGGTTAGCCAAAAAATAAGTGAAAGCGTATTGGCGATATTAAGATTAAGGTCGCCAATGAAAATATCCTGATATAGCAAACTCGCGTGAATTAATAGGCCAAGCGCAATTAAGGTGGCAGGTTTGCTTGATGTTGATTGGTTTGATGACGTGCGCCAAAAGCGAATGGCGACCACGCAATATAAAACAATCACAGCCAAATAAGGTAAGTAGGTAGATGCTTGCATAGTATTAATATCAAAGTAATGATATGAGTTAAAATAGTCGTTAATCAATGCACACTATAACATGAGCTTTCAAAGCCGTTAACGCTAGCCTCATGCTGAGTTTGAAAGAAAAATAAGGTACACCCAATATGTTAGAAAATTTAAGCGGTCGCTTACAAAGCGTGATTAAAACCCTGCGTGGGCAAGCACGTCTTACTGAAGACAATATTGCCGATGCAATGCGCGAAGTTCGCATGGCGCTGTTAGAAGCCGACGTAGCATTACCCGTAGTTAAAGATTTCATTGCCGATGTAAAAGTGCGCGCTCAAGGCCGTGAGGTGCTTGATAGCCTTACGCCAGGCCAAGCTGTGATTCAGGTGGTGCATGATGAGTTGACTAAGCTTATGGGCGCTCAAAATGCAGGCTTAAACCTAGCCGCAGTGCCACCGGCAATCATTCTAATGGCTGGTTTGCAAGGTTCAGGTAAAACTACCACCTCTGCTAAATTAGCCAAATTACTAAAAGAGCAAAAGAAAAAAGTCTTGCTCGCCAGTGCGGATATTTATCGCCCTGCAGCCATTGAGCAATTAAAAACCCTTGCTACTAGTTTAGAAGTGGATTGCTTTGATTCAAACGCAAGTCAAAAGCCTCAAGACATTGCGCGAGATGCTTTAGCGCATGCTAAAAAGTTTTATTACGACGTATTGATATTCGATACCGCAGGCCGCCTAGGTATTGATGAAGCCATGATGGCTGAAATTAAAGACCTGCATACGCTACTCAACCCTATTGAAACATTGTTTGTGGTCGATGCCATGCAAGGCCAAGATGCGGTGAATACCGCAAAAGCCTTCGGTGAAACGCTACCGCTGACAGGCATTGTCTTGACCAAGCTGGATGGCGATTCGCGCGGTGGTGCGGCGTTATCTGTGCGCCATGTAACAGGCAAGCCAATTAAGTTTATCGGCGTAAGTGAAAAGGTCGATGGCCTAGAGCCATTCCATCCTGAGCGTATGGCTTCGCGTGTGCTTGGTATGGGCGATGTGCTCTCACTCATTGAACAGGCGCAAAAGAATGTAGATCTAGATGAGGCGAAAAAGCTTGCTGACAAAGTTAAATCGGGTAAAAACTTCGATTTAGAAGACTTCAAAATGCAAATGGTACAAATGCGAAACATGGGCGGAATGGGCGCTTTGATGGATAAGCTACCTGCGCAAATGTCGGGCATGGCGGGAAAAATGAATAGTGACGATGCAGACAAAGCCATTCGCCGCATTGAAGGGATTATTAACGCTATGACGCCTTTAGAGCGCAAAAAGCCAGAGCTAATAAAAGCGACCCGTAAGCGCCGTATTGCAATGGGTGCGGGTCTGCAAGTGCAAGATGTAAACCGCTTGCTTAACCAGTTTGAAGAGACCCAAAAGATGATGAAAATGTTCGCAAAAGGCGGAATGGGTAAGATGATGCGAGCTATGCAAGGAAAATTTCCAGGTTTACGCTAGACTTTGATTGACGCGCGGCAATATTTTATGGATAATTGCGCCCTTTCGTTAGTTAGCTTTCGAGTTAATTAATTGGGTTGTTAGCTCAGCTGGTAGAGCAGCGGACTTTTAATCCGTTTGTCGTGGGTTCGATCCCCGCACAGCCCACCAATAAAAAGAAATGGTTACGTGAAAACGTAGCCATTTTTTTCGTCCAAAATTTCAATGCAGACCTGATGTGTGGTTTTCTTGGGGAAGTGTCAAAAGAATTTACGGTTTATTTCTCTTTGACTGCACTGCTTGTTGAGTAGACTCAGGGTTGATGTTTATATTAACAGGGGATGATGGTGCAGTTTGAGATGTAACTTGCGTCTGCGGGGTTTGTTTTAAGAAATTAAGTGTAGTAAACACCACACCAATCCCAGAAAATATTACAGTAAGAAGTAGTGTTATTGTCCATTTGAACATCTCATGTCTATTATTGGCAAAGTCAGCTCGAAGATTCGCGTCACCAACTCGCATCTCGCTTGCAGTAGAGTTAATCTCAGACCTGATTAACGCATTTGAAGTCTTGATATCAGCAAAGCCTACTTCGATACTTTGTTTTAACGCAGATAGTTCCGCTCTAGAAATAGCTTGTGAGGCCATGATTTTTGCATCTACTTCTTCACGAGATGGTGAGTTCATAGCTCTGTCGTATTCAAGGTTATAAGATTCTGCTCGATAATCTGAATCTTCTTTAGTTTGCCACGCATTTTGCTTTTTAGCGGCACTATAATCAGTTAGTTGAGAAGCCATATATCATTTCTCTTCACTTTTTGCCCATTGATCTATAACAACGGCTGAATGAAATCTAAGGAAGCCGCAATGATTACAAACTACAGGCACCATAGGTACCCCCCCACCCAGATTGATGCTATTG
>JBJOIS010000012.1:0-43259 GCA_046047035.1 Pseudomonadota bacterium
ATAGTGGCTCAAAACGTAAATCGCCTTGTTTGAGATGTTCATCATCTTGGGCGATGTAAGGCGGATTGCTCACAATCACATCAAATTTTTCACTTGCCAGCCCTGAAAACCAATTGCTCTCAATCAAACGAACATTCGATAAACTTAGGCTCTGCGCATTTTCAGTCGCCACTTTTAACGCCTCAAGTGAGGCATCAACTGCAATGACTTTTGTTTGCGGACGCTGACTGGCAATCGCCAAAGCCACTGCACCAGTGCCAGTACCTAAATCCAAAATATTAAGGCTGGCATTCTGTGGAATTTTCGCTAAGGCCGCTTCCACCAAGGTTTCAGTATCGGGTCTAGGGATAAGCGTTGCTGGTGTGGTTTTAAGTTGCAAACCATAAAAATCACGTGAGCCTAAAATATAAGCCATTGGTTCACCGTTTAAACGTCGTTGCAAAAGCGCCTCAAAACCAGCTTGCTGATTGGGTTCCAGGGCATCACTTTCGTGGCTAATCAGCCAAGCCCGGTTCACATTCAACACTTGCTGGCAAAGTAAATTTGCCTCAAAGTTGGCTTCACTTATTTCAAGCCCTAGCTTGTTTTGTATTGATTGCGCCGCTTGCCGAATAGCCTCACCAATACACATCAGCAAATTCGCACCACAACCTGTTTGGTAAAGAAGCTAAACGCTAAATACTCATACTTCCAACCGTAAGTATTAACTGCTTCTTGGAAGGCTTTATATTCATCTTCACGCCAATGTTGATTGCCAATATATTCATCAAAGATAATGACGGTGCCTTTGACTATCCTCGGCGCTAGCAAATCCAAAACAGTTTTAGTTGAGCTGTAAATATCGCAATCAATATTGATTAAGCGCGCTTGCTCGGTATTGGTTTTTAAGAATTCTGGCAAAGTCGTATCAAACCAACCCGCATGCAAATGAATATTGCTTGGTACTGTTGGAATCACGCCGCGCGTTGAATAGCTGCCTTTTCCTTCGTCGTGCCAATCTTCGGGGATACCTTCAAAACTATCAAAACCATGCACATCTTGTTTCGCGAGCGCTGCTAGTTGGCGGGTAGAGTTGGCGTGGCGCACACCAAATTCCAATACGGAGCCCTTTACTTTGGCGGCTTGCGTCGCCAGCTCAAAAGTGGCGTGAATACTGCCTGTCACAGGAGGTAATTTGCTTTTAATTGCGGCCTTGAAATATTGCCAAGCATCTAAACGAGATTGAATTAACGCATCGCCATTTTGGATTTTTTCAAACTCGGCTTCCGCGGCTTTGGTATTGCCTTGATAGTCTTGCAACATGCCCAAAATAAAAATCGCATCCGCATCTTGTGGATTTAACTGAATGACCGTTTCCAGGCTAGCAATAGAAGGTGCAAGATTTTTAGCATCAATTAGAGCTGAATGTAAGTTGTAATGCGCATCCAAATAGCGCGGCTCTATTGAGACGGCTTTGCGATAAGCGGCAATTGCTAAATCGAGCCTACCTTGCTCATGATATGCAAAACCCAAATTGGCAATGTATTGCGGCTTGTTAGCATCGCGTTTTACTACATTGGATAAATGCATTACAGCGAGTTCAATATCGCCATCTTTGAGTGCAATCAAACCCAATAAATGCACAGCATCAATTTGAGCAGGCACAGCTTGGATAATTTGCTGACAAATGCTTTTTGCCTGTTCAAATCGTTGTGCTTCGAAATTCACCCATGCCGTACGCAAGCCTTGCATGATGGCTTGTGGGCTGACAGCTTGCGCTGGTTTGCTGGCACAGCATTGCTTAAATTTTTTGCCACTCCCACAAGCGCATGGGTCGTTACGGCCTTGTTTAGTCATTGCTTATTCACGATTACGAAAACATTGCATAGTATAACCGCATGCTAAAATTCAGGATGCTGTAAATAACCGATTGAATTGCAAAAAATGAGCGCAAAAAAACCACCATTCAACCCTGACCAACTCTATCAGCGAGCATTAAGCTTGCACCATGCTGGCAAACTTACTGATGCTGAAGGCTTGTATAAAACGCTGTTAAGTTACTTTCCTAATCAGGTGGAAATATTAACGACTTTGGGTATTTTGTTATTGCAACAAGGACGCTCAGAACTAGGTTTTCAGCAGATCAAAAAATCACTCAGCCTTAATCCCAATCAGCCAGCCGCGCTTTACAACATGGCCGTGGAATTGCAAAAACTCACACGTTTGGATGAAGCATTGGCTTGCTACAATCAAACACTCCGGCTCAATCCGAATGATATTCATGCACTGATTAATCGCGGCAATACCCTAAAGGATTTGAAAAAATATCAAGAAGCCATCGATAGCTTTGAACGCGCTTTGGCATTAGAACCCAATATCCCTTCTGCCCATTGGAATAAAGCATTGACCCACATTTTGTTGGGTGAATATGAGCAAGGTTGGAAAGAGTATGAGTGGGGCTGGCAATGTGGTGAGCGTGGCAAGCCAAGACAATATAGCCAACCAACATGGTTAGGCGAAGAGCCCATTGCTGGCAAAACAATACTTGTTCATCCTGAGCAAGGCTTTGGCGATTTAATTCAATTTTGCCGTTATGTGCCGATGCTAGAAAATTTAGGCGCAAAAGTAGTTTTGGAAGCACCAGCTTCACTTATAGAATTAATGCAAAGTTTGTCGCCCACGGTTATTATCATTAAAGAAGGCGAGGCATTGCCGGCTTTTGATGTGGTTTGCCCCGTCATGAGCTTGCCTCTGGCACTCAAAACAAGCCTAGAAACCATCCCAGCAAGCTTGCCTTACCTCACTGTAAGCGATGCCAAAAAACAATATTGGCAAGCAAAATTAGGCGCAAAAGCTAAGCCTCGGATTGGCATTGTGTGGTCAGGCTCGATGACCAATCAGATCGATAATAATCTCTGCGCTAGGCGTAATATTCCGCTGACTGAACTTAAACCGCTATTTGAATTGCCGTTTGAATTTCATGTGCTCCAAAAAGACATTCGGCCAGAAGATAAGCCTACATTAGAAAGCTTAGCCCAACTGCATTGCCACCAAGATGAATTGCAAGACTTTGCCGATACTGCCGCAATCATTCAAGAAATGGACTTAGTGATTTCGGTGTGTACTTCAGTTGCGCATTTGTCAGGCGCTTTAGGCCATCAAACTTGGGTGCTGTTGCCTATTTCAGGGGATTATCGCTGGATGCTCAATAAAAAAGACAGCCCTTGGTATTCCAGCATAGAGTTAATTCGAAGTGAAAAAATTGGTGATTGGTCGGATGTTGTTCAGCAAGTCAGGGAAAAACTACTTCTAGCTTAAATTGAGCTTATCGAAAATGCCCGTTCGCCCTGAGCTTATCGAAAGGTATGCAGTGTTCATGGTTCGACAGGCTCACCACGAACGACACTGCTATTTATTACACTGAAACACTAATTCACGCTTTCCACCCACTGGGCTTTGGTTACGCTCTTTTAGGTTGTAGCCATTTAGGCAGGTTTGTTTTGCACGGTCATAGCAATTTGGCCAATCTTCTACCGCGCCATTACACGTTGCTTTATAGGTTTGGGTTTTAAGATCGATCATTTTTACTGATTGTGCAGCGCCTTGTGGATTTGATAAAGCTGTGCAAGCGGTTAAGCCTAGTGACATTAATACAGCGAATAATTTCATATAAATCCTTTGGGAATTGAGCAATAAAAAACGGCACCCTAAGGTGCCGTTTTAACTTAAGTCTAACTAAGAATTAAATCCTAGAAGAATAAGATAGCACCTAGAGAAACAGTATCGTTCTCTACTTTACGAGCTGCTGTTGAAGCTTGGTTTTTGATTTCTTGGCTTGTGTACTCAGCTACCAAGTTCAAAGACTTAGTAAGTGGGTGGTAAGCGCCAACGATCCAAGATTCGTTTTCGATATCGAATGTAGCACCACTGTTAGCTGATTTTGAGTTAGAAACACCCCATGAAGCACCTAACTTAGTACCGATAGTTGGAACAGCGAATGTTGCTTGAACATAGCCACCGCTATCTTTAGATTTGTTACCAGACGCATTGAATAGACCGCCAAGAACGCTTTGACCATCTAAGCCTTCGCCATCATAGTAGTAACCTACTACAGTAGCACCAGCGTATGAAGCTTTAGCACCAACGTCGAAGCCTTTTGATGTGTAGCTACCGATTGAAGTAGAGTCTACAGTTTTTTGAGTAATACCTGAAACCCATACGCGACCTGTTACATCGTTAGCAGCGAAGTCATAAGTTGCCTTAGCTTCATATGCTAAGTTATCGCTATTAGATGTTGTACGTGCTACAGCAACAGCTGATTGTGGTTTGAAGTTTTCCATTACGCCACCAGAAACTTGGAAACCATTCCAGTTTGGTGAAGTGTAAGAAATTTGACCTTTCCAGTCAGCGTAGATATAACCAGAACCAATACGGCCTAGAGTTGAAGAGCCGCCTGCTGGGCCGCCAACACCAACGCCCAACAATGTCATGTCTGACAAGATAGCGTCTGAACCGAAAATACCTAAATCACGACCAGCTTTGATAGAACCCCATGAAGCATCACCGAATGACAAGAATGCTTGACGAATGTTCAATGAGTTGCCACCTGCAGCTGATGAATTACCTGCAGCTGTACCTGTAAAGAATGAGAATTGGAACGCGATGTCCAAATCATTTTGACGTGTTTTAGCGCCAATACCAAAAGCAGCTGGCAAAAGACCAGTACCGATAGTGTTTGCATCAGCAGCTGAAGATTTTACACCAGCTGAAGTTGTAGTATCAGACTCAACACGAGTGTAGTAAGCGTTAACGTTACCACCGATGTCAACAGTCCAATCACCAGCTGGGATTGTGATACCAGCGTTTGCTGTAGAAGCGAATGCTACTAAAGCACCAGCAACTGCTAAACCTAATTTCTTGTTCATATATTTCTCCTAAAATTTTTGTTTCCTCATGAAGGCGTATTTACCCCATGAAGGTGATGAGAGTATGCCAAAGCAAAAGCAATGTTAGCAAGTAAAGTTGTATGTTTTTTGACAACAAACAAAATTTTGTTGTTTTTTTGCAACAAAAAAGATAGAAATCTAGATAAATCAACCTTTAGCGCTTGGTATCTCGCCTTATAGCTCACGATCCGAAACAGTAAATAAGCGCTGATACTCTCTTATTGCATAGCGGTCTGTCATGCCTGCAATGTAATCAGCCACTGCACGGGCTTGATCTGTCGGGCTATCCAACTTCGCTCTTTGCTGAAACTCATCGGGCATAAGTTTCACATCTTGCATAAAGATCTGAAATAAATCACGCACGATACGCTGGGCTTTTGAAGTCATGCGATTAACGCGGTAATGCTGATAAAGGTTGGTGCGTAAAAAGCGTTTGAGTTCAGTTTGTTGTTCGCGCATGGCTGGGCTAAAGCTAATGAGCATGGCGTGGCTGCGCACATCATCTATTGTCTTTGGTGCGGCATTAACAATATTCGCATTGCTTTGCTCACACAAATCCACCACCAGCGCATTAATCATGCGGCGCACTGTTTCATGGATAAGCCTACGGCCTGTGAGTTCTGGATATTGGGTGCGCACCTTATTCAGGTTATCTGCAAATAAGGTGACTTGTTCTAATTGCTCTAGCGTAATCAGCCCTGAACGCAAGCCATCGTCCACATCGTGATTGTTATAAGCAATCTCATCCGCCAAATTAGTGAGCTGTGCTTCTAGTGAAGGTTGTTCTTTATTAATAAAACGCTCGCCCACATCGCCTAGCAACTTTGCGTTATTAAGTGAACAATGCTTAAGGATGCCTTCACGTAGTTCAAAAGTCAGGTTTAAGCCATCAAAATCGGCATAGCGTTGTTCTAGCAAATCCACCACACGGAGCGATTGTAGATTGTGCTCAAAGCCCCCAAAGTCACGCATACATTCATTAAGTGCATCTTGCCCCGCATGACCAAATGGCGTGTGACCCAAGTCGTGCGCAAGGGCAATACCTTCTACAAGGTCTTCATGCAAATTAAGATTACGCGCAATGGCGCGACCGATTTGGGCGACTTCAATGCTGTGCGTTAAACGAGTACGGAACAAATCACCTTCGTGATTCACAAAGACTTGTGTTTTATATTCCAAGCGACGAAAAGCGCTGGAATGAATAATACGGTCACGGTCACGTTGAAATTGATTGCGTCCTTGCGGATCGGATTCTTGAAATTTTCTGCCACGCGATTGGGCAGGATTGGCAGCGTAGCTAGCGATTGTTGTCATTTGTTGCCTTTAATTACCTATAATTTGGATGCCGCATCAAGTGCGGCATGACAGCAAAACAAAAATGGTTTGTCACCCCGCACTTGATGCGGGGTCTAGATTTTTAGACTCCTAAAGGCTCAATGTTTGGCGAAGTGCTTCAGCTGGGTAGTCACTTGTCACCACAGACTTGCCAATGCCTTGTTGCAGGACGAGGCGAATTTTTCCGTCGATGACCTTTTTATCAAGCCCCATTAAGTCGATATATTTATCCACACCTAATTTTGGGGCTTCGATTGGCAAATTGGCGGCTTTGAAGATTTTAGCAATCCGCGCGACTTCGGCATCACTCAGCCAGCCTAGGCGTTTTGATAAGTCTGCCGCCATCATGGTGCCTGCTGCAACCGCTTCACCGTGCAGCCAAACACCATAGCCCATTGCATTTTCAACCGCATGCCCAAATGTGTGGCCAAGGTTAAGCGTGGCTCGTTCGCCAGTTTCGTGTTCGTCTGCCGCCACCACATCTGCTTTATTTTGACATGAGCGGTAAATAGCCTCTGAAGTGACAGCCATATCTAAAGCCATCAGCTTCGTCATATTCGTTTCTAGCCAATCAAAAAACTTAACATCGCGAATAAGGCCATACTTAATCACCTCCGCCACACCTGCTGAAAGTTCTCTTGCTGGTAGTGTTTTAAGTGTTTCGGTATCTGCCAACACTAACTGCGGCTGATAGAAGGCGCCTATCATGTTTTTACCAAGTGGGTGGTTGATGCCTGTTTTACCGCCCACAGAGGAATCCACTTGCGACAAGAGTGTCGTCGGAATTTGGATAAATGGCACACCGCGCAAATAAGTCGCGGCGGCGTAGCCTGTCATATCTCCAATTACACCTCCACCCAAAGCAATCAGCGTTGTGCTGCGCTCACAACGATTTTGCAAAAGCGCATCATAGATAAGGTTAAGTGTTTCACCATTTTTATATGCTTCACCATCTGGCAAGATAATCTCGATCACCTTCACGCCAGCGGCACGAAGTGGTTCAGCTAATTTCGCCATATATAAAGGTGCAACAGTGGTGTTGCTCACAATAGCAACTTGTTTGCGTTTTAGATGCGGCAAAATTAAATCGGCCTGACTGAGTAAATTCTGGCCAATATGAATAGGGTAACTGCGGTCACCCAGTGAGACTTGAAGCGTTTGCATAGTTGATGACATTAGATTTCAGGTTCCGATTTTTTATAGCCTAATAGCTCTTCAATTTGTTGCACGATATTAATCACGGGCTGATTGCCGGTATCGACAATATGATGCGCAACTTCACGATAAAAAGGATCGCGCGCGGCGAATAATTGCTCTAACTTTGCCTGCGGGTTGGTGTTTTGCAAAAGTGGACGATTGCGGTCAAAGCGAGTGCGTAAATATAAATCATGCACACTGGCTCGCAGATAAATCACCGTGCCACGACTTGCTAAATGCTCACGATTTTCTGCCGACAGCACAGCACCACCGCCAGTAGCCAACACAATATTATCTACCTGGGTAAGCTCATCAATCATGCCCACTTCGCGTTTACGAAACCCAGCCTCGCCCTCCATCTCAAAAATGGTGGGCACACGCACCCCTGTGCGCTTTTCAATTTCTTGGTCAGTGTCGTAAAAATCTAATCCGAGATTTTTAGCCAAAAAGCGCCCCACGGTGGTTTTACCGGCGCCCATCAGGCCAACAAAAAATATTTTAGGCATTTGCAAAATCCATTCAGGCAATAAAAAATGCCCATCACTTACATGATAGGCATTTTAAGGCAATCTGGATGGATTGTCAGATATTGCTGATGTTGAGCACTCAACACACACCCATTAAAAATTTAATTTTAGTTTGTAACTCAAGCCACATATAATAAGTTTCTCGACAATTAATCTACGCGTTCAATCTTATGTTCCTACAAAACTGGTGGAAATTTCTGGTCATGTCTTTTTTGGCGCTAGCGATTGTTGGCGCACTTTTACTGGGGCTCGCCGCTGCACTTATCTATCCAGATCTGCCTTCTTTAGATGCGCTAACCAATTACCAACCAAAACTTCCCTTACGCGTTTATTCAGAAGATGGCTATTTACTTGCTGAGTACGGCGAAGAACGTCGCGCCTTTGTGGATATTACCAAGGTGCCGCAGAACATGAAGTCAGCTGTAATTGCGATTGAAGATAGGCGCTTTTACAAGCATGGCGGCATTGATACAAAAGGGATTTTGCGTGCGGCAGTGAACAACGTGACGGGTGGCTCAAAAGAGGGCGCAAGCACGATTACCATGCAAGTTGCGCGTAACTTCTTTTTATCTAGCGAACGCAGTTTGAAGCGCAAACTGAATGAAGCAATGTTAGCGATTAAAATCGAACATAGCCTTCCAAAAGATAAGATTTTAGAGCTCTACATTAACCAAATTTATTTAGGCCAGCGCGCTTACGGTTTTGCGGCTGCATCACAGGTTTATTACGGCAAGCCCCTAGATAAACTTAATTTAGCCGAAACGGCTTTATTAGCGGGCCTTCCAAAAGCGCCTTCTAGCTACAATCCTTTCGTGCACCCAAAGCGCGCGATTAAACGCCAACATGAAGTACTGCACGATATGCGCCGTTTTGGCTTTATTGATGAGGCTACTTATCAAGCTGCATTAAAGGAGCCTTTGCGCTTCAAAGCCTCTCAACAATCGCGTGACTTAGCCGCTGATTATGTTGGGGAGATTGTTCGCCAAACCATGTATGACCGCTATCAAGAGCAAATCTATAGTAGCGGCCTCAAGGTTTACACCACCATCATCAAAGCTGACCAAGAGGCCGCGAATACGGCAATCGCTCAAGGCATTACGGAATATGACTTACGTCATGGCTATCGAGGCCCAGAAGGCTACATTGCAGCGAGTGAGCTTGTTGGTGAAAACGCTAACCAAAATATGGAAAAAGCGATTGATGCGCTTGAAACTTTTGGCGGTTTATCACCAGCCGTTGTGACGAAAATCACGGATAAAGGCGTCCGCGTTCACACCACCAGCGGCGAGGATGTCCAAATTGAAGGTGAAGGCTTGGCACTTGTGAGCCGCGTTTTACATGACACCAAAGTTGGCGAAAAGCTGAAAATAAAAGTCGGCTCTATTGTTCGTGTGATGAAAGAAGGCGAAAACTGGAAAATTACCCAGCTGCCACAAGTGGAGTCCGCTTTTGTTTCACTAGATCCCAAAAATGGCGCTGTTCGCGCTTTAGTGGGTGGCTTTGACTTTAACCGCAACAAGTTCAACCATGTAACACAAGCATGGCGCCAACCAGGTTCCAGCTTCAAACCATTTATTTACTCAGCAGCTTTAGAAAAAGGCTTTACCCCAGCCAGCATTATTGATGACGCGCCGATTTCTTTTCCTGCCAGCTTTACAGGCAGTGGCAGTAGCTGGGAGCCTCATAACTTCGATGGCAAATACGAAGGTCCAATGCGTTTAAGGACCGCGCTCACCAAATCCAAAAACATGGTGTCTATCCGCGTGCTGAATTCGATTGGTGTTGAATACGCCCAAGATTACATCACCCGTTTTGGCTTTGCTGCGAAAGACCATCCAGCTTACTTAACCATGGCTTTAGGTGCTGGCTCAGTGACACCTTGGCAAATGGCTGAAGCTTATGCGGTATTTGCCAATGGCGGCTACCGCGTTAATCCTTACTTGATTGCCCGCATTGAAGATAACAAAGGCAAAGTCATCGAAGAAACGAAGTTCGTTGAAGCGGGCAATGATGCCGAGCGCGTCATTGACGAACGCAACGCCTTCTTGATGACTTCCATGATGCAAGATGTGACCCGTATTGGTACTGCCGCAAAAGCACGTCAATTAGGTCGTAGCGATTTGGCTGGTAAAACGGGCACAACGAACAATCATATTGACACCTGGTTTGCGGGCTTTAACCCTAAAAAGGTCGCGGTCGTATGGATGGGCTACGATAAACCGCAATCATTAGGCGGCAGCGAAACAGGCGGGTCAGCAGCCTTGCCTGTTTGGATCAAATATATGAGCTCAGCGCTAAGAGGCATCCCTGACGTCGATCTTAATCCACCAGAAGGCGTTGCATCGATTCGCATCAACCTTAAATCGGGCAATCGAGCGCGCGAGGATGAAAGCGGTTTCTATGAATACTTCTATCAAGAGTATCCACCGCCAGAAAAAGGTGGGGCATCTGGCGCGGCAACCGCCGCCAGCGATGCGACTGATACAGATTCTCTCTATTAGTAGCCCATCATGGCAAAAGATAGCGGTGGCAGACAATCGCAATTGCGCCAATTAGTGGCGCAGCAGGCGGCCCGCATGATGGCAGAAGATGGCGTTTCTGATTACGGTTATGCCAAGAAAAAAGCAGGGCGACAGATTGGGGTTGTAGATGCCAACTGCTTGCCTTCTAATGCCGAAATTGAAGAAGAGATTCGGCTTTTCCACGATATTTACAATAGTGACGACCAGCCAGAGGCCTTGCGCCTACTTCGCCAAGATGCGCTCGCCACCATGCAAATCTTTGCCCGTTTCAATCCACATTTAACTGGTAGCGTTCTTGATGGTACGGCTGGGCAATATGCCGAAACGCATATTCATTTATTTGCGGACAGCGCAAAAGAAGTTGAGATTTTCTTGCTCAACCAGCAGATCCCTTACGACAGCAACGACAAGTCTTATCGAGTTAGGGACAGAAAAGCCGGCGATAAAAAGGGGAGTGGCAAGAATAGTGAGCGGATGAAAGTACCGATGTTTACGCTCGAAGGCCCAAACGGTTTTATTAAGCTCAGCGTATTTGAATTTAATGACATTCGCTTTTCAACGAAAAACGTAGTGAATGGCGGAAATGCTGAAAGGCTAGATGCTGAAGGGCTAAAAGCCCTACTGGCTATTTAAGCAAGTCATCAATCTATTAAGCGGATATCCATTTGGCGATATCCATCGCATAGTAAGTCAAAATACCATCAGCACCAGCGCGCTTAAATCCTAGCATCGCTTCTAATACACAGGCTTTTTCATCTAACCAACCGTTCTGGGCAGCGGCTTTCAGCATGGCATATTCGCCACTCACATGATAAGCATAAGTTGGCACACCAAACTCATCCTTCACACGGCGAACGATATCCAAATACGGCATACCAGGCTTGACCATCACCATGTCAGCACCTTCTTCAATGTCTAAAGCCACTTCTTTAATTGCCTCATCTGAATTGGCTGGGTCCATTTGGTAATTGTATTTATTGCCTTTGCCTAAATTAGCTGATGAACCGACCGCATCACGGAATGGGCCGTAAAAGGCTGACGCGTATTTAGCTGAGTAAGCCAAAATGCGCGTATAAATAAATCCATTTTCTTCAAGCGCGTCACGAATTGCTCCAATACGACCATCCATCATGTCAGATGGCGCGACCACATCGGCACCAGCCGCAGCGTGACAAAGCGCTTGTTTGACGAGCACTTCAACCGTTTCATCGTTGAGCACATAACCAGTGTCATCTATCAATCCGTCTTGGCCATGCGTGGTGTAAGGATCTAACGCCACATCCGTAATCACACCCAATTCAGGAAATGCTGTTTTTAAAGCTTTAATGGTACGCGGGACTAAACCATTCGGATTAAATGCTTCCTTCGCATCTAAGCTTTTGAATTCTTGTGGAACCACTGGAAATAGTGCAATCGCTGGAATACCAAGCGCCACGCACTCGGCAGCTGTTTTAAGGAGTACATCGACACTTTGACGTTTCACTCCCGGCATGGAAGCCACTTCCTCGATACGATTTTCACCTTCGAGTACAAATACTGGATAAATCAAATCATTTGTCGTCAGTGTATTTTCACGCATTAATCGACGTGAAAAATCATCTTTACGCATACGGCGTGGACGAATTGCTAGGAACTGTTGATTATCTTTTGCCATGATTTATCCTCTAGCCGAATTAAATTAACAGCCCTAATTAAGCTGCACAGCCTGAAACTGTCGATGCAAAAACACGCGCAAGCTCTGCACCTGGATCTGGCTGACGCATAAATGCCTCACCTACCAAGAATGCATTCACATGATTCGTCCGCATCAAAGCCACATCTTCAGGCGTAAAAATACCAGACTCTGTGACCACAAAACGGTCATCAGGCAACTGTTTGAGCAACTCCAATGTGGTATCTAAAGTCACATCGAAAGTACGTAAATTACGGTTATTAATGCCAATGAGTGGCGTTTCTAATTGCAAAGCTAATTGCAATTCGTCTGCATCATGCACTTCTACCAATACAGCCATTCCCAAATCATGTGAAAGCTCTTCTAACTCTTGCATTTGCCCTAGCTCAAGCGCAGCAACAATCAGCAAAATACAATCCGCACCCATCGCACGGGCTTCATACACTTGGTATGGGTCAATCATGAAGTCTTTGCGAAGCACAGGCAATTTACAAGCCGCACGGGCTTGTTTTAAGTATTCAGGTGAGCCTTGAAAATACTGTTTATCCGTTAATACAGACAAACATGCTGCGCCACCTTTTTCATAGGATTTAGCGATTTCTGCTGGATTGAAATTTTCACGAATCACGCCTTTTGAAGGGCTCGCTTTTTTAATTTCAGCAATCACTGCTGGTAAGTCCGCATCGACTTTATTGAAAATGTTACCCACAAAATCTCTTGGGTCAGGTTCGTTGTATGCCTCTACACGTAAGTCGTCTAATGACTTAATCGCCTTAGCTGCCGCGACCTCTTCACGTTTAGTCGCTAAAATTTTATTTAAAATATCTGACATAACAACCTTTTTAGGCTCAATTTAGTTTAAGTTCGATTAGAGCGTGCGATTAACTGATTCAATTTTTCTAAAGCAACGCCGTTATCAATGACTTCAGCGGCTTTCTCTACACCTTCTTGCAAGCTAGATACTATGCCAGCCACATAAATTGCAGCACCTGCATTCATGAGCACAATGTCTCTAGCAGCACCTCTTTTGCCTTTAAGCACATCTAAAATCATGGCTTTAGATTCTTCTGCATTTTGGATTTGAATATCTTTCAAGCTATGTATTCCTAAGCCCAGTTGGGCAGGATTCAGCACATATTCGCTCACTTGGCCGTTTTTCAGCTCTGCGACAAAGGTATCGCCAGTGAATGAAATCTCATCCATGCCATCAGCGCCATGGACAACTAATACATGCTCACTACCTAATTGCTGAAGCACTTTTGCCAGCTTCACAGTCAGCGCTTTATCAAACACACCCATCACTTGGCGGCGCGCAGTGGCAGGATTGGTCATTGGGCCAAGCAAGTTAAATAATGTCCGAACACCCAACTCACGACGCACCGGTGCAGCATATTTCATAGCACTGTGATGGTTAGGTGCAAACATAAAACCGATACCGATTTCATTCACGCACTCAGCCACTTGCGCTGGCGTTTGGTTCACATTGACCCCTAACGCTTCTAATACATCCGCACTACCACAAGTCGACGAAACAGAACGGCCACCATGTTTGGCGACGTTTGCACCAGCCGCAGCTGCCACAAACGCACACACCGTTGAAACATTAAACGTTTGAATACCGTCACCACCCGTGCCGCAGGTGTCAATCAAATGACTAGTCTCTTGAATATCCACTTTAGTCGAAAGCTCGCGCATGACCATCGCGGCGGCGGCGATTTCATCGACCGTTTCACCTTTGGCACGAAGTGCAATGAGGAATGCAGAGATTTGTGCTGGCGTGAGCTCACCGCCCATCACTTGGCGCATTACGTCCAACATGGCGCTTTGCGTCAAATCTTGACGCTCAAGCAACTGGCTGAGAACGTCTTTAAACGCCATTAGTAGGCTTTCAAAAAGTTGTTGAGTAGCTCGTGCCCATGCTCAGTCAAGATCGACTCAGGATGGAATTGCACGCCCTCAACCGCTAAAGTTTTGTGGCGCACACCCATGATTTCCCCATCATCTGTCCAAGCGGTAATCTCAAGACAATCAGGAATGCTTTCACGCTCAATCACCAAGGAGTGGTAACGCGTTGCAGTATATGGGCTGGGCAAATCTTTAAACACGCCAATGTTTTTATGATGAATCAGCGATGTTTTACCATGCATCAATTGTTTGGCATGCACAATCTTGCCGCCGAATGCTTGGCCAATACTTTGATGACCCAAACAAACACCTAGCAAAGGAATCTTGCCTGCGAATTCATGAATCAATGGCACAGAAATACCCGCTTCATTTGGTGTACATGGGCCAGGAGAAATCACAATATGGTCAGGATTGAGCGACTTTACTTTTGCCAAATCAATTTCATCGTTACGGTAAACCTGCACGTCTTGACCTAGCTCAGCCAAATATTGCACGAGGTTATAGGTAAAGGAGTCGTAATTATCGATCATTAATAACATGGTTTACTCCTGACCTTCCAGGCCTGTGTCTAGACCCAAATTAACCAACTCGGCAGCACGCAACACTGCGCGCGCTTTGTTTTGCGTTTCCATCCATTCACTTTCTGGCACAGAGTCGGCAACGATACCAGCACCTGCTTGCACATAAAGTTTGTTATTTTTGATGACGCCTGTACGAATCGCAATTGCTACGTCCATATCGCCATTAAAGCCCAAATAACCCACAGCGCCCGCATAAATACCGCGCTTAATTGGCTCCAACTCATCAATGATTTCCATCGCACGCACTTTAGGTGCACCGCTCACGGTACCAGCTGGGAATGTCGCTTTTAATACATCAATCGCATCCATGCCAGGCTTAAGCTTGCCTTCTACATTAGAAACAATATGCATCACGTGTGAATAACGCTCGATCATCATATTGTCAGTGACTTTTACTGTACCTGTTTGTGCAACACGACCCACATCATTACGTCCCAAGTCCATCAGTTGCACGTGCTCTGCACGCTCTTTTGGGTCGGCTAATA
Organism: Pseudomonadota bacterium; assembly: GCA_046047035.1. Classification (GTDB taxonomy): domain Bacteria; phylum Pseudomonadota; class Gammaproteobacteria; order Burkholderiales; family Methylophilaceae; genus Methylopumilus_A. The sequence continues at coordinate 15,150 of JBJOIS010000012.1, forward strand.
ACTCTTCTGCTAAGGCCAAATCTTGCTCACGCGTTTTACCACGAGGACGTGTGCCAGCGATTGGGCGGGCAGTGACGGTGCCATCTTCAAGACGCACTAAAATCTCTGGCGATGCGCCAACGACGTGATGGTCACCCATGTCGTAATAAAACATATATGGCGATGGATTTAAGCTACGAAGCGCACGATATAGCGAAAGTGGTGGCGCATAAAATGGTTGCGACATACGCTGAGATAGCACCACTTGCATGATGTCGCCATCAAAAATATAGCGCTTTGCTTTTTCAACAGCCGCCTTGAAATTTGCCTCACCAAAATCCGATTGCGCTTGCTCTTGTTTAAGGGCTTGCGCTTCCGGAATAGAAACTGATTTCCGTAAACGCTGAATCAGTTCAGCTAGACGATTTTTTGCGTTTTTATATGCATCTTGCTCAGCTGGGTCTGCGTAAACAATGAAATAAAGTTTACCGGACAGGTTATCCACCACGGCCAGCTCTTCAGACACCATCAGCAACACATCAGGCACATTCACATCATCAGGCTTCACGTTTTCAGCCAAGCGACGCTCAATGTAACGCACGGTGTCGTAGCCAAAATAGCCAGCCAAGCCACCCGTAAAACGCGGCAACCCTTGATAAGGCGGCACTTTGAAACGCGCTTGATAGTTTTGGACAAAATCTAGCGGATTTACATCGGTCGCAGTTTCAACCACTTTATTATCTTGCAAGACTTGCACATCACGGCGATTAGCCACAATACGTGTGCGTGCTGGCAAACCAATAATAGAGTAACGACCAAAACGCTCGCCACCTTGCACGGATTCGAGCAAATATGAGAACGGTTGGTTAGCTAGCTTTAGGTAAAGCGAGAGCGGCGTATCGAGATCTGCAAAAGTCTCAATAACTAAGGGAATGCGATTATAGCCTTGAGCAGCTAGCGCATTAAATTCTGATTGATTGATAGTTTGTAACATAAAGACCTCAAATTTTTAACCAGCTATTTCTAGCCAACAAATTTCCTAAAATTAAGCGCGACAAAAGTCGCAAGCGATGACAGGATTAGACCCACCATCGCCAACTTGTTTGCTTTGTAGGAATTTGAGGTGCGTTCATTGCAATACGTCTAAATTAAACAGTCGCCAATTGCGCGCGCAATTCAGAAACTATCGTATTGTAACGGTTAGGATCCGTATCTTTACCTGCACCAAATACCGCTGAACCAGCCACGAATGTATCTGCACCAGCACGTGCGATTTCTGCGATGTTAGCGACGTTCACGCCGCCGTCCACTTCCAACCAAATCTCGCGACCAGTTTGCGCTGTGTAAGCATCGATTTTTGCACGGGCTAAACGGAGTTTATTCAATGTTTCAGGAATGAATTTTTGACCGCCGAAACCAGGGTTCACAGACATCAACAACACCATATCCACTTTATCCATCACGTGGTCTAAGTAGTGAAGTGGCGTTGCTGGGTTAAATACCAAACCAGATTTACAGCCTAAGTCACGCACCAAAGCCAAGCTGCGGTCGATATGCTCAGACGCTTCTGGGTGAAAAGTAATGATGTTAGCGCCTGCTTTAGCAAAGTCAGGAATAATGCGATCAACTGGCTTCACCATCAAATGCACGTCAATCAACGCGCCTGCATTTTTAGAAATTTCGCGGATAGATTCACAAACCAATGGGCCAATCGTTAAGTTTGGCACGTAATGGTTATCCATCACGTCAAAGTGAACAAGGTCAGTACCAGAGGTAATCACGTCCGTGATTTCTTGACCTAGTTTAGCGAAGTTCGCTGAAAGGATACTTGGAGCAATTCTGAATTGTTTAGCCATAATGTAAAGAATCTATATGCAGTAAAAACGTTTATTTTAACCGCATTTAGCCATGAATTAACAGACTAATACGCTATTTTATTGCTTATGTTTCTTGCTTAAGAAGTCCGGATGCTGGAAAATTGCGAAATGCAATTATTCACAGTTGGTGTAAACCACACCACAGCTCCAATTTCTATACGCGAAAACGTGGCGTTTCAAAACGAAACACTCGCCCACGCACTTCGTGATTTGACCGCGCACGGCGTGCGTGAGGCAGCGATTCTATCGACCTGCAATCGCACTGAGCTTTACTGTAATACCTCACATCCAGAACAAGCATTAACTTGGCTTGCGCAATATCACAAGCTAGATCGCGACAATATTCAACCATACATCTACACCTTACCTAGCGACGAAGCAGTTAAACATGCTTTCCGCGTGGCTTCTGGTTTAGATTCTATGGTGCTAGGCGAGCCACAGATCTTGGGGCAAATGAAACAAGCGGTCAAAATCGCTGAAACAGCGGGCACCGTTGGTACTTTGCTACACAAACTTTTTCAGCGCACTTTTGCTGTGGCCAAAGAAGTGCGCACCACCACAGACATTGGCGCAAGTTCGCTTTCAATGGCGGCTGCATCGGTGCGGTTAGCACAGCGCTTATTTGGAAGCCTTCAAGACAAACATGTGTTATTTATTGGCGCTGGCGAGATGATTACGCTTTGCGCTGAACACATCGCCGCACAAAAACCTGCCAGCATGACGGTTGCTAACCGCACACTCGACCGCGGTGAAGAGCTTGCTGAGCTATTTAACGGTCAAGCGATTTTATTATCTGAGTTACCAGAGCGTTTACACGAATTTGATATCGTCATCACCAGCACAGCTAGCCAGTTGCCGATTGTTGGCCTTGGCATGGTGGAACGCGCAATTAAAGCCCGTAAACGCCGCCCGATTTTCATGGTGGATTTAGCTGTACCGCGCGATATTGAACCAGAAGCAGCACAATTAGATGACGTGTATTTATACACCGTAGATGACTTAGCCCAAGTGGTACAAGAGGGGCTTGGCAACCGCCAAGAGGCGGCATTAGAAGCTGAAGCAATCATCACCGAGCGCGTTGGTCACTTCATGCATTGGCTCAAAACCCGTGATGCGGTGCCGACCATCCGCGCACTGCGCGACCAAGCGGAACAGTTACGCATCAGCGAACTTGAAAAAGCACAAAAACTATTGGCAAAAGGTGAAGATCCAGCCGCAGTGATTGAAGCGTTGAGCAATGCGCTGACTAATAAATTTTTACATGCCCCAAGCCATGCGCTTAACCACAGCACTGGCCATGAGCACGAACAACTAGAAACGCTTTTGCGTCAGCTTTACCAAATTAAAACGTAATATTTAGACAAAGAAACAGTAATGAAACCATCCATGATTAAAAAGCTCGCCACCTTGAGCGAGCGTTTAGATGAACTAAACCGCCTACTCAGCAGCGAAGGGGCGACATCCAACATGGACAACTACCGCAAGCTCACGCAAGAGCATGCTGAAATCACCCCGATTGTTGAGCAATTCCGCACCTTTGAGCAAGGTGAGGCAGACATTGCTGAAGCGCAAAAAATGCTTTCCGATCCAGAGATGAAAGAGTTTGCACAAGAAGAGATTGAAAACGGCAAAGCTACTTTAGAAGCCGTTGAAAACGAACTTCAGAAACTCTTACTACCTAAAGACCCTAACGATGAGCGCAACATCTTCCTAGAAATTCGTGCAGGCACGGGTGGTGATGAGTCAGCCTTATTTGCAGGCGATTTATTCCGCATGTATTCACGCTATGCAGAACGTCAACGCTGGAAAGTAGAAATCGTTTCAGCAAGCGATTCTGAAGTCGGCGGCTACAAAGAAATTATTGCGAAAATTGAAGGGCATGGCGCGTACTCAAAACTCAAATTTGAATCAGGTGGTCACCGTGTACAACGTGTCCCTGACACTGAAACGCAAGGCCGTATCCACACCTCAGCATGTACTGTTGCTGTCTTGCCAGAAGCCGATGAAGTCAGCGACGTAGTGATTAATCCTGCTGAGATTCGTATTGATACTTACCGCGCCAGCGGCGCGGGCGGTCAGCACATTAATAAAACCGACTCTGCTGTGCGTATCACCCACTTGCCAACGGGCATTGTGGTGGAATGCCAAGATGACAGAAGCCAACACAAAAATAAAGCGCAAGCGATGAGCGTTTTAGTCGCGCGAATTAAAGATGCTGAAGTGCGTGCACAACAATCGAAAATCGCGAGTGAGCGTAAGAGCTTGATTGGTTCTGGCGACCGTTCAGAGCGCATCCGCACTTACAACTACCCGCAAGGTCGTATTACCGACCACCGTATTAACCTCACGCTTTACAAAATTGACGCGATTACAGAGGGCGATATGGATGAGTTAATTGGCGCGTTAGCAGCAGAACATCAAGCCGATATGTTGGCAACCTTGGGTGAAGATAACTAGCATCTTTCTTTGGGCTAGAGCCGCCAGCTTTTCATACGGCTAAAATATTCAGGCTGACGTAAACACAGGTAAATAATCACCAGCGTGTTCATCAGCGCAGTGATTAAGAATAGTTCAGGGATATTTAGGCCCAAGTTAAATATCAGCATCGCAAACATCGCGGATATCACCATGAACAAAGCGTTCAAAATATTATTTGCGGCAATCACTCTAGATTGATGGGTTTTCTGGGCGCGAGACTGAATCAGCGCATAAAGCGGCACGATATAAACCCCGCCAAACAAACCAATCAAGGCAATATCCGCTAGCAATCGCCAATCGGCAATTCCACTAGCGCTGGCAGTGTACAAATCCACCCCGAACGCCATCATGCCCATGGCGCCGATTGGCACTAAGCCAATTTCTACGATGCCCTTGGATAGCTTTTCGCACAGCAAAGAACCAAGACCAACACCCACTGAAAACACCGCGAGCAAGAGAACGAAAACGCTTTCGTCACCATGCAAAACCTCTTTGGCAAAGACGGGAAACTGCGCAAGCAACGTTGCGCCATAAAACCAAAACCAAGAGATGCCAATAATCGCCAACCAAATAGCCTGACTTTTCCAAACAAAAGCGATATTACGCCCCGTTTCTGTGATTGGGTTCCAACTGATTTTGAGACTGGGTTCGGCCGCAGGAGAGTTTGGAATGTGATTGCTAGCGAGATAGCCAAGTAGCGCTAGGCCCAGAATACTAAAGCCCGTTACCAGCTCACCGCCTTGATGCATGCCAAGCCCAGCGCCAATAATTTGCCCCAATAAGATGGCAACAAAGGTGCCCATTTCCACCATGCCGTTACCGCCCACCAATTCAGACTCAGCGAGATGTTGCGGCAGATAAGCGTATTTCACAGGCCCAAACAATGTGGAGTGCATGCCCATCATAAATAGTGCCAATACCAACAACCAAAACACATGAAGCACAAAGCCAAGCGCAGCAAATAGCATCAGCACCACTTCAAATATTTTTACAACGCGGATGAGCTGTGATTTTTCAAACTTATCGGCAATTTGCCCTGCCGTGGCCGAGAATAAAAAGAATGGCAAAATAAAAATGCCTGGCAACAACGTGGCAAGCGCCGCACCATTAAGCATGGTTAAATCCGCCGTGTGAAATACTGCCATGGTAATTAAGGCGGTTTTAAAGACATTGTCATTGAGTGCGCCCAAAAATTGGGTACAGAAAAATGGCAAAAATCGCTTTTCACGCATCAATTTAAGTTGCTGGCTCATTCACGCTCTCCCTATTGCTTACAACATTATATTTTGATCAATCACAAATAATGCTGAAATTATTTTTATATATACCAGTCTATTCGCTATCATGTTGGACTTGCGTTAACTATTACGCCCAAACAGCACGACATTCTTTCTCGGAAAAATATCACTTTGGCATCTACACATCCATTGCTCAAACTACGTGAAGATTTGCTCACGACGGTTGCAAAAACAGGCTTTAGCTTTTGTCCAAGCGCAGCAATGCAAGCTTGGCTATTAGCGCAGTCTGCTGAGGCGTTGAGTGATTGGAATCAGTTTGCAGACAGCTGGAATGAGATGCCACTAGACGAATATATGGCGGATGGCGGGCGTTATCGCCGCCGCCGTTATGCGGTATTAAATGCACAATCTGGCACCAGCGCAATCGTTTTAGAAGCGCATCAACCGCATTACCAAAGTCTAAATTACAACACGCTTAATGGCGGAATTGCGCGCGATTTTGAGGCGATAGAAGCCAGCACCATTCAAAGCCACAGTATGCAATCCGTGCTTAAGTTTTGCCAAAAAGTGTTTAGCGAGCTAATGCCCGACACACCTTGGCATATTGAATGCCATCAGTTCCGTATTGAGGCAAACGACAAAGCACTAGGTAAACCAACACCTGAAGGCGTGCATCGAGATGGTGTGGATTTTGTTTTAGTGATGATGGTGAAGCGCCAAAATATTTCAAGCGGCACCACGACCATGCACGATTTAGAACACAAAAATTTAGATAGTTTTACACTTACCGAGCCTTTAGATGTTGCGATAGTAAACGACCATCGCTGCATGCACGGGGTAACCCCCATCGTCCCATTAGATCCATCCCAGCCTGCTTATCGTGACGTGTTAGTAGTCACTTTCAAAAAATCTCAGCAGTAAAATGATGGTCAAAAATAGCCAACAAACAGCACATCAAAGTGCGAATCCGCTACGCAATTTGAGTTTCTTTAAGTTACTCAGTTATCGCGTATTAATGGTGCTGTCCTACCAAATCATGGCGGTCGTCGTGAGTTGGCATTTATACCAAATCACGCACGATCCTCTCTCGCTCGGTCTCATTGGCTTAGCAGAAATCATCCCTTATTTTTGCACTGCCTTATTCGCAGGCTATGCGGTAGACCATTACGCAAGACGCAATTTTGGCGTGAGTTCTTCATTCACGCTCATGCTTTCTGCCCTCTTAATTTATGCAGTCACTGCTGGTAAATTGTCAGGCGACCCTACCCTGTGGATTTATGGTGCAATCGCTTTAATTGGCCTTGCACGCGCTTTCATCGCCCCCACTTACAGCGCGATTTTCGCTTCCATCATGCCACGCCAAGAGTATGCAAGAGGTGCAAGCATTGGAAGCGCTGCGTTTCAATTTGGCCTTATCACCGGCCCAGCGTTAGGCGGTCTTTTGGTAGGCTGGACTAGCTTAGAAGTTGCTTATTTAGTCTCGGCTGTCTTGGCTTGTGGTTCGGGCATTGCGCTACTAACACTTGATGTTCACCCCCCCAAAGTAGTCGCAGAAAAAGCGATTTTTTCTGGCATCGCCGAAGGGGTGCGTTTTGTATTTAACCATCAAGTAATTTTAAGTGGCCAAGCGCTGGATATGTTTGCCGTGCTATTCGGTGGTGCAGTAGCGATGTTGCCCGCCTTTATTCACGAGGTTTATCACTACGGCCCAGAAGGGCTAGGCATTTTGCGTGCCTCGCCAGCCATCGGCGCAATTATCACTGGCGCATATTTAGCCAAACACCCAATTTATGAACATGCGGGTAAAAAGCTACTTATTTCAGTCGCTGGCTTTGGCGTGTGCATCATTGCTTTTGCGCTCACACCGCACTTCTGGTTTGCGGCCGCACTCTTGATGCTCTCAGGCGTTTTTGATGGCGTTTCAGTGGTGCTGCGCACCACGATTATGCAGCTCGCCACACCAGACCACATGCGCGGCAGAGTGGCGTCCATCAATGGCTTATTTATTGGCTCTTCAAACGAATTGGGCGCTTTTGAATCTGGGGTGATGGCAAGAGTGATGGGCTTAATTCCATCGGTGGTATTTGGTGGCTTAATGACGCTAGGCGTTGTCGCAACCACCGCCACACTTGCGCCTAAGTTACGTAACCTTAACTTAAAACATCTGGAAGCGGAAAGTCACGAAAAATAGTACGGGTTAATATTCGCTACTTCGCCCGGTCGCATAGTTTTTTTCAACGTCTTGTTGCCACTCACCACAGTCCGAACACTTATGGTCATGCATCGTTGGGCACAACACTAAGCTAGCGCTTTCGCAAAACTTACAAGCCCGCGACTGTCCGGCTGACTTATGCACCGCCTCATGATGTTCTGTGGCGACTTTTGTACTGCCAAGTGCGTATTTGTTATCCATACCTGACCTCCAATAAAAGCCTGATTAACAAACTCTGTCTGCAAAGTTTAATCCTAATTTTGCTTCTATGACAATATTAAAAACACCCAAAAACTTGTATCACAGCTTATCAGTTAAAATATTGCCTTTCTTCATTACACAACCCCATTAATAAAGGTCTATATGCAAAATATCGTCGTAGAGAAAAAACCAGCACAAAGCACACTCGATAGCCTCAACGTGGCTCAATGGCCTACTTGGGAAAAAGAAGTGTCAGTATTCCCTTGGGTGTTCCCAGAACAGGAAATTGCTTATATTTTAGAAGGCGAATGTGTGATTACCCCAGAGGGTGGCAAGCCAGTCAAATTTGGCAAAGGGGATTTAGTGACATTTCCTGCCGGCCTGAAAGCAAGCTGGGAAGTGAAAAAGCCCTTACACAAGCACTACAAGCTAGATGGCAACGCGCTCACGCAGATTTTGCGCCGTATTAAAATTAAATTAGGCTTCTAATTTTTTTAAAATAAGGATTTGCGATTCATGGGGCTTTTTAATGAAAATCACTAGGCAAGCTTCATGACTCGCACCACGACAAGCACTTGTTGACTGCCTACAATGGTAACCGTTCTAAGTCATTCATCAAACACTTATTAAGGAGCTTCACCATGTGGACAAAACCAGCAGCTACAGAAATCCGTTTCGGCTTTGAAGTAACAATGTACGTAATGAACAAATAATTCAGATATTGCTCATCGAAGTTATTTATCTTCATCAGCACGAATAAAAAAGGAACCTACATGGTTCCTTTTTTATCGCCTATGCCGAATATGTTCAAAAGCATAAGAGGTGTTAGTGCGCTTAATCTATATCGGCAGGGTCACACTAAGTCAATGACGGCTCATCCATCTGGTTGCCCAAACTTACTACCTTATTCACTGCACTAACATTTTCATTTTAGTCGTTTTTCAACAAAAAACCGCCGAAGCGGGTTTTTTATTTTGAAATAGCTCAAGCCTAACTTAACCGCATTTGCTCTCGCCACAATTCAAGCAAGTGAGGCAACCATCCATAATGATAGCGGCTTTAGTGTTACACTTTTTACAAAGCTGCGCACCCGCTGGGAAGCCTTCTGCATTATTTTCAGCACCTGTTTGCGCTTGCTTCTCTAAAAACTCTTTTTTCTTTTCAGCCACCAGCTTTTGTTGGTGCTCATCCAAACCTGGCTTTTTAAGCATGCCAATTTCTTGCAAGTGCTGTTCAACCACCTCACCGATTTCAGCCACAAGACTAGGGATATATTTGCCGCCTTTTTTGAAGTAGCCACCGCTTGGGTCAAACACGCTATGTAGCTCTTCTACCAAGAAAGTCACATCGCCACCTTTACGGAATACGGCTGACATCACACGAGTGAGTGCAACAATCCATTGGAAGTGGTCCATGTTTTTTGAGTTAATAAAAATCTCAAATGGACGGCGATGCTCTTGTGGGGTACCTTCGTTCATCACGACGTCGTTAATGGTAATGTAGAGCGCATGCTCAGTCACTGGCGTTTTGATTTTATAGGTGTTGCCTACCAATTTATCTGGACGGCTGAGGGGCTCACCCATTTGCACGATAGTCGCTGACTGTGCTGGCGCCGCAGCGGCTTCCGCTGCCTTTGCTTTATCTTCTTCTGTCACTAGGCCAAAGCCTGTGATTTTCTTTTCAATTTTAATTGCCATGTTGTTCTCTCTTTAATTTTTCAGTTATACGGTTTTTTTATATTAGAACTTGCCGTAGTAACCTTCTTTTAGGGCGTCGTATAGATTAGCGGCTGAATGCATTTCGCCGTCGTATTCAATCTCTTCATTACCCTTCACCTCAATCACTGTGCCGTCTTCTAGTGTGAATTTGTAGGTGGTGTTTTCTAAGTCTTTTTCAGTCACCAATACGCCTTGGAAGGCTTCTGGGTTAAAGCGGAAAGTCGTGCAACCTTTCAAACCTTTGTCGTAAGCGTAGAGATAGATGTTTTTGAAATCTTCAAAATCATAATCTGTTGGTACGTTGATGGTTTTAGAGATTGAGCTATCAATCCATTTTTGCGCAGCCGCTTGAATGTCCACGTGGGCTTTAGCTTGAATAGTCGATGAATCTAAGAAGTATTCTGGCAACTTCTCATCTTCTGCTTCGCTAAATGGCATCGCTTTGTTATTAATTAACTCGCGATAAGCCAATAGCTCGTATGAGAATACGTCCACTTTTTCTTTTGATTTTTTACCTTCACGAATCACGTTACGTGCGTAATGGTGAGCAAATGATGGCTCAATACCGTTACTTGCGTTGTTCGCTAATGATAGTGAGATCGTGCCTGTTGGTGCGATTGAACTATGATGACTAAAACGCACGCCTGTTTTAGCGATTTGTTTACGCAAAGCTTCTGGGAACTGCTGCATATAGCGGCTATACATTCCTAGCAACACTTTACCTTTTACTTTATCGCCAAGCTTAAAGCCGTCTTTCACCATTTCTGGGCGTTTCGAAAGCATGTCACCTGTCACCACGAACTCTTCGTCCATGATAGGCGCAGCGCCTTTTTCTTTTGCCAAATCAATGCCGATTTCCCAGCCTGTTTCAGCCATCACTTTAGTCACCTCTTCAGTGAAAGCCACCGAAGCTTCTTCGCCGTACTTCATTTTCAACATGGTGAGTGTTGAACCTAGACCTAAATAACCCATACCGTGACGACGTTTACGGGCAATTTCAGCACGCTGCTGTTCTAGTGGCAAACCGTTAATTTCGACGACGTTATCGAGCATACGCGTGAAGATAGCGACAACTTGACGATACTCATCCCAATCGAATGTTGCTTGATCAGTAAATGGATTGCGTACAAATTTGGTTAAATTCACAGAGCCCAGCAAGCAAGCGCCATAAGGTGGCAATGGCTGCTCACCGCATGGATTAGTTGCGCGGATGTTTTCGCAGAACCAGTTGTTGTTCATTTCGTTTACGCGGTCAATCAAGATAAAGCCAGGCTCAGCGAAATCGTAAGTTGAGGACATAATCACATCCCACAAACGGCGCGCTCTGATTGTTTTGTAAACACGGCAAGCTGTTTTGCCATCTGACTCACGCGTGAGGTATTTGTCTTTAATTGGCCACTCGCGCCATACCACTTGCGTTTCATCTTTAGTATCTAGCGCATCAACAGTTGCCTCTTTTGATGTCACAGGGAAGGCAAGCTTCCACTCTGCATCAGCCTTAACCGCTTCCATGAATTCTTTAGTGATTAAGCATGAAAGGTTAAATTGACGTAAACGACCCGCTTCGCGTTTCGCTTTAATAAAGTCAGTGACATCAGGATGCGAGATATCAAATGTCGCCATTTGCGCGCCACGACGACCACCAGCAGATGACACTGTGAAACACATCTTATCGAAGATATCCATGAATGAAAGTGGGCCGCTTGTATAAGCGCCAGCACCCGCCACGAATGCGCCTTTTGGACGTAGTGTTGAAAACTCGTAACCAATACCGCAACCTGCTTTTAATGTAAGACCCGCTTCATGCACCTTATTTAAGATGCCATCCATGCTGTCTTCCACAATGCCAGACACCGTGCAATTGATCGTACTAGTTGCTGGCTTATGTTCAAGCGCACCAGCATTTGAAGTAATACGGCCTGCAGGAATTGCACCGCGGCGCAAAGCCCATAAGAATTTTTCGTGCCACTCAGCACGTTTGTTTTCTTCTTCAACGTCAGCCAAAGCGCGCGCTACGCGTGAATAGCTGTCGTCCATGTTTTGATCAACATGGTCACCTTGTTTAGTCTTGAGACGGTATTTTTTATCCCAGATGTCCAATGACACCGATTGCATTGGCACTTCTTTTTGATTGTTTTCTGACATCGCGGCTTCTTCTGGCGTTTTAACGGCTTGTAACATTGGTTAGCTTCCCTGTTTTATTCTGTAATTTGTCTGACTTTTACACACTTTTCAAAACGCGTTCACTTGTGCTCATTTTTTAGTCAGACCACAATATATTGTGCTCAGGTGCAAAATTATTCCATTTTGTAGTGGCGGTCAAGCGATTTATTTAACATTTCTTTACATTTCATCTGCGTCTTTTTGGTGCATTTTTAACGCCTCAAACAGGAGGACAAGTCTGGCATTTAGTGAGTATTCACTAACCAAAATAAAAATAGTTTTCTGGACAAATCGAGATGCATTGTGCATACCAATTTGTGAGAAAATCACTGCATGCCACGTTTACTATATTCAGCACTTTTATATATTTTGTTGCCCTTCACCGCCATCAAGCTTTTATGGCGAGGACTGCGACAACCCGCTTACTTAAATCATTGGTCTGAGCGTTATGGTTTTTATAGCAAAACCGTCTCGCAACCAATTATTTGGTTACATTGCGTATCAGTCGGCGAAACGCGTGCGGCAAAGCCCTTAGTTGAAGCATTATTAGATAAGTATCCATCACACCAAATTTTACTGAGCCACGCGACCCCCACAGGCCGGGAAACTGGCGCACAACTTTTTCCCCATGACAAGTATCCACGCATCACTCGCTGCTACTTGCCTTATGACACCCCTGATGCAGTTAAAAGATTCTTAAAGCACTTCCAACCCGAACTTGGCTTGCTGATGGAAACTGAGCTTTGGTTTAACTTGATTGCAAGTTGCAAAGCACAAGCCATTCCATTGTTATTGGTAAATGCAAGACTTTCAGAGCGCTCAGCAAGGGGCTATGCCAAAGTTGGCAAGCTATCAGCGCAAGGCTTAGAAAATTTAAGCGCAATCGCCGCACAAACAGAACAAGACGCAACCCGCCTAAACATCTTGCTCGGCAAAGCAAGTAAGATTGCGGTGATGGGTAATCTTAAATTCGACGTCAATCCGCCAGCAGAAGAGGCGGAACGTGGTAGTTACTTGCGCGGCTTATTAGGCTTTAAGCGCCCTGTATTTTTAGCGGCAAGTACGCGAGATGGTGAAGAAGCTTTAATTTTAGAAGCCATTGCCTCAAGCGGAATTGCCAACTTACTGACGGTGATTGTGCCGAGACATCCACAACGATTTGATGAAGTTGCCACCTTGCTCAGCAAATACAACATTCCATTTTGTCGCCGCTCAGAATTCTCGATGGGCACAGTGGCTGGGGACATTCCAAACTGCAGCGTGATTCTTGGCGACAGCATGGGTGAGATGTTTACTTATTATGCAGCCTGCGATGTAGCATTTATTGGCGGAAGTTTGTTGCCCCTGGGCGGACAAAACCTCATTGAAGCAAGCGTGATGGGAAAGCCCGTTTTAATAGGCCCGCATACATTCAACTTTAGCGACGCAACGGAAATTGCGGTTCAGGCAGGCGCGGCAATTCGTGTAAACAATCCGCAAGAACTCGCAGAAAAATTAAGCGCTTTAATGAATGATGCAGAAGCAAGAAAAGTAATGAACGATGCAGCCATAGCCTTCAGCAAAAGCGCGAGCGGGGCGACGCAAAGACTCATGGACTTAATCGAAAAGTATCTACCAGCTAAAAAATAGGGCTATCGAACGAGCTGGCTGATTTTTTTGAAGGCATCGCCTTCTGCAGCACCCAACCATTCAAACACCAAAGACTCGGTATTGCTGATAATCACCCCAGCTTCGCGCATTCTATTGAGGGCATTGCGCTTATTTTCAGGATTGCGTGAAATCACGGCATCTTCAAGCACAAACACGGTTTTACCTTGGGCAATCAAATCAAGTGCGGTTTGCAGTACACAGATGTGCGCTTCCATACCAGCCAATATCACTTGTGTATGGTCACCCAAAAGTTGACGGTTAAAAGCGGGATCACCACAGCAAGAGAAGGCGGTTTTCTCAACCGCTTTTTTGCCAGCCGCATATTTAGATAGCTCAGGCAGCGTTGGCCCAAGCCCCTTGGGATATTGCTCGGTAAAAATACTGGGGATTTCAAGCAAAGCGGCACTTTGCAAAAGAATAGCGCAGTTTTTGATAACGCCAGTAATATGGTCGGACATCACGCTACTGAGTTTGGTTTGCATATCCACAATCACCAATTGACTTTGATTGCGATCCGCCATACACGCCACTTTCGTCATCATGCCTCCGCGCCGATTAACGGCTGACTAACTGTTGATTTACACCTTCTAAATCTGCTTCGCTCAATAAACCTGCCGCCGACTTGAGCGATAAAATATTCACCAAATAGGTATAACGAGACTGCAACAAATCACGCTTAGCGCTGAAATATTGCTGTTGCGCATTCAGCACGTCTACACTTGTTCGAACGCCAACTTCATAACCAAGATTAGTTGAGTCCAACTGGCCTTGACTGGAATTCAACGCCTGCTCATAAGCTTTAATTTGTGCAACGCTGCTGGCCAAATTTAAATAGGCTGAGCGTGTATCTAAATCTGCTTGGCGCTTAGCCGCTTCTAAATCATCCAGCGCTTTTTGCTTGTTCGCGACAGCCTCACGCACTTTTGAGCTGACCAATCCACCTTGGTAAATGGGGATTTGAAGTTGTAAACCTATCGTTGCATTTTTTAGGTCGCTACCAAAACCGTTTGCACTGCCATTAGCGTAGTTATTGTTATACCCAGCTACTGCATCCAGCGTTGGCAAATGCCCGGCATTCTGGCGCTCAACCTCTTGTGTCGCAATTTCTAAAGATTGTTGCTGAAGTAAAATCAACAAGCTATTTTGCTCAGCAACATGCACCCACTTTTCCATTTCAACTGGTTCAGGTGATTGCGCGACTAGATCACTACGAACACCGCTAAGTGATGACGGTAAGGCCCCGATAATGGATTGAATCGCGCGTTTTTTAACCTCAAAATCATTCATCGCAGCAATTTCTTGTGCAACAACCAAATCGAATCTCGCCTGCGCTTCATTAAAATCAGTAATCGTTGATGTACCGACCTCAAAATTGGCTTTTGCTTGCTCTAACTGTTTATTAATAGCCGTTTTTTGCGCATTGATTAAATCGATTTTGTCTTGGGCTAACAGCACATCAAAATAAGCTTTAGAGGTGCGAAGAATTAAATTTTGTTGCGCCAACACCAACTGCTTGTCTGCTTGAGCGACCTGACTTTTTGCTTGCTCTAATTGCGCGCGAATTTGTTTGCGGTAAATTGGCTGTGTCGCGTTAACGCCGTAATTGTAGCTTTCAAAACTTTGGCGACCTTCCGTTCTAAATACAGAGTTCGTTCCAATATATCTAATATCAGTTTCTGAAGCGCTTACGCCTGCATTAAAGTTAACTGTTGGCAGAAAAAGGGCATTGCCTTGCACCAACTTCTCTTGGCTTGCTAAGTGACTACTTTGTGCTGAAGCCCAAACAGGATCATGGCTCAAGGCCTGCTGATAAATCTGCATCAAATTTTGACTGTCAGCCGCCGCCGCTTGATAAGCAACAGATAGCGTGACAGTTAGGATTAAAAATTTAAGACGCATGCTTAATAACGACTTTCTAAAACGCAAACTTTTCGGCTTGAGGCGCATTCACAATTGCCGGAAGACAAGTCTCAAACAACACGTCCGTCTTAAAATTGTCTGCTGAAATGCGCGTGATTAATGTCGCTTCCATTGCAGGCGCATCGCCCACCACGACAAACATACGACCACCAACTGCCAACTGACGTTCAACTTGCTTATTTAATAAGGGTGTTGAGCCTGTAAACACAATCACATCATAAGGCGCATTTGCGGCCAAACCATGCACGCCATCTGCCACCACCAAATTCACATTTTCTATGCCTTGCGCGGCGATATTTTTAGCAGCCTGTTTACTGATTTTCGCATTCATCTCAACGCTATCCACATGCTTAGCTTGCATTGCTAATAAAGCAGTTAAATAACCACTACCTGTTCCAATCTCTAAGACTTTATCTGTATTTTTAATTTCCAATGACTGAAGAATACGACCTTCCATTTTTGGCGACAACATCAATTGACCATCGCCCAGCGGGATTTCCAAATCTGCAAATGCCAAGCCTAGATATTGTTTAGGTACAAAATCTTCGCGCGGTAGTTTTGCGAGCAACGCAAGCACAGCCCCATCCAAGACATCCCAAGGACGAATTTGCTGCTCTATCATATTAAATCTCGGCATATTGAATCGAGATTGTTGAACTGATTGTGATTCTTGTTTCAAACTCATTGCTAACCCTTTTTAAATCAATCTTTAGCCCTCATTATAACCGAAGCCAATTCATTTTATCGCTTGCTTTTATAGGGTTTTTCGCGTAATTTTGAGGGCATTGCTAGGGGTCTCCAAAACAATGTTTTGGAGTGAGACACACCCTTTGAACCTGATGCGGGTCATGCCGCCGTAGGGAAGCTAGTCCATCGCTTCCCTACTCCGTTGTAATTTTTTTGGAGTAGACATTGAACGCCACCGATAAAAACCTCGCTCACTTTGTAGGCGAAACCGCTGAGATCGATCCAGCAACCAAACAACCATTCACCAACTCACGCAAAGTTTATGTGCAAGGCTCACGCCCTGACATTCAAGTGCCTTTTCGTGAAATCAGCCTAAGCGACACACCATCTGCTTTTGGTGCTGAAAAAAACCCACCAGTCATGGTGTACGACACTTCAGGCCCTTACACAGACCCAAGCGTTAAAATCGATATTCGTAATGGCTTGCCAGCTATGCGCGCTAAATGGATTGAAGAGCGCAACGATACTGAGCAACTAGACGGCCCAAGTTCAGCATTTGGTGTGGAACGCAAAAACGACCCAGCACTCGCTGAAATGCGCTTTAACCTATCACGCCAACCTCGCCGTGCTAAAGCGGGCATGAACGTGAGCCAAATGCACTATGCACGCAAAGGCATCATCACACCAGAAATGGAATACATCGCGATTCGTGAAAATCAACGCCGTGAGAACATGAGTGATTTGCTACAAACGCAGCATAAAGGCCATGACTTCGGCGCGAGCATTCCAAAAGTGATAACACCAGAATTTGTGCGCGATGAAGTTGCACGCGGCCGTGCAATTATTCCAATGAATATTAACCACCCTGAAATTGAGCCGATGATTATTGGCCGTAATTTCTTGGTGAAAATTAACGCCAACATCGGCAACTCAGCGCTAGGCTCTTCAATTTCAGAAGAAGTTGAAAAAATGGTATGGGGTACACGTTGGGGCGGCGATACCGTGATGGATTTATCAACAGGTAAAAACATCCACGAAACACGCGAATGGATTATCCGCAACAGCCCAGTACCTATCGGCACGGTGCCTATCTACCAAGCACTTGAAAAAGTAAACGGCAAAGCCGAAGACCTCACATGGGAAATTTTCCGCGACACATTGATTGAGCAAGCAGAGCAAGGTGTGGACTACTTCACTATTCATGCGGGCGTTCGTTTGGCATATATCCCAATGACCGCAAAACGCATGACGGGCATTGTGTCTCGCGGCGGCTCTATCATGGCCAAATGGTGTTTAGCCCATCATAAAGAATCATTCCTTTATGAACACTTCGAAGACATCTGCGAAATCATGAAAGCCTATGACGTGAGCTTCTCATTGGGCGATGGTTTACGCCCAGGCTCAATCTACGACGCAAACGACGAAGCACAATTCGCTGAACTCAAAACACTAGGTGAGCTGACACAAATCGCCTGGAAACACGATGTACAGTGCATGATTGAAGGCCCAGGCCATGTACCTATGCACCTCATTAAAGAAAACATGGACTTACAACTTGAGCACTGCGGCGAAGCTCCTTTCTACACATTAGGACCATTAACCACAGACATCGCGCCTGGTTATGATCACATCACTTCAGGGATTGGTGCAGCCATGATTGGCTGGTATGGATGTGCAATGCTTTGTTACGTAACGCCAAAAGAGCATCTTGGCTTACCAGACAAAGAGGATGTGCGCGTCGGCATTATCACCTACAAAATTGCAGCGCATGCAGCTGACTTGGCGAAAGGCCATCCAGGCGCACAAATTCGTGACAATGCACTATCAAAAGCACGTTTTGAGTTCCGCTGGGATGACCAATTTAATCTTGGTCTTGATCCTGAAAAAGCTAAGGAATTCCACGATGAAACGTTGCCACAAGAAGGTGCAAAACAAGCCCACTTCTGTTCAATGTGCGGCCCACATTTCTGCTCAATGAAAATCACGCAAGATGTACGTGACTATGCAGACAAGCTAGGCGTGGATGAACAAGAAGCACTCAATAAAGGCATGCAAGAAAAAGCCATTGAGTTTGTAAAAAAAGGCAGTGAGGTTTACCACAAGGTTTAAACGGCCTTGCGAACTGAACAACCCCACAGCAAAAACTGTGGGGTTTTTTATTGGCTAATTTATGCGTCGGTTAGCCAAGCAAGTTTTGTTAGAGCGTATAATACGCAACATCATATAAATCAAACTTTTGGCATCCATTTTGACTACCATAAAACTCTCAAAAAAACCGTCAGGCAGCGCTAACCCAACAGCAAGCAAAGCGCCTGTTCGCCGCACCGACCCAAGCAAACGTGACCGAACCGTTGCGCCAAAACCGATTGTGCGGCCGCAAGCTGAGCCCGTGACTGAACGTATTGAGACTAGCGCACCAGATCATGCTGAAAATCCTCAATCAAAAGCTTCGCAACGTAATCACCGTTACGATGGCAGATTGCGCGATGAAGCACCGCGCCCTCAACAAGCACGTCCAACCTTGGATGACACCGGTCGCGACACACCGCGCCGTGGTGGCAAAATGCGCGATGGTTTTGAGGTGGGTGATTTCAATAATGACCGCGCCAGCAATCCGATGTTTGCCCCCAAACCTTTACCGAGCAATCCTGATTTTCCGCGCCTTTCAAAACGCATGGCAGAGCTTGGTTTTTGCTCACGTCGCGAAGCTGATGAGTGGATTACGAATGGCTGGGTAAGAGTAGATGGCCGAATTGTTGATGAGCTAGGCAGTCGCGTGGCAATGAATGCAAAGATTGAAATCAGCAAAGATGCTGAAAAGCACCAATCCGAAATCGTGACGATTATCCTTAACAAGCCAATTGGCTATGTTTCTGGCCAAGCAGAAGATGGTTATGACCCTGCGATTGTGCTAATTCATCCAGATAATCAATGGAAAGATGACCCATTACTGCATCACTCACAACCGAGAGAGTTTCAACGTGGTTTTTTAAAAGGCTTAGCTCCTGCAGGCCGCTTGGATATTGATTCTACAGGCCTATTAGTTCTCACCCAAGATGGCCGTGTGGCCCGTCATTTAATTGGCGAGGATTCAACTGTTGAGAAGGAATACCTAGTGCGGGTTGAAGGAGATTTATCGTATAACAATTTAGATCTTCTCAACCATGGACTCTCTCTTGACGGCGTGAAATTGAAACCAGCAAAAGTGTCTTGGCAAAACGAAGACCAACTTCGCTTTGTGTTGCGCGAGGGTCGCAAACGCCAAATTCGTCGCATGTGCGAATTGGTCGGATTGAAAGTGCTTGGCCTAAAACGCATCCGCATTGGCAGTGTTACTTTAGGTAAACTGCCGATGGGTGAGTGGCGCTACTTAAGACCTGAAGAGAAGTTTTAATTCAAGATTGTAACTAAAGGGCCGTGATGGATTTAAGCTTATTATTAAAAGCCTTACTATTAGGCTTGGTAGAGGGCGCAACAGAGTTTTTGCCTATCAGCAGTACTGGGCATCTCATTATCGTTGGCGACCTGATTAATTTTTTAGACAAAGAAAAACGCGATGTTTTTGAGATCGTGATTCAGCTTGGTTCTATTTTATCGGTCTGCTGGCTTTACCATGCAAGGCTTTTTAAAGTTGTCCGCACCTTAAAAAGTGATGTACAAGCACAGCGCTTTGTCCTGCAACTCTTGGCTGGGTTTTTACCGCTCGCTATTTTGGGCCTCAAGTTCCACCACCAGATCAAAGAAGTCCTATTTAAGCCGGTCCCAGTCGCGATTGCGCTGATTTTTGGCGGCTTAGTCATTTTATTTATCGAAAAGCTGTCCCTTAAATCCAAAATTTCTAATATCGAATCGATGACAGTGCTGGATGCATTTAAAATTGGTTGTGCCCAAGCACTTGCCTTGATTCCTGGGGTTTCACGATCTGGTGCAACGATTTTGGGTGGGATGTCTTTCGGTTTATCACGCCAAGTCGCCACTGAATTCTCGTTCTTTTTGGCAATTCCTGTGATGTTCGCAGCAACGGGTTATGACTTACTTAAAAACCGAGACCTGCTAAGTGTAGATGATGCAGGATTGTTTTTAGTCGGTTTTATTGCTGCGTTTGTATCAGCATTAGTCGCGATCAAAACCTTAATTCGCTATGTTGCAGGGCATGATTTCAAAATCTTTGCTTGGTATCGGATCGCGCTCGGCGTAGCCGTCATCTCTTACTTTTGGTAAATCGTCGATTTTTTGCGCTTGATTTAGAGATGAAAGATAAGCAAATCAATTCACAATCTGCTGAATTTTCATCGCGATTAATTGCCTGGCAGAAGATTCATGGCCGACATGATTTGCCCTGGCAAAACACCCAAGATCCTTACGCGATTTGGGTGTCAGAAATCATGTTGCAGCAAACACAAGTGACCGCCGTGATTGGCTACTACGCCAAATTCATGGCCCGCTTTCCAAACATTGCGCGCCTCGCCAATGCTACTCAAGAAGAAGTTTTACAGCATTGGAGTGGTCTAGGCTACTACTCTCGCGCACGCAATTTACACAATGCCGCGCAAACCATCATAGATGAATATGATGGTAAATTTCCGCAGGACTTTGAGAAAATCCAAACGCTTTCTGGTATCGGCCGATCGACCGCCGCAGCAATTGCATCTTTTGCTTTTGAGCAAAACCAAACCATTTTAGATGGGAATGTGAAACGAGTATTAGCGAGGCACTTTCTAATTGAAGGCTGGACAAGTGCCCCTAAAATCGAGAAGCAATTATGGTTGCTCGCTGAGTCCCTAGTACCAGAGCAAGACATGGTTGCCTATACGCAAGGCTTAATGGATTTGGGCGCGACTGTCTGCACGCGAACCAAGCCCAAATGTGATCGATGCCCGCTCAAAGCAAGTTGTCTTGCACTTGCTAAAAATAAAACAAAAGAATTACCAACTCCTAAGCCTAAAAAAGCCATCCCACAAAAACAAACTACCATGCTATTGATTTTAGATGGCAATGAAGTGATGTTAGAAAAACGTCCATCCAGTGGCATTTGGGGTGGCTTGTGGTGCCTGCCTGAAATCAGCATGCAAGATATCGCTAGCGAAGTGGCCTTGCGAAGATTTGGCCTAGAAGTAGAAGCCGAAGAGCCATTAGAGAGCA
This sequence comes from Pseudomonadota bacterium, assembly GCA_046047035.1. GTDB lineage: Bacteria > Pseudomonadota > Gammaproteobacteria > Burkholderiales > Methylophilaceae > Methylopumilus_A. The sequence goes on from JBJOIS010000012.1 coordinate 36,415, forward strand.
TTCAGCATGTATTTACGCACTTTAAGTTAGAAATCGTGCCTCAACCATTACAAGTCGCCAATCAGCCACGGCAGGCCAATATGCCTAATATGATTTGGCTACCCATTGAAGATGCGATTGGTGCCGCACTCCCAACACCAGTGCGAAATATTTTGCTAAACTTAAAACGTTAACTTTTATATTTCCGAATTAATTATGCCATCACTTTACCGGTTTAAAGATGAACGCATACAAGATGTAATGCTTGCCTACACCAATGTCGAAAACTCGGTGAGATATTCACTCACGCATGGTGGCCGGTACATGCCTTACGATGAGCAAGAGCTAGAAATGATGCGTGAAGACAAGGCATGGGCAATAGCAAGATTGGTCATTGATAAAATCATGCGACTACCACCGAATGAGAATTTCAAACCTAAGAATTAAGACAATAAAAAAGCAGCCAATTGGCTGCTTTTTTAATTTAGGTACCTAAAGCGAATTAAATCTCGCCCCAGCTTTCTTCCCACATGCAGTGTTTAATTGTATGGCGGTTTTTAATCAACTCATCAATCGTTGGCTCGTCGTTCAATGCACGTTTAATGGCCAATTTAGTTGCTTCGTAGTTATTTTTGTACATGTCAGCTTTGTCCAATTTACCTTCTTTAGCCAAAGCTGCGCAGCCTGGATCAACCCATACTAAGCTAACGATACATAAATCGTTTACTTGGTCTTTAGGAATAATACCTTCGATGACACAGTCCAAGATCGCATCAGCAGTTGCAGCTTGTACTACACCACCAAATAGTTCAATATTAATGCTATCTTTCAAAGTAACTTTTGGCACCATCATCGTTGCCGGGCGCACCAATTGGTTGATATCACGTACTGCAAACATCGCTGTATGGCCTTTGCTTTGTGCCATCATATTTGCGAATGCGGTACCTACCGGACCATCAACTGCACCGATTAAAATTTCTGGCATTGCAGCGGTAACATCTTTACCTTCTGAAAAAACGGTTGCTTCGCCCGCTTTAAAAATAATTTTAGACATATAAGTCAATTCCTAAAAGTTAACAAATCGTGAATCAAAAAAACCAAATAATCACTAAATAATCTCAGTCGCGTATTCTACCCAAGCCTTGATACATCGGCAAATTAAGTCATCAACTTACAGGGCCTATTCTCGCCCTACGTGTTCTCTTACATAGCTTGCTGGGTTATACTTTGAGCACAAATTCTTTTTGAAGGTATTTTTCATGAACAAATATTTAAGTGCATTAGGCCGTATTCTTTTAGCATCGACTTTTCTTGGCGTGGTGATTTTAAAGCTTATCGCTATTCAATCTAGCCCAGAAGGTTATGCGCAATACAAACAAGTACTAGGCCAAGTAGGCCTGGGCGAGAACTTTGCCCCGTTACTTATTTTAATTGAACTACTCGGCGGCGCTGCTTTGTTCCTTGGCTTTAAAACTAAGGCATCTGCTTATCTTTTAGCTGCATTATCTTTATTTATGGCGATTGTAGTTGGTCGCTTTAGTCCTGAAACCTTCTTCATCTACATTGGTTTGGCGGGCGGCTTCTTAACTTTGGCACTTAATCCAGACACAACTTGTAGCCTTGATAACTTAAAGAAATAACATGAGCACTCTTGGTATGTTGAGTATCGCGATAGGCATGATTGCTTGTGCTGGCATTACGGGACTGTCTTTTTATATCGAAAAACACCCAAAGCAGTTCAGAAAAATTTAAATCACTAAAAAAGAAGGGGCGCTATATGCGCCCCTTCTTTTTTATTTTGACACTAAGCCTCTTTAAGATTTTTAGGGAGTTGAAACACTACGTTCTCAACGACGCCTTGCAATTCCGTGACCTCGGCATTTGTGAGTGCTTGAAGTTTATCAATCACCTCTTTAACCAACACCTCCGGAGCTGAGGCACCCGCAGATACGCCTATGCGCTTTTTGCCACCTACCCAAGCAGCATCAATATAGCTCGCGTTATCGACCATGTAAGACTCCACCCCTTGATTTTGAGCTACTTCTCTTAACCGGTTGGAGTTTGAGCTGTTTGGTGAGCCAACAACAATCACTAAATCACAATCTTTAGCGAGCACCTTGACCGCATCTTGACGGTTTTGAGTGGCATAACAAATCGAATCACTTTTTGGCGCGCTAATTTCAGGGAATTTTTGTTTTAATGCTGCAACGATGGCCGCTGCATCATCAATTGAGAGCGTAGTTTGGGTCACATAAGCTAATTGACTTGGATTGTTCACTTCAAGGCTAGCAACATCTTCTGGTGACTCGACCAAATACATACCGCCCTCAGATTGTCCCATGGTGCCTTCGACTTCTGGGTGCCCCTTGTGACCAATCATTACGATTTCTTTATCCGCCGCACGCATTTTTGCCACTTCGATATGCACTTTAGTCACCAGTGGACAAGTCGCATCAAACACTTGCAAGCCCATGGATTCAGCCTCTGCACGCACATCTTTAGAAACGCCATGTGCGCTAAATATGACGGTATTACCAGCAGGCACATCTTTTAGCTCATCAATAAATATAGCGCCCTTGAGCTTAAGTTCATCGACCACAAATTTATTATGAACGACTTCATGGCGTACATAAATTGGTGCCCCAAACTTCTCTAGCGCTTGCTCAACGATGATAATCGCGCGGTCAACCCCAGCACAAAAACCGCGGGGATTAGCGAGTAAGATATCCATAAATAAAAACCTAAATAAATCGGGGGTATTGAAAACAATTAAGCGCCAACTTTACCTTCTAAAGGCATTTCAACACGCAGAACGCTGTGGTCGAAAATCTCAACTGTAGGAAGTTGTAACTTCATATTCTGTTTTTTGCAGTAATCGAGCAATACAGAGTAAGTTTTGCCGTAAGCCAATAATGGATGCGCTTTGATTTGGGCAATCGCCACTTTTTGTGGGTCAATATGGCCTAACTTCAATGGCTCTTTTACTTCAACTGCGTGGTCAACCACAAAGCCAGCGCGCGCCAATAATGCCTTATAAGAAGTGGTACGCGGATCAGTAAGCACAATAGCAATTGCCGCTCCGTGTGCAATATTCTGCTGCTTCATATAAAACAATACTTCATTCTGTTTGCTACTAAGTTTTGAATATGGGCCTTCGGCGTCCAGATAGACATAATCATAGGCAGGGGATGTGCCAATTTCTAAACTCGCGCTCGAGAATAGGCCCCACCATGCAAGCATAGCCACCACTGGCAGCACAAAAAATAAAACGAAATAGGGTAATTGTTTTTTCACTGGGTCTAATTGCTCTTAAAATTGCTAAAAAATGTCCTTAAATACCGCTCTTAAAAGATACCACAACCTTGGCAGCGATGCACTTATTCAGTCGCGACTTATCTTGGTATAATGGCGTCTTTACTTATAAAGCCGCGCGCATTTGCGCCACACTTTTTATGACCACCATTAAAAATACAGCCACATTGCTTGTTACCTGCCCAGACCAAAAGGGCATTGTTGCGGCAATTGCTGATTTCTTATTGCAACACGACGCGAATATTTTGCATGCGGACCAGCACCAAGATGCTGAAAACAACCTGTTCTTAATGCGTGTAGAGTGGGACTTAAATGGCTCAAAAATCAATGCAGATAACTTCGCGGAACATTTTGCAGATATCGCCTCACGCTTCAAAATGGAATGGCAACTTAAACTTGCGCAAAAACGTCCACGCTTAGCAATTATGGTGTCGCAATATGACCATTGCTTAGCAGACTTACTACATCGCCATCAAGGCGGCGAACTCGCTTGCGATATCGCGATGATTATAAGCAACCATCTCGATACCGCACGATTAGCTGAATTCTACGGGATTCCATTCCATCACATTGTGGTCACTAAAGATAATAAAGCTGAAGCTGAAGCGAAACAGTTCGCCTTATTTGATGCCGCAGAAGTCGATCTAATTGTGCTTGCCCGCTACATGCAAATTCTTTCAGCTGACTTTGTGAAACGTTATCCACAACGCATCATCAATATTCATCATTCATTCCTGCCAGCATTTATCGGCGCACGTCCATATCACCGCGCTTTTGAGCGTGGTGTAAAACTAATTGGCGCAACGAGCCATTACGTGACAGAAGTATTGGATGAGGGCCCCATTATCGAACAAGATATTGACCGCATTTCACACCGCGACCAAGTGGAAGACCTGATTCAAAAAGGACGTGATTTAGAGCGTATCGTGTTATCTCGTGCAGTACGATGGCACATCGAAAATCGCATTTTGCCTTATGCGAATAAGACAGTAATTTTTGACTAAGCACCTCACTTGAGTACAAATGAAGTCAAACATCTCCATTGAGAACGCTGGAATTCACGACATTCCTGCACTCATCGCATTGCTATCGACTTTGTTTCAAATCGAAGCAGATTTTCAAGTTGATGTCACAAAACAAACAAAAGGATTAACGCTACTCATCAATACCCCTGAGAGCGGTGTCATCAAAGTGGCTAAAAATCAAGAAGGCCAAGTCATTGGCATGGTCAGCGCTCAACTCGTCATCTCAACTGCACAAGGAAGTCCATCCGCATGGGTTGAAGATATGGTGATTGCAGAAGCTTATAGGGGTGAAGGTGTCGGAAAAGCGCTTTTAGAGGCAGCTTTAATTTGGGCAAAAGGCAAAGGCGCAACTAGGGCGCAGCTATTAGTAGATACTGAAAATAAATCTGCACTGGGTTACTACGCGCACTTGGGGTGGGAGACCACCCAACTCCAAGCACGTAAGATTTATCTTTAATTAATCACTCGCTCTAACGCAAACAAGTCCGCAATCTGTTCACGTTTACGAATTTCATACACTTTATCACCATCCACCATCACTTCAGTTGCTCGTGGGCGTGTGTTGTAATTAGAACTCATGCTCATGCCATAAGCACCTGCTGACAATACTGCCAACAAATCATCTTGCGCCAAAGCGAGATTGCGGTCATGGCCTAAAAAGTCGCCACTTTCGCAGACCGGACCAACAATTTCATAAACTTGTGCGTTTGTATTAGCTTGTTTCACTGCAACAATATCGTGATATGCATCATACAAAGCTGGACGCATTAAATCATTCATCGCGGCATCTACAATGGCAAAGTTTTTAGCCTCAGTATGTTTGAGATACTCCACTTTAGTCAGCAATGCGCCTGCATTACCGACCAAGGCGCGACCTGGTTCAAACACTAGTTTTACTTTACGCCCAGCCATTTTTTGGCGCATGGCTTTTGCGTACTCAGAAAAATCTGGCGGCGTTTCATCCACATAACAAATACCAATGCCGCCACCTGCATCAATATGACGGATCGGAATACCAGCCGCCTCAAGCTGGTCTACCAGTGCCAACACGCGATCTAAAGCATCCAAGAAAGGTGAGAGTTCAGTGAGCTGAGAACCAATATGACAATCCACACCATGAATATCAATATTCGGCATTTTTGCAGCTGTTTTATAAAGGCTTAAGGCATCTTCATAAGCGACACCAAACTTGTTATTTTTCAGGCCCGTCGAAATATACGGGTGAGTTTTTGCGTCCACGTTCGGATTAACACGTAATGAAACTGGTGCGATTTTATTCATACTACCAGCCACAGAATTTAGGCGTTCCAACTCGCTTGCTGATTCCACGTTAAAGCAAAAAATCCCTGCTTCTAATGCGCTACGCATTTCGGCTTCAGTTTTACCTACACCCGAAAACACCACTTTAGATGCGTCACCACCAGCAGCAATGACACGGGCTAATTCGCCACCAGAAACAATATCAAAGCCCGCGCCCAATTTTGCAAACAGGCTCAAAATCGCTAAGCTAGGATTAGACTTTACAGCAAAACAAACCAAATGATCCGTGCCTTCAAATCCTGCATCGAAGCGCATAAAGGCGGAAGTGAGCGCTTCTTTTGAGTAGACGTAAGTGGGTGTACCAAACTCAGCGGCAATTTTACTTAAAGGGAAATTTTCGGCGTGAAGTTCGCCGTTTTTCATTTGAAATGGTTGCATGGAAATACTCAAGAATTAACTATTAGTTGGTGCAATTGAGCGTACGCTTCAGTTTGTGGCGTACTCGCATTTTGCGGATATTTTTTCTCAGGAATATATAAAGGACCCTTAATGCCACAAGCAGACAAGGCTAAAGTGAGCGCAAAACTCCATAATAAAACACGTATAAATTTGCTCACTGCCAGCCTCCTGTACCACTCAAATATAGCGCCAAGAAATATTACATGTATTTTAACATAAAGCCTTATTTACCCTTCAGCTTCATCAATCTTAGCCGGATTAATCCTTAATAAATAGTTGGTCAGCAAACCATTCACTACACCAAACACTAAAGCCGCAGCCATAAAAATGGGTATTAAATAGGCAACGCCAGATTGTGGAATGAGCCAAACGCGCACCACTAAGAGTTGCCCAGCCATGTGTGCAAATGCGGCTAAGATGCTTAAAGTCACCGCACTAAAATAACGACGCGGAAGATGTTGTGCAAAAAAAAGCACGGCCAAACTTAATAGAGCGCCTGACAAGCTCAGTGCAAATGTTGGCGATAAAAAATTTCCTAACAACAAACTACTGGCAAATACGCGCAGCAAACTCACCCAAGCAGCGGTAGCGAAATCAAAGCGATAGAGCACAAACAAGGTGACGATATTCGCAAGGCCCGGTTTAACGCCAGGCAATGGGGATGGCATCACCGCTTCAAGCAGGTGCAATCCAATCGCTAAGGCAGCTAATTTAGCGATACGATGGTCGTCCGCAGTTGTCTGAATTTCGATACGCTTATTCTTTTGAGGCTGTGTCATTAATAATTCAAACTATCAAATGGTTTTTCGC
>JBJOIS010000013.1:0-36380 GCA_046047035.1 Pseudomonadota bacterium
CAAAAGAAACAGCCCAGATCAATTGTTAAAAATTTCACAAATTATCGCCTCATTAAGGCATATAAACCACTCGCAAGTGACTGAAATTACTACGAACAACGCACTGGAAATTTTGCCAAATTTGTCAAAGTTATTCACACGACCTAATGTAATACATTAACAATTCTTAAATGTCCTTAAGAATCAATGCGGGCATAGTAACTAATTGTTTTTAATAATAAAAATAAGAGATTAAAAATTGAGCGTTTTAAAAAAACCTATACAGAATCGCAAGTTACACTTTTAAGTCACAGGTATCCACAGTTTTATCCACAGTTTTTGTGGATAGGTTTTGAGTGTTTTTAAGCCGCAAAAAAATGCAAGAACTATATTAAAAAAAATAATAAATATTTAAGGAAATTTCACTTGAAAATTGACGAAAAAGTCTACCGAACTATCTGGCCTATTACTGGTGCGGGCTCGCCCAAAAGTGATGCAATTTTTTCTGTCGGCATTATCGATCAAACCATCCTTCCACATCGTTTCGAAGTCAAAGAATTAGCGAGCCTCAATGAAATGATCATTGCAATTAAAACCATGCAGGTAAGAGGTGCGCCTTTAATTGGTGCGGCAGCTGCTTACGGAATGGCACTTGCGGTGCAAGAAAATGCTAGCAATATGCATATCGAAGATTCCGCAAATGCGTTATTGCAAAGCCGACCAACAGCGGTGAATTTACGCTGGGCCGTCAATCGCATGCAGCAAATATTAGCTGAACTCCCTCTTGAGGCACGTAATGTGGCGGCTTGGCACGAAGCTGCATTGATTTGTGATGAAGATGTGCAAATCAACCATGCAATCGGCCAGCATGGCTTAAGCCTTATACACGCAGCATCCGCAAAAAACACAAAAAAGACTTTTAATATCCTAACCCATTGCAATGCTGGCTGGCTCGCTACCGTAGACTGGGGCACTGCTTTAGCGCCTATTTACACAGCACATGATGCAGGCATGAATGTCCATGTTTGGGTAGACGAGACACGCCCACGCAACCAAGGTGCAAGCCTCACAGCATGGGAGCTAGGCAAGCATGGCGTTCCGCACACCGTCATCAGCGACAATGCAGGCGGCCACCTGATGCAACTTGGTCAAGTGGACATGGTGATTGTTGGCGCAGACCGCGTAACAAGTACAGGGGATGTTTGCAACAAGATTGGCACCTATCTCAAAGCACTTGCAGCCTATGATAATAAAGTGCCTTTCTACGCAGCCGTGCCATCACCTACCATTGACTGGACGATACAAGATGGTCTGAGCGATATTGAAATTGAAATGCGCGATGCAGATGAAGTCAGCTACATGACAGGGCTAGCCAGCGATGGCACTCTTCAGTCAGTTCGTGTAACGCCCAAGCATAGCCATGCACTTAACCCTGCGTTTGACGTCACGCCCGCACGTTTAGTCACGGGCATCATTACCGAACGCGGCGTAACGACCCCTGACAAGCTCAAACAACTATTCCAATAAGAGAACAACATGTCTCGTGAAGCACTTCTTAACAGCGCATTAGCACTCCAAGCATTAGGACTAAACCAAGGCACGTCAGGAAATGCCAGCGTGCGGCATGGCCATGGCTTTTTAATCACGCCATCGGGTATGCCCATTGATGAAATGAACGCTAACAATATGGTAGAAATGAATATGCATGGAGAAGCGCTTAGCGCTGGCAAGCCATCCTCAGAATGGCGCTTTCATCGCGACATCTATCAAGCCAAGCCAGAAGTCGGCGCAGTGATTCATACTCACTCCATGTTTGCAACAACACTAGCGTGTTTACGCAAAGACATCCCACCATTTCATTACATGATTGCGGTCGCAGGTGGCGACACTATTCGGTGTGCAACTTACGCACTATTTGGCACGCAGGCATTATCAGACCATGCCATCGAAGCGCTCAAAGAACGCCGTGCCTGCCTGCTAGCGAACCACGGCATGATTACCGTCGGAAAAACATTACAACAAGCCTTGGATATCGCAAAAGAAGTGGAAACACTATGCGAGCAATATTGGCGCGCACTTCAAATTGGTGAGCCGCATATTTTAAGCGGGCAAGAGATGCAGGATGTATTCGAGCAATTTAAAGGCTATGGCAACTGGAATAAATAAATAAATGAATAAACCTTGTTTTATTTTAATCGCAATCTTATTCAGCACCCTCTCGGCCTGCAAGGGCAAACCGGAGACAATGGTTGGTGACGACAAAGATGCACATGGTCGCATCCCTTCTGCTGGCTACCAATGGTGCGGCAAGGAAAACAAATGTGTAAGGTCTTGGGGGTTAGCGGAAGAAAAAGGCTTAATCAACACGCAAGAAGCTTTTTTTAATTATTGCAATTAAAAAAACCAGCACTAGGCTGGTTTGATATTTTCACAACTTATTGATTTTATTGGTCGGGACGGCAAGATTTGAACTTGCGACCCCTTGCACCCCATGCAAGTAAATATAAATTCCGGTAAATCCAAATTAACTTTTTATGTATAAATATATTCAATATTTTCATTAGGTTAAAATATTGCATAGTCCAAGTTAGTTTATTATCATTCTCATAAAGCCAACATTTAGTTGGGGGTATAGATGGGGGTATTATGAGTAAACTAACAACCAAAGAACTCGATTCTCTTACTTCTCAAGATAATGGTAAGAACGTTTTTGACTCCGATGGGATTAGGGGAAAGGTGCGTTTAACAAAAACTGGGATATCCATTCCATTCATTTACCGCTACTCATTTAATAAAAAATCCAAAGAGTTTCATCTAGGCGTCTACCCCACCACCAGCCTTGCAGAAATCCGAAGGAGAAGGAATGAGGCAAGAACCTTACTAGATAAGGGAATTAACCCCAATCTAGAAAAGGCAATTTCAAAAGAAAAGATTCGCAGAGAACAGGCTGAATTACATGACTCTCTAATTAAAGCCAAAGAACGAGTTACCGTTAAGGACTTCTTTATAACTTGGAAGAAGTTACATCTCAAAAACTTCAAAGACGGTGGCAAAGAGGTTGAGAGAATGTTTTTTAAGGATGTCATTCCTCACATAGGTGAAATGGCTGTCGAGGATGTAGAAAAATCACACATTATTAGAACAATAAACCTCGTCCAAGAACGTGGTGTAAAGAGAATGGCTAAAGTTATTTTTTCTCTAATACGCCAATTCTTTGACTTTGCTATAGACCAAGGTTTGGTTGAGAGTAACCCCAGCGCAACAATAAAGAAAGCAAGGATTGGTGGCAAAGATGTAATTAGGGATAGGTTCCTTGATGATGACGAACTAATTGAACTAAAGCAAAAACTCCCCAGTGGCAATTTCTTAAAGTCCACAGAGTGCGCCGTATGGATAATGCTTTCAACCTTATGTCGTGTCGGTGAACTAATTAAATCCGAATGGGCACATATAAATTTAGAAAAGAGAGAGTGGATTATCCCTAGAGAAAATAGCAAAAATGGGAAAGCACATAGAATTTACCTATCCGACTTCGCAATCACCCACTTTAGGACGCTGGAATCAATTAAATCATCTCAAAAATGGGTTTTTCCAAATTCAAATGACACCGACCATGTTTCTCCTAAAAGCATTTCCAAACAGATAGGTGACAGGCAACTTGAGGATGAAAGGCTAGCCAAGGGTCAATTAAGCAACCGTTCAAAACATATGGAAGCGATAAAACTTCGCAACGGTAAATGGACACCCCATGACTTAAGGCGCAGTGGTGCGACGATAATGGGCAACCTTCTTATTAGACCAGACGTTATAGAACTTTGCCTTAACCACACCGAACCCAATCGAATGAAAAAAACATACCAACGACAGTTGCTTGCACCTCAACAAGAAATTGCATGGAATTCTCTTGGCAATCATCTAACTGGTCTATTGAGTTCTATGCCTAATAAAGTTGTGACATTCGGGAAAAGAGGATAAATATGAATACTTTTGACCCATGGATAGCATCACTCCAAGAAGCACAGACTGTCGAACAAGCAATTCCAATTGAATTACAGGAGTTCAATCAGTCCCCAACGAATCAATGGTATGTCGCGCAGGAAATCAACAATAATAAGAAAAACATTTTAAGTGGTGACAGTAGAAAACTCATTGATAGTGTTGCCAGTTGCTTATCTGCGGGTTTAATAGCACCCAACTGGCTAGCAAGCGCCTTTCTATCTAGATATAGGGTTGTTAATGACTATGAGTCAAAGTCATGGGATGACCCAAAGGTATTTGGTCTACCTCACCCCAAAGGCACACAACTACAATCACAAAGAAAAAGACTATTCAAAATGAGGCTGGTATACATAGAAGTTTCGAAGCATATTGATAAGCCAATCGGGGAAGAACTGTTTGAAATGGTGGGGAAAAAACTCCACATGGGTAAAACTTTAGTCAACGAGTACTATGACCTAGCAGTAAAAAGATTTGGGAAACTCCGCCCACCCTTCAAGAAGTAGAGTCCCGAAAACTTCACCAATCTTTGCGGGAATACACTCTAATTAAAAATCGCTATCGTTCTTCTCAAGTCAATTTCGGCTTAACGAGGAACATAAAATGGCAAACAAATTATTAAGACTTAAAGCAGTAAAAGAGTACACAGGCTTATCACGTTCAAGCATCTACTCTCTCATTTCAAAAAACGCCTTTCCAAAAAATATATCTATTGGCTCACGTTCAGTCGCATGGAGTGAAGAGGATATACAAGGCTGGATTGACCAAAAAATTTCGTCCTCCAAATTTAACTTTTAATAGGAGATGGTCATGTTAAGAAAACCACCAGCATACCAAGAGTATGCGGCAACAACGTTATCAACCAGAGAGTTCAAATTTATGACAATGGAAGAAAGGGGGTTGCTGTACACCATAAAACTCGATTGTTGGCTTAATAACAGCATACCCTCCAATCACGAAGAACTTGCCAAGTATTTCGGGGTACCAGTTGAACAAATAAATAGCGCATTCACAGACAACGTTAAATCTTTCCTTAAACACGTAGGCAATTCCTATGAATGCATAGATATCGAGATATACAGAAATCAATTGAATGCGAGACTTGAAAAACAGAGTAAAGGCGGTAAGAAAGGGGCAAAAATCACTAATGACAAGCGTTCCATGAGTGCGCCTAACTCGCAACCACCTCGACAGGATGCTAACGAGTCCTTAATCAAAACAAATCAATTCAAAACAAATCAAAACCAGTCTGTAGAGAACGATATTACTAACTCTTGGATTCAAGACTATGAACGTATCCAATAAATAAGAACTTAAAAATAGGGAAATACAACCCAAACAAGTGCGTCGGTGAATTTTCCACGAGAGAAAAAATAATTAGGGGGGTAGGTAAAAATGGACGCGGAAACAAAAATCAGGCAAACATATATTGCCGAGTGGTCTGAAAACCCTGATGCTTGGGACTATGTAGCCTTCTGCGAGGGTACTGTCGACCATATGAAAAACAATCTAAAGAACTACCACCCTATTGATGACACGCTTATTCGAATGCTGGCTGACTCTATGACTACCTACATCGAGTGCCTGAAGCACATAAGAGAAGAAGGATTGGTTATCTACAATAAAAATGGTGAAATGATTGGCAGAAGCCCTTGTGCCACCGTTCAAATTGCAACATCCAAACTAATCGTAAAGATTCTTAAAGAACTGGAAATTCTTCCGTTAAAACCGAAATTACGTTAATTGGATGAATACCAACCTTTAGATTTATTTACAGCATTAACCACTAACAACATTAGTGGAACCTCAATCAAAACCCCAACCACCGTCGCTAGTGCCGCGCCTGAATTTAAGCCATAAATGCTAATTGCCGTCGCAACTGCCAATTCAAAGAAGTTGCTAGCCCCAATCAAAGCAGATGGACAGGCTACATTATGCTTCTCACCTAGTTTTTTATTCATCCAATATGCCAATGACGAATTCATTACCACCTGAATAACAATTGGCACAGCAATCAGAAAGATTACAAGAGGCTGGGTAATTAGGGCTTCACCTTGGAAAGCAAATAAAAGCACCAAAGTCATCAGTAAAGCCAATATTGAATAAGTACTTATTTTTGAAATAAAGCCCTCAAAATGGGCTTGCCCCTTGGAAAGCAAGGCTTTTCTTACAATCTGCGCAACTAAAACAGGGATAACAATATACAAACCAACAGAGGTAATTAGTGTTTCCCAAGGAATAACAATTGAAGACATACCCAATAACAAAGCAACGATAGGCGCAAAAGCAAAAACCATAATCAAATCATTTAAGGCAACTTGTGAAAGAGTGAACAATGGGTCTCCATCAGTCAACTTACTCCAAACGAACACCATCGCAGTACAAGGTGCTGTAGCAAGCAGAATAAGACCAGCAACATAACTATCGACCATGTTAGGAGGCAAGTAACCGATAAATATATTTTTGATGAATAACCAAGCAAAGAAAGCCATAGAAAAGGGTTTTATAGCCCAGTTTACAAACAAGGTAACACTTATCCCCTTCCAATGATTCTTAACCTCTCCAAGCGCCTTAAAATCAATCTTCATCAACATCGGAATTACCATCACCCATATAAGCACCCCAACTGGGATATTGACGTGCGCAAACTCGACTTTGGAGATGGATTCAAATACGAAATGGAAACTGTTACCTAGCGCGATGCCGACGAGGATACAAATAAAAACCCAAAGGGATAGATACCGTTCAAAAAAACTCACTTAACGCCCTTCCCAATTTTTGTCATTTCATCTTTTAGCAAGGTTTTATGCATCCTATCTATGGGCAACTGCAAGAAAACATCTACTCTATTTCTTATTTGTAGGAATATTTTCTTAAATGCCGCCTTTTTTTCCTCATCGGTGCCTTGCACTGCGGCAGGGTCTTCAAATCCCCAATGCGCGGTTATTGGCGAACCCGTCCAAATTGGACAAACCTCACTAGCAGCGTTGTCGCATACTGTAATTACAATATCCATATGGGGCGCATCAGCCTGACTAAATTCATCCCAACTTTTACTTCTCAAATCACTTGTTGGGTAACCTATTGAGTCTAGCAATTCAATCGCAAAGGGATTTACCTTGCCAGTTGGAGAACTCCCTGCACTGAATGCTTTAAATTTACCTTTACCCATAATATTCAGAAGCCCTTCAGCCATAATGCTTCTCGCTGAATTACCAGTACACAAAACAAGAACGTTATAAATCTTATTTTCCATTAGAGAGAACCCTCTACCTTTTTAGACAAGTGAATATTGATTGGCAAACATGGAGTCCCGCCACAGCAGTTATCTGTTAAATAAATCAACAAATCATTCATAGCAGAAAAATTTGCACTATAGATAACGAAGCGACTTTCGTTTTTCGAAGAAACCAAGCCAGCATGACTTAACTCTTTCAAATGAAATGAAAGAGATGAGGGAGAGATATGCGTTAACTCGCTAATCTTTCCAGCAGATAACCCTGCCCCCCCTGCCTGAACTAGGCATCGATATATAGACAGCCTTGACTCTTGCGCTAACGCAGAAAGAACAGTGACAACAGATTTTGTTTCCATATTTCAATAATCATTGAAATATATTACAAAGTCAAATTAAGATTTAATGAAATTTAATGGGGGTATAAATGGGGGTATTTTTAGGCTATGTGAGATATACAAATTTAAGATAATTTGTAACTTATTGATTTTATTGGTCGGGACGGCAAGATTTGAACTTGCGACCCCTTGCACCCCATGCAAGTACGCTACCAGGCTGCGCTACGCCCCGAACCGGTTGCCGCTAATGCGGCAAGCCGTGAATTATAGCTTAAAGCACTGTGCTTACGAAGCCCAAAAACTTTGGGGCAATAGAGAATTAATCGACTTTTAAGATTGCTGAAATTTCAGCGAGTTCGGCACGCAAGTTTTGCACATCAGCTTTTGAGTCTTGGCTCAATGGCACAGTGCTTACACCTTCAATTGCATCGCCTTCGGCAGGTTTGTTCTTTTCAGACTTGAGACGACCTTTTGCATCAAGTAGGTTGCGTGCGCCACTAATGGTAAAACCATCATCATACAAAAGTGCGCGAATGCGTCGAATAAGAAGTACTTCGTGATGTTGGTAGTAACGACGGTTGCCACGACGCTTTACGGGGCTTAACTGGGTAAATTCTTGTTCCCAGTAGCGCAAGACGTGCGGCTTTACCCCGCATAAATCGCTGACTTCACCAATCGTGAAATAGCGTTTTGCTGGAATTGGTGGAAGCTCGATATTAAGCGCTTGCTCCGCCATATGTTTCCTCTACCTTGCTCTTTAATTTTTGACTGGCGTGGAATGTCACAACACGACGTGCTGTAATTGGTATTTCTTCACCTGTTTTTGGATTGCGGCCAGGGCGCTCAGATTTTTTACGCAATTCGAAGTTGCCAAAGCCTGATAGCTTAACAGTATCGCCAGTTTCCAAAGCCACGCGAATCTCTTCGAAAAACGCTTCAACCATATCTTTAGCTTCACGCTTATTCAAACCAACTTGGTCGAATAACATTTCTGCCATATCTGCTTTTGTGAGTGTCATGCCCAATCCTTTACTACATTCTTGAATTATCTACAAAATTACTATTGATAATGTTTCACCATCATACAATGATTTAACATTATTTAACAATACTTATGTTTTTTAACAACCACTTTCGTAACTATCTTAATTCTGCACCAAACTTTTTCTCAACAATATCCAGCAAGCTTGCCATTACTTTATCGGCATCCGCATCGATCAATGATTTCTGGTTATCTTGCATCAACACATAGAATGCTAAGCTCTTCTGATTTTCTGCAATTCCCTTGCCGCGATAAACGTCGAACAAGCCAATTTCCGTGACAAATTCCACATTTGCATCCTGCATTGCATTTAACAATTCACCCACGGAAATCTTCTCATCAACCAATACGGCCATATCACGTCGAATTGGCGGGAATTTAGAAACTTCCGAATAAGCTGGTACTTTGCGTTGTTGCAATGCCGCAAAATCAAGCTCAAATAACACAGCGCCTTTTGGTAATTGATAATGCTGTTGCCATTTTGGATGTAACTTGCCAATCCAACCGATGGCTTTACCATCCAGCACTACTTTTGCGCTTTGGCCTGGATGCAATGCTGTGTGTTCAGCCGCTACATATTCTGCACGGCCGAATGTTAAAGTATCCACATCGGCTTTTACATCATAGAAATCCACACTGCGCGCCGCTTCACTCCATTGCTCTGGCACCGCATCTCCATAAGCCAAACTAGAGATACGTGTAGTTTCAGCGTAAGTGTTATTGGCGGCATGATGATAAGTTGCGCCAATCTCGAACAAGCGCACACGGGTTTGTTGACGATT
Organism: Pseudomonadota bacterium; assembly: GCA_046047035.1. Taxonomy (GTDB): domain Bacteria; phylum Pseudomonadota; class Gammaproteobacteria; order Burkholderiales; family Methylophilaceae; genus Methylopumilus_A. The sequence continues at coordinate 9,373 of JBJOIS010000013.1, forward strand.
CAGGTTGTAAACCAACACATCCAGCAAGCCACCCCAAATAGATGAACGCATCACGCTTAAATTACTCGCAATTGGGTTCTTAAGCTTAATTGGATTAGCATTCGCCAATAAATCGCGTTCCCAGCTTTCATCCACAAAGCTATAAGTCACCACTTCTTGGTAATCATTAGCAACAAGCGTATCTTGGAATACATGACGTGCAGCGCGGCCTTCAGAATCTGGCAACATGCGCAAATCAGCCACTGGGGCAATGGCAGGAATGTTGTCGTAACCATGTAAGCGTGCGATTTCTTCAATCAAATCTTCCTCACGCTCAATATCAAAGCGATAGCTGGGCGGTGAAACTTCAAACACCCCTGCTTTTAATTCATAGTCAAAGCCAAGCTGATCGAAAAATTTAGCGACTAAGCTTTCTTCAAGCGTAATACCTAAAATTGAATTTAATTTCACCATGCGGAGTTTAGTTGGCGCGCGTAATGGCAATGTGCCATTGACCGCTGTGACAGGGCCTGCTTGACCGCCGCAAATCTCAAGCACAAGTGCAGTAGCACGTTCTAGCGCTTGCAAGGTTCTACCGTAATCTACACCACGCTCAAAACGATAAGATGAATCCGTACTAATGCCGAAACGACGACCTTTGCCTGCAATGGTGTCTGGGGTGAAGAATGCGCTTTCTAAGAAAATATCTTGTGTGCTTTCTGAAACGGCGGTTGATGCCCCGCCCATCACGCCAGCAAATGCAATCGCACCACTGTTATCGGCAATCACCAACATATCTTTATCAAGCTTAACTGTTTGCTGGTTAAGCAAAGCAATCTCTTCGCCTTGGCTTGCCCAGCGCACATTGATATCGCCAGACAATTTCGCCGCATCAAACGCATGCATAGGCTGACCAAGTTCAAGCAATACGTAGTTCGTAATATTAACAATGGCGCTAATGCTATGCAAACCGCTACGCTCTAATCGGCGCACCATCCATGCAGGTGTTGGTGCTTGCGCATTCACACCCTTCACTAAACGACCTGAATAAATAGCACAAGCCTCTTTATCAGCAACGCTGACAGCCTTGCTATCAGCGATTGTAGCTTTAACAGATTCAGCATTAGGAAGCGCCAATTCAGCACCTGTTAATGCGGCTACTTCACGCGCAATCCCAACGAGACTCAAACAGTCGCTACGGTTAGGCGTTAATTTGAGCGTAAATAACTTGTCGTTTAAGCCAAGAAATTCTCGAATATCTTGGCCAACAGGCGCATCTTCAGGTAACTCAAGAATACCTGCACTCTCAGCCGCCAAACCCAGCTCTTTTTCAGAGCACATCATGCCGAATGACTCAACGCCGCGCACTTTAGCTTGTTTGATTTCAAAGCCTGGCAACACAGCACCAACTAATGCACATGGCGCTTTGATGCCAACGCGGGCATTGCTTGCACCACAGACGATTTGCAGTGGTTCAGAAGCGCCAATATTCACTTTAAGCAGTTGTAAACGATCCGCATCAGGATGCTTTTCTGCGCTGATAATTTCAGCAATCACCACTTTGGTGAACTCCGCTCCAACGCCATCTAGGCCTTCAACTTCCAAGCCAGCCATCGTTAACAAATGACTTAATGCATCAGTATCAATCGCAGGGTTGGTGTACTCACGTAACCATTGTTCAGAAAATTGCATATTTATCGCCCAAACTGCTGCAAGAAGCGCAAATCGTTATTAAAGAAATGACGCAAATCGTTTACGCCATAGCGGAGCATGGTCAAACGCTCAACGCCTAAACCAAACGCAAAACCACGGTATTTTTCAGCATCAATACCCACGTGTTTAAAAACTTCAGGGTGCACCATGCCGCAACCGCCAATCTCCAGCCAACCACCATTCCAGCTCATGTCCATCTCAGCAGATGGTTCAGTGAACGGAAAGAATGAAGGACGGAAGCGCACTTGCAAGTCATCACGCTCAAAAAAACGTTGCAAGAAGTCTTGCACTACGCCTTTTAAGTTGGCGAAACTAATATTCTCGTCCACCCACAAACCCTCCACTTGATGGAACATCGGCGAATGGGTTGCATCTGAATCCACACGATAAACGCGACCTGGCGCAATAATCTTAAGTGGCATGCCTGTCTGATTTTTCATCGCATCTTGCATGTAATGCACTTGAACAGGCGATGTATGGGTACGTAGCACGTAATCTAAACTACCATCTGCGGCATCCACATAGAATGTATCGTGCATCGCACGTGCTGGATGGTTATCAGGAATATTAAGCGCTGTAAAATTATAAAAATCCGACTCGATTTCAGGGCCTTCAGCCACATCAAATCCAATCGAATGAAAGAGAGATTCAACACGTGCAAGTGTTAAAGAAACAGGATGCAAACCGCCCTTAGCTTGACCTCGTGCTGGTAAAGTCACATCTAAAGATTCGCCTGCCAATTGTTTTTCTTGCTCAGCTAGCAAAATTGCGTCACGGCGCGCTTTTAATGAAGCTTCAACCGCTTGCTTGACGACGTTAATCGCTGCACCAGCAGCTGGGCGCTCTTCATTGCTTAACTTGCCCAAGCTCTTCATGGCTTCGGTCAATGAACCAGACTTGCCGAGGTATTTTGCCTTAGCTTGTTCTAAATCGTTGATATTGGCGCAAGCGGAAAAGTCACGCTCGGCTTCGGGAATCAAGGACTCTAATGAGGTATTTTGCATATTGTTAGACCGTATATTTTTCAGACTGTTAGTTTTAGACTGATAGTTCAGACCAATATTAAAATGATCAAAATCATTTTTAAAGTCAATTTTCTCGCCATGTTTTGGCGAAGATTAAATAAAAAAAGGAGGCCAGAAGCCTCCTTTTTTTGACTACCCTAACTAAGCTGTGAGGCCAGCTTTTGCTAATTCAACGAATTTTGCAAATGCTGGTTTATCGAACACTGCTAAGTCAGCTAATACTTTACGATCCACTTCAATCGCGGCTTTCTTCAAACCATTCATGAAACGGCTGTATGTCAAACCACATTCACGTGAACCAGCGTTAATACGCGCGATCCACAATGTACGGAATTGACGTTTCTTTTGACGACGGTCACGATAAGCGTATTGACCAGCCTTCATTACCGCTTGCTTGGCAACACGGTAAACGTTTTTACGACGACCGCGGTAACCCTTGGCAGCGTTTAAAACTTTTTTGTGACGAGCGCGAGCTATGACACCACGTTTGACTCTAGGCATAATCTATCTCCTTATTGTGTTGGCATCATTGCGCGGACGCGCTTGACATCAGTTGGGGAAATGATCGCCGTGCCGCGTAGTTTACGCTTTTGCTTGGTGGTCTTCTTAGTCAGGATATGACGAAGGTGCGAATGAGTACGCTTTACCTTGCCATTACCTAAGAACTTAAAGCGCTTTTTGGCGCTGCTCTTGGTCTTCATTTTTGGCATTTTTTTCTCCTAAAGGAACATTAAAAAGAGCGTTCGGGCATGCCTTTGGCCGCGACGCTACAGCTTGGTACTACTTCTTTAAAACCCACTTTCGTGAGCTTGTATTCTTTAAAGCTAAAACTACTTAGCCTTTTTAAGCGGTGATAACACCATCACCATTTGGCGGCCTTCCATCTTAGGGAACTGCTCAACCACTGCATACTCTTTTAAGTCTGCTTCAACACGCTTCAACAAGGCCAAGCCGAGTTCTTGATGCGTAATTTCACGACCTCTAAAACGCAAAGTAATCTTTGCCTTATCACCATCTTGAATAAACTTAATAATATTCCGCACTTTGATGTTGTAATCGCCATCATCAGTACCGGGGCGGAACTTAATTTCTTTTACTTGAACTTGCTTTTGCTTAAGACGAGCTTCGTGCTGACGTTTGCTTTCGGCATATTTAAACTTACCGTAATCCATCAAACGACATACTGGCGGGGTTGCTTGCGGTGCGATTTCTACCAAATCGATATCAATCTCTTCCGCTTTAGCGAGCGCTTCACTCAGTGAAACAATACCGAGTGGCTCATTATCCACGCCTACCAAACGAATCTCTTGTGCTGTAATGTCACCGTTGATTCTTACTTCTTTGTCTTGAGCTATCGCAAATTCTCCAAAATTTTCGCGCTCTATTGAGCGTCTTTATAAAAAAGCTAAGCCGCGCTACCTTTAGCTTTAACCTCACCTTGCAAGAGTTCTATAAACGCTTGCACTGGCATAGAACCTAGGTCTTCGCCTTTTCTGGTACGCACGGCCACTTGTCCGCTTTGCATTTCTCGCTCACCTGCCACTAGCAAATAAGGCAATTTCTGCAAGCTATGTTCGCGTATTTTATAGGTAATCTTCTCATTTCTCAAGTCCGACGCAACTCTAAAGCCATTTTTCTTCAATTCCGCAACAACTTGCGTGACGTATTCAGCTTGCGCATCAGAAATATTGAGCACCATTGCTTGCACTGGCGCGAGCCAAACTGGCATCGCACCGGCATAGTTTTCAATCAAGATACCAATGAAACGCTCCATCGAGCCAACAATGGCTCGGTGCAACATCACTGGGTGTTTGCGTGAATTATCTTCAGCCACATATTCAGCGCCTAAACGCACTGGCAAGTTGAAGTCCAATTGAATCGTCCCCACTTGCCACAAGCGACCAAGACTATCTTTTAAGGTAAATTCAATTTTAGGGCCGTAGAAAGCCCCCTCGCCTGGCTGCAAATCAAATGCCAAGTTATTTTGGGTTAACGCTGAAGCCAAGGCTTGTTCAGCTTGATCCCATGTTTCATCTGAACCCACACGCTTTTCAGGGCGCGTTGATAATTTAACCAATACATCGCTAAAGCCGAAATCGCCATACACTTTATAAAGCATTTGAATAAAGGTCGCGACCTCTTCTTCAATTTGGCTTTCCATACAGAAAATATGCGCATCATCTTGCGTAAAGCCGCGCACGCGCATCAAACCATGCAATGAGCCTGAAGGCTCGTTACGGTGACATGAACCAAACTCAGCCAAACGCAAAGGCAAATCACGGTAGCTATGCAAACCGCTATTAAAGATTTGTACATGGCCAGGGCAGTTCATTGGCTTCACTGCGTAATCGCGGTTTTCAGAATGCGTCGTGAACATATTGTCGCGGTAGTTTTCCCAGTGGCCTGATTTTTCCCAGAGAGTTCTATCCATAATCGTTGGTGTACGTACTTCTTGATAGCCGTACTCCACAAACTTAGCGCGCATGTATTGTTCAATCTCTTGCCAGAGCGACCAGCCACGCGGATGCCAGAACACCATACCTGGACCATCTTCTTGCATATGGAAGTAATCAAGCTGTTTACCTAATTTACGATGGTCACGCTTTTCAGCTTCTTCCAGCTGGAATAAGTAAGCATCCAAATCTTCTTTTTTAGCCCAAGCGGTACCGTAAACACGTTGCAACATTTCGTTGTTTGAATCACCGCGCCAATAAGCGCCAGCAAGCTTCATTAATTTAAACGCTTTTAACTTGCCTGTTGAAGGCACGTGCGGACCTCGGCAAAGGTCGGTAAAACCACCTTCAGTATAAAGTGATACATCTTGGTCAGCAGGAATGGACTCAATAATTTCCGCTTTGTAATGCTCATTAATTGATTTGAAATACGCCACCGCTTCATCACGTGGCAATACTTGACGAGTGACTTGCTCATCTTTTTTGGCCAACTCAGCCATTTTCTTTTCGATGGCAATTAAGTCTTCTGGCGTAAATGAGCGCTTATAAGAAAAGTCATAATAGAAGCCGTTATCAATGACAGGACCAATGGTCACTTGCGCATCCGGGAACAACTCTTTTACTGCATAAGCCAATAAGTGCGCAGTTGAATGGCGGATGATATCCACGCCCTCCGCATCACGATCAGTGATGATGGCTAAATCTGCATTCTCTTCAATCAAAAATGAGGTATCGACTAAATTTCCATTTACCTTGCCAGCCAAAGCGGCACGGGCTAAGCCAGCGCCGATACTGGCAGCGACATCAGCAACCGTTACAGAATTTTCAAAGCTTCGCTCTGAGCCATCAGGTAATCGAATAATAGGCATATTTTTTTGACCAATTAATAATGAAAAAAGCCGTAAAACGGCTTTATGGATTTAGGGGCGTATTTTGTCATAGTTAGCCAGATCTATCAAGGACATAGCTTTACTATCGGCCAATAAAAAGCCGCGTAAGCGGCCTATATAGTTATTGGTAGGCAGTAGCAGATTCGAACTGCTGACCTCTTGGATGTCGACCAAGCGCTCTAACCAACTGAGCTAACCGCCTATTGTCTTTTGAAAAGAGGTGCGAATTCTAGCGCATTGACCTCTATTAAGCAAATGAAGCTCAGTCCACATCAAGCTATAATGGAGACCATGTCATCCCCCGCCCTACAAAATTATATCTCATCCATTATTAAGGACATCGCACAACAAGGTTATGCAGTGGTTGAGCAGTTTATCAATCCTCAAGAGATTGCTTCCCTAGCAGCACAAGCTAAAATTTTGCATAGCGCTGGCGAGATGCACAAAGCGAAAACTGGCATTAGCAAAGTGGAAAACTCAACCCTACGTGGCGATTTTATTCATTGGATAGAAGCGAGTGCGGAAAGTGAAGCTGAGATGATCTATCTCAATGCCATGAATGAACTTCAACAAGCCATTAACCAAGCTTTTTTCTTAGGCTTATTTGAGCTTGAAAGCCACTTTGCGATTTATCCGCCAGGCGCTGGCTATCAAAAACATCTCGACCAATTTATCGGCAAAGAGGAACGCAAAGTCAGCTGTATTTTGTATCTGAACGAAAACTGGAACTCTGAAGACGGCGGTCAGCTCAGAATGTACCTCGATAAAAAAGATGAGAAACGCTTTATCGATATCACCCCACAAGCTGGGACTTTGGTCGTGTTTCTATCGAGCGATTTTTTGCATGAAGTGTTGCCAGCAACACGAGAACGCATCAGCGTGACGGGCTGGTTTAGAACAAGAAGCCTCAGCTAAAATGAAGCATCTCAATCCCATCATCGCTGACATGTTCGATACAGAGCAGTTTGCCCAAACAGGCCATCAGCTCATTGATTTATTAGCCGCCCATTTAGAAGCCAATATCACTAGCGCTTCAAAGGTTTTAAATTGGAAAATTCCAAGCGCTGAAGATAGCAAGTGGGATGCACCATTACCTAAAAAGTCCACCATTAATCCACAAGGCTTATTAGAAAAGCTCACGCAAGAAATTCTGCCGAACAGCCTAGCAATCCATCATCCGCACAACATGGGGCATCAGGTTGCTTGTCCATTACCGATGGCAGCATTGTGCGATTTAGTAGCAGCGCTAACCAATCAAGCGATGGCAGTTTATGAAGCTGGTCCGAGCGCGACCATGCTAGAACGCCAAGTGATTCGTTGGTTATGCACTTTGATTGATGAGCGCGCTTGGAGCTGTGCTGGCGGCGTGCTAACCTCTGGTGGCGCACAAGCCAATCTCACTGCTTTGTTGGTCGCAAGACAAGTCAGTACAAGTAAAGTAGACACCTCATCCAATATTTGGAAAGATGGTATTTCAGCCCAGCCTAAGCTTCGCATACTAGCTTCTGAACATGCGCATTATTCTATATCACGTGCTGCTGGAGTGATGGGATTAGGCACAGACAGCGTGATTAAAATCGCAACCGACCAAAGTGGGCGATTAGCGTTTGATGCACTTAAAAGCGCGCATCAAACTTGTTTACAAAACAGTGAAACCATCATCGCTGTGGTCGCCAATGCCGGATGCACGCCCACAGGCAGCATTGACCCGCTACAAGCGATTGGCGAATATTGCCAAGCATATGACCTTTGGTTTCATGTCGATGGCGCACACGGGGCATCTGCGCTTCTGTCAGAAAATCATCGTAAAAAATTAAGTGGAATTGAACTCGCTAATTCAGTGGTTTGGGATGGGCATAAGTTGATGTACATGCCAGCAGCAGTTTCAGCCGTGTTATTCAAAAACGAAGAACACAGTTATGCTGCTTTTAGCCAAGATGCCTCATATTTATTCCAAGGCAAGAATCACGAAGACGAAGTATTTAACTTAAGCTATCGCACCTTGGAATGTACCAAGCGCATGATGGCATTGAAGCTGTGGGCAGCGTTTTCTCTGTACGGAATAAACGGCATGGGAGCGCTCATTGATGAAGCTTTTGCTAAAGCTAAAGTCTTTGCAGAAAAGATTCAGAAACAGACTGATTTTGAATTACTCATGTCGCCTGAAACGAATATTGTGTGTTTTAGATATTTGAAACAATATTCAAATCAAGCGCAAGCCAACAAACACCAAAGCGACATTCGTCAGCACATCATTGAAAGCGGCGCATTTCATATCACCCAAGTGGACTTGCATGGCATCACTTGGTTACGCACGACATTAATGAATCCATTTGCCACAGAACAAGATTTAGACGAATTGCTGGCGAGTGTAGATTTAGCTTCTCAAGCAGTGTTGAGCATGGCGGAATAGCCCGCTTTGTAATCAGGGAATTTCAAAGAAAACCCCGTCGATAATATGCGCTGATTCGACATACGTTTGCCGCCAATGATTTCTGGAATTTCAGTGCCAACGTCCATTCCCATTTGCGACGCTATCCAATGCAACACTTCATACTGAGATACAGGACAGCTATCGGTCACCACATAGCAATCTTGCACTGATTGCCCATCTAAAACCATCTGAATTAAATGCACAATAAACGCTGCAGCATCATCGCGATGAATCCGGTTAGACCAGGTATTTTGTATTGGCCAATTAGATAGATTAGCAGCCAGGTTCAGCATACGATTTCGACCCGGCCCATAAATGCCCGTTAACCTCAATGCGGAGTGCGTCCAAGATTTACCAGCTTGCTTGAGTAAGTTTTCTGCCTCCAACAAACGTAGCCCACCAAAATCCATGTCTTGAGGAACGGCATTCTCATCGAGCAAGGCATCCGTTGCTTGTCCATACATTCGCGTACTCGAGACAAAAATCACATGCTTGAGATTGATTGCAACATCAAGTGCGTTTAGGACATTACGCAATCCTTCCACATAATGCTGCCGATAATTTTCATCGGTCTGCGCACTCGCTGCGACGCAGTAAACCAGAAAATCAGGATTTAAACTTGAAACAACCGAAAGTGAATAAGACTCAGTGACATCAGCTTGGATGCAATCAAATGAAGCGTCAAGATTGAAAGATCGGCGTAAACCAATCGGAATTAAATCTTGAATTTGCAGCTGGCGAGCCAGCTCAAGACCTAAATCACCACAACCTACAATCAGGACTTTTGCGGCCACTGTTTTTTTAAGGGGATTCGTTTAAAGATAAGGCAGGCCAAACGCCTTGCAAATACTTCTCGACATACATTAATGCGAGGACAGTTTTAGCATCGGTGATTTGCTGCGTGGCGACCATTTGGAGACAATCATCCAAACTCGATTCAAAAAGTTCTAAAGCCTCATCTTCATCGCAATGCGCATCCCCCGCCTCAAGACCCTTAGCGAGGAACATGTAAATTACCTCATCAGAATAGCCGATACATGGGTGCTGCAAGCCAAGGTAAATCCACTCTTTCGCGGTATAGCCTGTCTCCTCCAACAACTCACGCTGTCCAGTTAACAGAATGTCCTCACCTGGATCAATCTTACCTGCAGGGAGCTCAACAAAAACGCGATTCAGCGGATAGCGAAATTGACGCTCAAGTAGCAAATTGCCATTCTCAAGTATCGGAATAATAAGCACAGCGCCTGGATGCAAAATAAACTCACGCTGACTTTGATTGCCACTAGGCAAACGCACTTGGTCTCTCTTAACGCGCATTATGCCACCATCCAAAACCAACTCAGATGAAATGCAAACCTCGATTAAATGATGGTCATCTTGTTTCATATTTTTCACTTAAACAATTCTTTTTTAATCAGCCAGCGACCTTTGACTTTAATCATTTCTAGCGTCTTGCGACCCACGTCCTGATAACTGCCAGATTCATAGGTTTGCTTCAAAACAACCTCAACTGAATTTTCAAGGTTTTTGATTTTAATCTCCGACAAAGTGATTTTTATTTGCTTGCTGTGCAGAATTTTATTCTTTCGTGACAACTGCCAGGCTTTTGCATTAGCCATGTCTCCAGCAAAGCCATCCACATAATGCGCAAAATAAGCGTCCAACTTCTTAGACCCCCACGCGTCCGCCCATGCATTTATTTCATCCAGAATGAGTTTATCTTCTGCCACCACAAATGACTCAACTTGCTCCGGGCTTTGAATCACTTCATCAACTGTCAACGACTGCTCTGGAATAGGCGGAATATCTTCAATCGCTTCTTGCGTTAGCGCCTCTTCCACTTGCATCTCATCTGAAGATGATTGCGGGTCTTTCCCCTCTTCCACTTGCGTGACTGTAGCCTCGTTTTTGAAACCTAATTTTGTCTGGCTTTCTTTTGCTGATTGAAGGATTGAATCCTTTACATCGCTCATGCCACTTTTTGCGTCGATGATGATTTGGAAGGTATTAAACGCCTGCGCTAACTTACCATCATTTTGGTATGCCTTCGCTTGCTTAAGCTTTAAGTCCCAGCTGTCTGGTTTTAATTGCCCTGCTTTTTCATATAGCTCAGCAGCCTTAGCCCATTGCCCATCTTGCATAGCAGCGTCAGCTTTTACAACTAAGGTATTGTATTCAGAATCGGGGATGAGCTTCTCACCAAGCTTGGTAGTGTAAGTACAGGAAGCAAGTGCGATAACAAAACATAACAAAATGACTTTAAACAAAGGATATAACTTCATTTGATGTTTCCTTAACTAAGACTTGCAGGATACTTGTTGATTTATTTCTTCCAGAAAAAACGATAGATAAATCCAGGAAAAGCGAGGACTAAAAACAGACAGGCAGTAATGGCATAAAACTCCCATTTCTGCGGAGTAACTTGGCCCATTCTTGCATGCTCGGCATAGCGAATAATAAAGCCAAGAATGAAGTACAAAACAAGCAATTCGAACAAACACCAAGCCACATTTTTTGGTTGATGCTTAACAGGAATGACAAAGAATAAGCGCTCTGAAAACCAAGGTGAATTAGCAAAGACCAATGCTAATAATAAAAGAATAAGATTGGTCATTTGGCTGATGGCCTATTGAAGACTATGTGCAATGGCATATGCACAAATATCCATCAAACGTTGAGGCATAATGCCTAGCGCCAACAAACCTAATGCATTCACGCTAAGTAGCATGTTCATTTCTGGTGGATTATTAATTGGGGTATGGTCCGTTGGCTCATCAAAATACATGAGTTTTACAATACGTAAGTAATAGAAAGCACCGATGACCGCCATCAATACCGCAAACACAACGAGCCATAAGAAGCCGGCTTGCAAGGCTGCTTGAAGCACTGCGAATTTAGCATAGAAACCCAATGTTGGTGGAACACCCGCCATTGAGAACATGGTAATAAGCATCATAAATGCAAACCATGGGCTACGTTGATTAAGACCCTTCAAATCATCTAACTGCTCAGCCTCAAAACCCTTGCGTGAAAGCAACAAAATCATACCGAAACCAGCCAAGGTCATGAGCACATAAGAAATGATGTAGAACATGGATGAAATGTAACCATTAAGACTGGCGCTCATCAAACCAAACAACAAGAAGCCAACGTGAGAGATGGTTGAATAAGCGAGCATACGTTTAAGGTTAGTTTGTGCAATAGCCGTGATATTACCAATGATGATAGAAAGCACTGCCATAATCATCAGCATGCCATGCCAATCAATGGCTAAGACATACAAGCCTTGCGCCAGAATACGAATCACAAAAGCAAATGCGGCGAGCTTGGTAACAGATCCGATGAATAAGGTCACGGCCGTTGGGGAACCTTCATATACATCTGGCACCCACATTTGGAATGGAACTGCGCCCAACTTAAATGCCAAGCCAGCGACAATAAACACTGTGCCAAGAACTAACACTGGCTTATATTGCGAGCCATTTAATAAAGCACTCGCTACTTCAGAGATATTTAAGCTACCAGTTGCGCCGTACATCATGGACATACCGTAAAGCAACATGCCTGAAGCTAATGCACCCAATACAAAATACTTCATCGCCGCCTCTGTCGCACGCGCATTGTCACGGTCCATTGCCACCAAAGCATACAAGCACAAGGACAATAATTCTAAACCCATGTAGAGCGTCAAGAAGTGCTGTCCTGACACCATAATCATCATGCCAGCCATCGCAAATAATACAAGTGCATAAAACTCACCGCGGAACATGCCACGCAAGGTGATATAAGAGCGGGTATAAACCAAGAAAAGTGAAGTGCTGAGATAAATCATTAGCTTCATCACATCAGCGAATGGATCATCCACAAACATGCTACTGAAAGCATAAGAAACACTTGGGTGATGTGTTGAAATCGTGATGAATGCAGCACCCAATAAAGTGATTTGGGTGAGTAAGAAAATAGCGATACGATTAGATGGCTTTAAAAACAAATCCACAATCAAAATGAACATCGCCATCGAGAGCACAAAGAGCTCTGGTAGCGCTGCGATTAAATCCGTTTGAAGTCCACTCATATTTCTATATTTCCAATCGTATTCGACGAATTAACTCGCCTTATAAACCTGCTGGTATTTTTGTGATTGCCATGTGGTCTAAGAACTGGGTCACAGTCGCATGTGTCATCTCTGTAATCGGCTGAGGGTAAACACCAAAGCCAATCACTAAAATTGCCAGTGTGCTTAAGATCAACAACTCACGTTTATTCAGATCGACTAATTCCGCCACGTGTGCATTGGCAACCTCTCCAAAGAACACTCGCTTCACCATCCACAAGGTATAAGCCGCACCCAAAATCAATGTAGTAGATGCCAAGAAAGCGAACCAGAAGTTCTTTTGTAGTGCGCCCAAAATCACCATAAACTCACCTACAAAACCAGATGTACCTGGGAGGCCAGCATTCGCCATTGCAAATAGAACGGCAAAGGCTGCGAACTTAGGCATGGTATTCACTACCCCACCGTAATCGGCAATTTGACGTGAATGCATACGGTCGTAGAGCACACCAACACTTAAGAACATCGCGCTAGAAATAAACCCGTGCGAGATCATCTGCACGATAGAGCCTTCTAGGCCAATCGAGTTAAATAAGAAGAAACCTAAAGTAACAAAACCCATATGGGAGATTGATGAGTAAGCGATAAGCTTTTTCATGTCTTGCTGAACCAATGCCACAAAAGCGATATACACCACAGCGATGAGTGAGAGCGTAATCATGAAGCCTGTTAAATAATGCGCCGCATCAGGCGCAATTGGCATGGCAAAGCGTAAGAAGCTATAGCCACCTAACTTCAAGGCAATCGCTGCCAACACAACTGAACCACCTGTAGGTGCTTCAACGTGGGCATCTGGCAACCATGTGTGCACTGGCCACATTGGAATCTTCACCGCGAACGCCATAAAAAATGCCAAGAACACCAAAATTTGTACTTGCAATGTCATCGGCAAGCGGTAGTAATCCACGATTTCGAAACTGTTGGTTTGGTAGAACAAGTAAATGAACGCCACCAACATCAAGAGTGAACCAAGTAAGGTGTAGAGGAAAAACTTAATCGTCGCATAAACGCGATTTGGACCACCCCACACACCAATCACCAAGAACATTGGGATTAGCATCGCTTCCCAGAATACGTAGTAAAGGATGGCATCTAGCGCGCTAAATACACCGATCATCAACCCAGACATAATCAGGAATGATGCCATGTATTGCGCCACACGCTTTTGGATGACTTCCCAGCCTGCTATGACGACCAAGATAGTCGTAAAGCTGGTCAATAAAATCAAAGGTACTGCGATACCGTCAGCACCTAAGTGATAATGAATGTTGAAGGTAGGAATCCAACTATAGCCTTCTTGGAACTGGAAGCCACCGTCAGCAAAATTAAAGCCCGTATATAGCGGAACAGTGACTGCAAAGGCAGCAAGCGCGCCAAGCAAAGCAATCCAACGTGCGGATGATGCATGTTTATCATCACCAGTAAGTAAGACTAAGATACCTGCAAAGATAGGCACCCAAATCGCAAGACTAAGAAAAGGCAAGCTTGTCATTTAAACCTTCATGAATAAGGTAAGTAGTAAAAATACGCCAATAATCATGGCAAACGCATAGTGATAAATTAGCCCTGATTGCAAACCACGAATCACTTTTGAGAGGCGGCCAATCAAATTAGCTGTGCCGTTGACCATGACACCATCAATCAATTGCACATCGCCAATCTTCCATAGCTTGCCGCCGATAAAGCGTGATCCGCCAGCAAACACTTTTTCGTTAAAACTATCGAAGCCATATTTATTCTCAAGCACACACATAATCAGACCTGACTTTGCTTTAATTGCAGCTGGAATATCTGGACGTTTCATATAGAAGAACCATGACAACACCACGCCAGACAAGGCAAGGATAAATGGTAATGATGTGAAGCTATGCAAGCCCATGGCAACTGCGCCGTGGAAGTCTTCAGCAAGCTCATGCATCACAGGATGCGCAGTGCTATCAATGAAAATTACGCCATCAAAAAAGCCTTTAAACAACATTGGCTCAATCGCAATAAAACCTATTGCTAATGATGGAATTGCAAGCAACACCAGTGGCAATGTCACCACCCAAGGCTGCTCGTGAGGAACGTCGTTTGGACCCAGACCGTGGTGATGGTCATCATGCGCATGGTCGTCGTGATGAGATTTAGCATCCATCCAACGCTCTTTTCCATGGAATACTAGGAAGTACATCCGGAATGAATAGAAGGCTGTCACAAACACACCAGCAAGCACTGCGAAGTAAGCAAAGCCACTTCCTGGAATATGTGACAACTTCGCCGCTTCAATAATCGAATCTTTTGAGTAAAAGCCTGACAAGAAAGGCGTGCCAATTAAAGCTAGTGAACCTATCAAAGATGTAACCCAAGTAATCTTCATGTATTTACGAAGGCCGCCCATATTGCGGATGTCTTGGTCGTGGTGCATACCCATAATCACTGAGCCTGCGCCCAAGAATAATAAGGCCTTAAAGAAGGCGTGGGTCATCAAGTGGAAAATCGCCACTGAGTAAGCTGAAGCACCAAGCGCAACTGTCATGTAGCCAAGTTGTGAAAGCGTTGAATAAGCCACCACGCGTTTAATGTCGTTTTGGATGATGCCAAGGAAACCCATAAATAGTGCTGTAATTGCACCAATCACCATCACGAACGAAAGTGCCGTCGTGGACAATTCAAATAACGGCGACATACGTGCCACCATAAAGATACCGGCCGTTACCATCGTTGCCGCATGGATCAACGCTGAAATTGGGGTTGGGCCTTCCATTGAGTCAGGCAACCAAACATGCAATGGCACTTGCGCTGATTTACCCATCGCGCCAATGAATAACAAGATACAAATCACGGTCATGGTTGACCAATGCACACCAGGAATAATATCCACTGTCGCATGTGCGAAACGAGGTGCTTGGGCAAAAGCTGTTGTGTAATCAAGACTGCCGAAGCACCAAAGCACCATCCCGATGCCAAGCAAGAAACCAAAGTCTCCGACACGATTCACCAAGAATGCTTTTAAGTTAGCGTAAATGGCGGTTGGGCGCGTAAACCAGAAACCAATCAGCAAGTAAGACACTAAGCCTACAGCCTCCCAGCCAAAGAATAACTGCATAAAGTTATTCGCCATCACCAACATCAACATTGAGAATGTAAACAGTGAAATATAGCTAAAGAAACGACGATAACCTTCGTCTTCATGCATATAGCCAATGGTATAGATATGCACCATCAATGAAACGAAGGTTACAACCAACATCATCATGGTGGTTAATTTATCGATTAAAAAGCCCACTTGGAACGTATAAGTACCAGTCGTCATCCATGTGTAAATCGTGCCGTTGTAGGTATTTCCCTGAAGGACATCTAAGAACACATAAACAGATAAAGCAAATGCACCAGCCACGCCCAAGATGGTGAGGATGTGGGCAAAGTAGCGTGGCAAAGCCTTATTCGCAATACCAACAATTGCAGCAGCGATGAGTGGCAATAATGGGATAGCCAAGTAAATTTGTTGCATAGAGATATTCATAGATAGCATATTCATTGTTTCTAATTAACCTTTTAAGCTATCGAGGTCATCAACGTTAATCGTTCTTAAGTTTCTAAACAGCACAACCAAAATTGCAAGGCCAATTGCAGACTCTGCTGCTGCGACGGTCAGAATAAAAAACACGAATACTTGGCCAGCCATATCGTTTAAGTAATGTGAGAAAGCGATGAAGTTCAAATTAACGGCTAGGAGCATTAACTCAATCGCCATCAATAAAATAATCACGTTTTTACGGTTCAAGAAAATGCCAACTACGCTAATCGCGAATAGCAATGAACCTAAAATCAAATAATGTGACAAGCTGACCATTATGATTTCGCCTTTTCTGTTTCCGCAGGCACTTCAACTTCTGCCGGCATACTCACCATACGAATACGGTCAGCACGTTTCACGCGCACTTGGTCTGCTGGATTAATAAATTTAGAATCTTTACGATCACGTAATGTGAGCGCAATGGCAGCGACAATCGCCACCAAAAGCACCACTGCGGCCAATTCAAATGGCATGAGATAATCGGTATAGAGCTGACGACCTAATTCGGCAGTATTGCTGTAATCAGCCGCATGCGCTTTAGGTGCACTGATACGCGCCAAGCCAAAATGTTTGGTGCCAAGAATCATGACCATTTCAGCAGCCATCAATACGCCGATAAAACCAGCCATCGGTAAATAATCCCAAAAGCCTTCGCGCAGCTTATCCAAGTTAATGTCTAACATCATCACCACAAACAGGAAAAGCACCATCACGGCGCCGACATACACCAGCACTAAGGCAATCGCTAAAAACTCGGCTTCTAATAAGAGCCAAATACCTGCTGCAGTGAAGAAAGCCAGCACTAAGAACAATGCCGCATGCACAGGGTTACGCGCAGTAATGACACGCAAACCAGCAAATAGCAAAATGATTGCTAGCGAATAAAAAACGTAGTCTTGAAATATCATACTTACAGCGCCTTATCTAAATTTAGCATCAGCTGCACGGTCAGCCGCAATTTGCGCTTCGTGCTTATCGCCCACCGCAAGCAACATCTCTTTGGTGTAAAGCAAATCACCACGTTGTTCACCGTGGTACTCGAATATGCGGGTTTCTACAATTGAATCGACTGGGCAAGACTCTTCACACATGCCGCAGAAAATACACTTGGTTAAATCGATATCGTACTTAGTGGTACGACGTGTATTGTCTTCACGCTGTTCTGACTCAATGGTAATCGCCATCGCAGGACAAACCGCCTCACAAAGCTTACAAGCGATACAACGCTCTTCACCATTCTCATAACGACGCAAGGCATGCAAGCCTCTAAAACGTGATGAAATTGGCGTGCGTTCTTCTGGATATTGCACGGTAATCTTGCGTGCAAAGAAGTAACGACCTGTGAGCAACATGCCTCGCAGCAGCTCGATCAGCATTAAACTTGAAATGGTTTCTTTAATTTTCTTAAACATTTTTTGCTCTTAATCGCCCACCTAGTGGAACAAATAGCCCCAAGGAGTTTGCATTAAACCACCCACAATCACGATCCACACCAAGGTGATTGGAATAAAGACTTTCCAGCCCAAACGCATGATTTGGTCATAACGATAGCGTGGGAACGTCGCACGGAACCACAAGAAGAAGAATAGTAAGAAGCCAACTTTAGCCAATAGCCATAAGAAGCTATCTGGAATAAGCGAAGGAACTGGTGACAACCAACCCCCTAAGAACATAATCGCAGCCAGCATAGATACCAAAATCATATTGGCATATTCAGCCAAGAAGAACACAGCAAAGGCCATGCCTGAATACTCAACGTGGAAACCAGCAACAATTTCAGACTCACCTTCAGCTACGTCAAATGGCGCGCGGTTGGTTTCAGCCACAGCACTAATGAAGTACACAATAAAGAGTGGGAATAATGGCAACCAGTACCATTCAAAGATACCCCCTGCTTGTGCCATCACGATTTTGCCCAAGTTTAATGAGTTAGCGCACATCAGCACGCCCACCAAAGCAAAACCCATCGCAATTTCATACGATACGATTTGCGCTGCTGAACGTAGCGCACCCAAGAATGCGTATTTAGAGTTAGATGCCCAGCCAGCAATAATCACACCATAAACTGCAACTGAAGTCATCGCCAAGATATACAGTAAGCCTGCATCCACGTTAGCGAGCACTAAATCTGGATCAAACGGCACAACAGCCCAAGCCGCAAATGCAGGCGCAATCGCAAGCACTGGACCTAGTAAAAATAAGCCCTTGCTAGATTCTGAAGGAATAATAATTTCCTTCATCAATAACTTGATACCGTCAGCAAGCGGCTGAAGCAAGCCAAAGTAACCGACACGGTTAGGGCCGATACGCACTTGCATAAAACCAATCACTTTACGTTCAGCAAGCGTGAGATAAGCAACGGCGCCCATGAGTGGCAATACAATCGCAACGATCTTGAGCAAAGTCCATACAGTGAGTGACACTGCAGGCCAGTAAGCGCCAAAGGTGGATGCGCCTAAATCTAATAATGGCTGGATTAATGCGTTCATGCTTTTGATACCTCAATCTCGCCCATCAGCTCACCTAAAGACGCGGTCACATCGTAACCAGTTGGCACACGCACAGTGCCTTTAGCCAAACCAGCATCCAAGGTTACTTTCAATTTTGCAGAACCGATGCCTTGTTTAACCACAACCAAATCGCCCTCTTGCACGCCTAAATCAGCCATTAATTTTGCATTCATGCCAGCAACAGGTTCAGCAACTTGCTTGGTTTTTTGAAGCGGGCTTGAACGACGAACGACTGAGTCCATACGATATTGCGGCACTTCACCTAATCGTTGAAGCACATTAGATTTTTCTTGTACTTTTACATCAAACAAAATACGAAGGTTATTATTCAAACGATTCCAAACCACTGTGGATGGTTTCTCACCACCAAACACTTCAGTCTTCACCTGCTCAGTGCTTTCAAAGTTAAAGCCATCCAAACCTAAAGTATTCGCTAATACACGCAACACCTTCCATGCTGGACGGGCTTCACCTAAAGGCTTCACTGCTGCTGTAAAGCTTTGCACACGGCCCTCCATGCTCATGCGCGTGCCAGAAGTTTCAGTAAATGGTGCAATCGGCAACAACACATCAGCGTTTTCTAGCGCACTCGATTTATAAGAAGTAAGCGCAATCACGCACTCTGCTTTCTCCATTGCACGTTTTGCTACTGCTGGATTTGCACAGTCAAACTCTGGCTCAACATTCAAGAGCACGTAAGTTTTTCTGGGTTGCTCCAACATGTTTCTGGCATTCAACCCTCCTTGACCTGGAATCACACGGACCATATCCAAACCAACGCGATCTGAAGATTCAAACAACACACCAAAGGTTGCCCCGCAGAGCGAACTAATAGCTTCAGCCAAGGTATAAATCTCAGCGTAACGTGGGTGATATTGCGCGATATTCCCTAAGAAGAGTGCACTCTTTGGATTAATCAAATCAAACTCTTTGCCATGTCCGGCTAAACTCTCAGCGATTGCTTGACTGTTCTCACGTACGACTACGCCTTCTAACAAATCGCTAATCGATTTAGGCAAACATAGTGAAAGGCGTTGCAAGCCAGACATCGCTTTTAGAATTTGTGCGAGCACGTTCACGATGTCGTTTGGAGAGCAAATTGCTTGATGACTTACCTTCATGAGTTGGTCGTCATCCATTGGATTCACGAGTGACAATTCAGCACCATTCGCTACCGCACGACGCATGCGCTGTGTGAGGAGTGGATGTTCATTACGTAAATTACTGCCCACCACCAAAATGCGGTCCATGGCTTGCACATCGGCAATATTACAACCCATCCAAGGCGTGCCGTGGAAACGACCATCTAAACGGAAGTCGCTACGACGTAAACGGTGATCGACGTTGCCGCAATCAAGCGCTTTCGCGATTTTCTTAGTCAGAAAACCCTCTTCCATTGTAGCGTTTGGTGAAACCAAGAAGCCTAAGCCAGCTGGATCTTCTTCTACCGTTTCTTTGATTTGGCGCGCAGCATATTCAAGCGCGGTCTTCCAATCAGTCTCGTGCCATTCGCCATGATGTTTAATCATTGGCTTGGTTAAGCGCTCTGGACTATTTAAGCCATCGTATGAAAAACGATCACGGTCTGATAGCCAAACCTCATTAATACTTTCTTTTTCACGCGGCACAATGCGCATGACGCGGTCATTTTTGACATGCACTTCAACATGCGAGCCTAAACCATCATGCGCTGCAATCGTCGGACGTCGTGTCAATTCCCAACTACGTGCTGAGTAACGGAATGGTTTGCTGGTTAATGCGCCAACTGGACACAAATCAATGATGTTGCCAGAGAGCTCCGAATCTACAGACTTATCAACATAAGCCGTAATTTCCGCATGCTCCCCTCGACCAATCAGACCAAGCTCTTGCATACCGCCCACTTCTTTTAAGAAGCGTACACAGCGCGTACATTGAATACAGCGCGTCATATCGGTGCTAACAAGCGGACCAATATTTTTATTGAAGACAACGCGTTTTTCTTCGGTGTAGCGTGAACCACTTCCACCATAAGCCATCGCCACATCTTGCAAATCACACTCACCGCCTTGGTCGCAAATTGGGCAATCAAGCGGATGGTTAATCAGTAAGAACTCCATGACGCTCTTTTGCGCTTCAATCGCTGATTTAGAACGTGTAAAAATTTTCATACCATCAGCAACAGGCGTCGCACAGGCTGGTAAAGGTTTGTTGAATTTTTCAACTTGCACTAAACACATACGGCAGTTCGCCGCCACTGACAATTTCTTGTGGTAGCAGAAACGAGGAATCGCAACGCCGAGCTGGTCAGCCGCGTCAATAATTGTCGTGCCGTGTTCGACTTCGACCTGTTTGCCGTCTATTTCAATCTTCAACATATTATTTGCCTGTCACCATGGATTTGCCATGCTGAATGTAATATTCAAATTCTGGTCTAAAGTGCTTAATAAAACTAAGGACTGGTGTTGCTGCCGCCTCACCCAATGCGCAAATCGTGCGACCTGAAATGTTATTGCTGATGTCAGTCAGCAAGTCCAAATCTTCCATCTTGCCCTCGCCATCTACAATACGTTTAATCACGCGGTAGACCCAACCAGTGCCTTCACGACATGGCGTACATTGACCGCATGATTCTTCATAGAAGAAGTAAGACAAACGTTTAAGCGTTGTCACCATACATGTCGTGTCATCCATCACAATCATTGAGCCCGCACCTAAGCTAGAACCTGCTTTAGATAAGCCCTCGTAGTCCATGGTTGCGCCTAGAATTGCTGAAGCCGGCATCACCGCTGTTGATGGACCTCCTGGAATCACTGCCTTGAGCGTGCGACCCTTCCAGATACCGCCTGCCATCTCTAACAGCTCAGTAAATGGCGTACCCATTTTGACTTCGTAGTTACCTGGTTTTCCAACATGGCCTGAAACTGAGAACAACTTAGTTCCACCTGAGTTAGAAACCCCTAAGTCTTGGAACGCTTGACCGCCATGCTGCAAAATCCAAGGGATAGAGGCATAGGACTCTGTGTTATTTACATTGGTTGGCTTACCAAACACACCATAACTTGCAGGGAATGGCGGCTTAAAGCGCGGCTGCCCTTTTTTACCTTCGATAGACTCAATCAATGCAGTTTCTTCACCGCAAATGTAAGCGCCGTAACCGTGCACGGCATAAAGATCGAAGCAGAAGTTAGTGCCGAATAGGTTTTCGCCTAAGTAGCCTGCCTTACGAGCATCGGCTAGTGCCTCTTCAAAAATCTCGTAGTCTTGCCAGATTTCGCCATGAATATAGTTGTAGCCGACACGTGCACCCAAGGTATAAGCGGCAATCGCCATACCTTCAATGAGTTGATGCGGGTTGTAGCGAATGATGTCGCGGTCCTTGAATGTGCCCGGCTCGCCTTCATCGGTGTTACATACGAGGTATTTAGTCCCATCGAAGTAACGTGGCATAAAGCTCCACTTGAGGCCTGTTGGGAAGCCTGCACCGCCTCGACCACGCAAGCCGGAAGTTTTTACTTCAGTAATAATGTCAGTAGCTTTCACTTTGCCGGTGACAATACGTTTTAATTGCTCGTAACCACCGAGTTTTTCATAATTTTTTAGACTGCCTGGATTAGCATCTTGAGATGCACCCAATGTGCGCAAAGTCACAAGTGTTTGTTTGCTTAAATCTGTAACAACAGGAGTTTTGTGTAATGACATTACTTCAACTCCCCAAGAATTTCATCGACTTTAGCTGGCGTTAAGAACTCATGCATTTGCGTGTTATTCACATGCATCAAAGGTGCGCCGCCACAGCAGCCCATACATTCACCTTCTTTTAAACAGAACTGACCATCTTTAGTCACTTCATTAAACCCAACGCCAAGTTTGTTTTGTAGGTGATCGACGATTTCATCTGAACCACGCAACATACAAGAAATATTGGTGCAAATCGTAATCTTGTATTTACCAACAGGTTGCAAGTCGTACATATTGTAGAAAGTGGCTACTTCCAAAGCTGCAATCGCCGGAATACCCAAATATTCAGCAACGTAAGCAATGGTTTCTTTTGAGAGCCAACCTTTTTCAGCCTGCGCAATACGCAGTGCTGACATTACCGCACCTTGGCGGTTTTCTTTCGGATACTTGGTTAATTCGTATTCGATTTTATCGAGAGACGCTTGAGACAACATTATCGATCGATCTCCCCAAACACAATATCTTGCGTACCAATGATGGCGACCAAGTCAGCAATCATGTGGCCCTTTGTCATTTCATCTAAAGCTGCCAAATGCAGGAAGCCAGGCGCGCGAATTTTTAAGCGATAAGGCTTATTCGCCCCATCAGAAACCATGTAAATACCAAACTCACCTTTGGGATGCTCAACAGCAGCATAAGCCTCGCCCGCTGGCACATGGAAACCTTCGGTGAAGAGTTTGAAGTGGTGAATCAAATCTTCCATATTCGTCTTCATGCCTTCGCGATCTGGCGGTGCAACTTTGTTGTCGCTGCTAATCACAGGGCCTGGGTTGTCACGAAGCCAAGCGATACATTGCTTGATGATGCGATTGGATTGTCTAAATTCTTCAATACGCACCAAGTAGCGGTCGTAACAGTCGCCGTTCACACCAACTGGAATATCAAAATCCAACTTATCGTACACTTCATACGGTTGTTTTTTACGCAAATCCCAAGCAATGCCAGAACCTCGAATCATCGGACCAGTCATGCCAAGCGCTAATGCGCGCTCAGGCGTTACCACACCAATACCAACGGTACGTTGCTTCCAGATACGGTTGTTGGTGAGCAAAGTCTCATACTCATCCACGTAAGCAGGGAAACGATTTGCGAAGTCTTCAATAAAGTCGAGGACCGAGCCTTGACGATTTTCATTGAGCTTATGGATTTCTTTTTTGCTGCGGAATTTTGTTTCCAAATGCTGCGGCATACGATCAGGCAAATCACGATACACACCACCTGGACGGTAGTAAGCAGCATGCATACGCGCACCAGAAACTGCTTCGTATACATCAAACAAATCTTCACGCTCACGGAATGCATACAAGAAGACACTCATCGCACCAACGTCTAGCGCATGCGCGCCCAACCAGAGCAAGTGATTCAAGATGCGGGTGATTTCGTCAAACATAACGCGGATGTATTGTGCGCGAAGTGGCACATCAATCTGCATCATCTTCTCAATCGCCATCACATAAGCATGCTCGTTCGACATCATGGACACATAGTCCAAACGATCCATGTACGGCACCGATTGTAAATAAGTACGATTTTCAGCTAATTTTTCTGTCCCGCGATGGAGTAAACCAATATGCGGGTCGGCACGTTGAATGACCTCCCCATCAAGCTCAAGCACCAAACGCAAAACACCGTGCGCCGCAGGATGCTGCGGGCCAAAGTTCATGGTGTAATTTCTAATCTCAGCCATTGTGGAAGCCCTCGTCACGGATGACACGTGGCACGTTGTTGCGCAATTCGATTGAAACTGGCTGATACACCACACGCTGTTGCTCTGGATCGTAACGCATCTCAACGTTACCAATCATTGGGAAATCTTTTCTGAATGGATGACCAACAAAACCATAGTCAGTGAGGAGTCGACGCAAGTCTGGATGACCCTCATACATAATGCCGTAAAGATCGAACGACTCGCGCTCAAACCAATTAGCCGCTGGGTAAAGCTCAACTAAGGTTGGCAACACAGGGAAGTCGTCTTCAGTTGCAAATACTTTAAGGCGAATACGGTGATTCAGTGTCACCGAAAGCAAATGGTATACAGTTGCGAAACGCAAACCTTCCCAAGTGCCATCTGCATAGTCTTGATAATCCACACCGCAGAGGTCGATGAGCTGCTCAAACTTGAGGGCTTTATGGTCACGTAGCTTTTTAACGACTTTAAGCAAATCTTTGGCAGCGCACTCAATCGTGAGCTCATTAAACGCGAGCGTTAATTTAGTGACTTGGCCGCCTAAAACTTTTTCAATATTCGCTTGGAGGGTTTCTAATCGCGTCATCTTTATTCTGCCTTAGCGAGCGATCGTGTTAGTGCGTTTGATCTTGTTTTGCAACTGAATGATGCCGTATAGCAAAGCTTCAGCCGTTGGAGGACAGCCTGGGACATACACGTCAACCGGAACGATACGGTCACAGCCGCGCACCACCGCATATGAGTAATGGTAGTAGCCACCGCCGTTAGCACAGGAACCCATCGAGATTACCCAACGTGGCTCAGCCATTTGATCGTAGACTTTACGCAAGGCTGGCGCCATTTTATTCACGAGCGTGCCCGCCACAATCATCACATCAGACTGACGTGGACTTGGACGGAACACAATACCAAAACGATCCAAGTCGTAACGCGAAGCACCCGCATGCATCATTTCGAC
The DNA here is from genome assembly GCA_046047035.1 of Pseudomonadota bacterium. GTDB lineage: Bacteria > Pseudomonadota > Gammaproteobacteria > Burkholderiales > Methylophilaceae > Methylopumilus_A. The sequence goes on from JBJOIS010000013.1 coordinate 34,415, forward strand.
CGCACAGCAGGCCAAACCGAATGTCATCGGCCATAAAGAACCTGTTCTTGTGTAATTGATGACGGTATCGAGCGTCGTCGTCACAAAGCCTTTTTCCAAAATACCTTCGATGCTCATTTCAATACTTTCATCTTAAGCAGACCAGCGATCATTCCCATTCCAATGCGCCCTTCATCCACTCATAGATGAAACCGACCACCAAAATACCGAGGAACACCATCATTGCTACAAATCCGAACAAACCAATTTCCTTTAAGACCACAGCCCAAGGGAATAAGAAGGCAATTTCAAGATCAAACAGGATAAATAAAATAGCGACAAGATAGTAACGAACGTCAAACTTCATGCGGGCATCTTCAAACGCCTCAAAGCCACATTCGTAAGGGGAATTTTTTGCTGCATCAGGACGATTTGGAGAGACGAGTTTTCCGAGGACGAGAGGTCCAACACCAACGGCTAAGCCGACTATGATAAAAACAAGAATCGGAAAATAATTTTCCAGCACGTTAAAACTCCAATTTCACAGCGATTATGATTGCCAATTGCAACCAATGAAGTTTGGTAACCTCAAAATTTTTATAATTGTAACCCAAGCGAGACGCCTCTGGCAAAGCCAATTCACGACTTGTTGTAGATTTATTCACTTAAACTATAATCCATTGTGATGACAGTTCAATGATGAATTTCGTTCAATTCGAAATTAATTTAGTTAAAATAAACCGTCTATAGTTTGAGTTCAAAAATCAGCCACAATAATGAAGTTCGTACTTTACATTTCACTTCTTTATAGCTTGTTTGGATGTGCAGAAAACACTTCCAAGCCAGGCTTAGCGAAACACAGCCAAGCAAATAACGCATATTACTTTTACGGTGATATCGATTCCAACTCCTACGAATCCATCATTCAGGTTTTGGACCAAAACAAAAATAAAGAGGTGCGTTTTGTGGTGGATTCAAATGGTGGCAGGATTAATGGCTTAGAGAAAGCGATGGATGCCATCAGATCGCATGGCAAAGTACACTGGGTCGTCCCAGAAAAAAATGGTTGCTACAGCGCCTGTGCGTTACTTGGGATTGCGTCATGGAAAATCGATGGTACGCTATATTTTCACAGCCCCTCTTCGGCCTATAAGAACAAAGACTATATGCTCGCGGGAAGAAATCAGGAAATTATCAACCGACTAGTATCATACGGCTACGACCAATACATGGTGGATAGACTCCTTTACTCAGTCAATATCTTCACCAAGTTGAGATTTATTGATGGAGTGATTCAGAAGCCAAGTTAAAAATAGGTAACGAGCCAATCAAGCGGGCTCGTCACCTACCCCAAATCAGGCTATCTTAAGTCCAAGAAAATGGTCTCAATCTTGTCAACAGAGATTTTTAAGTCGCGGGCCACAGATAAAGCACCACTCCCAACTACTGCGCTTCTATTCTCTTCAATAAACTTCGCTGAGTCAGCATTTAACGGTTTAATCTCCATACCACCCTGCTTCATGGAAACCGTGAAATCAACATTCCCACCAGCGGGTGTCTTGATTGTCAATTTCGTGGACGAGATCAGATTACCAGATCCCTGATAGTTCTGATCTAACGAGTCTACCGGCCTTAAAGTAACCGCATCATTTTTCAACTTAATCTCATAGGCTTTTTCAACCACAGGTGCCTGGCCTGGTCGCATTACGACCAGCTTCGCCCCAGAGTTCTCAGATGCTGGCAAGTTAAGCAAACTAGTATCCGAAACATCTCTAATCTCTATGCTGCCATTGCCCAAGTCTCTGAATGACAATGGAGACGGGTCAACGCCGGCTGGAGGATTAATAACCTCAGGCTGATTGATTGCTTCAGGCTGCTTCTCGCCGTCTTTCTTATCTTTATCGCCGTCGGATTTCTTCTCGCCGTCTTTAGATTCGCCGTCTTTCTTATCTTTATCGCCGTCGGATTTCTTCTCGCCGTCTTTAGA
>JBJOIS010000014.1:0-34889 GCA_046047035.1 Pseudomonadota bacterium
TCTATGCCGGAGAAGATCTACCGATGGCGGAGATGAAAGAGAATGAAACCAAAGAAGCAAAAACAGGTAAAGAAATAGAAGCCCCTAAGCAATCGATCACGCCAACGGCGGGCGCATTGGAAGCATTCAACACGGATGAGAAAGACCTGCTCGCAAGAATCGCTGAAGAAGTCACAGAACTTGTACAACTAGAAGAACTAAGACTCGCGCATGAACGCTGTGAGATGTTAGAGAATGATGAAAAGGTCGCGCTGTGGAGCTTGCTAGATAGCAGGACGAGAAGTGCACTTAAGAAGTTTAAAAAAGCTTAACTACCCAAAATCAATATTATTTATAACTAAAAGTTATTTACAAATAACAAATAAGTATTTCTTATTATTAAACAACATTGATAAAGTGCACGTCATTCGCAGTCACGCAAGAGAAAAAGGTTAATCAAATGAGCATTGAAACGGCAAACGAACAAAACAGCAGCTTAGTAAAAGAGCTTTTGTCAGCGATCAACTCGCTTCGTTTCGGCTCGGTTGAAATTACCGTCCACGAAGGCCGTGTGACGCAAATCGAAAAACGCGAAAAGGTGAGATTCACTGATTCGGCAAACACCCTAATTAAGCCTACTGCAAACACAGCGGCCAAAACTTTAAAAGTGAGTAACTGATCAGACCGCTGAACGTTGCAGAACCAATAATTTATTTATATAACTCCGGAGTTTCAAAATGAACTTAAAGAAAAAATTAATACCGGTGCTCATTGCACCCCTATTCGTCGGCCTTACATTGTCAGGCCAAGCATTAGCTAATGACAGCGACGAGCTAGAGAAGCTACGCCAACTAGTTCAAGAACTAGACCAAAAAGTAAAAGTTCTAGACCGTAAAGGCGAGCTTGCTGAAGAAGCGGCAGCTGCCAAGAAAAAAGAAACGCCTGTAGTAAAAGCCAGCGCCGGCGGCTTCTCTTTTGCATCTGCTGACGGCAAAAACGAAATTAAATTCAGAGGTCTTATCCAAGCTGATCACCGTGAATATATCGATGGTGTAAATGATGTTCGCTCAAGATCTAGAGATCGTGCTGGCAATATTGCAGATGATGGTTTTCATGATGCTGACAGCACATCATTGTTGCGCCGTGTTCGCCCAACGATAGAGGGCAAAATTAACGACAAGTACGCTTTTCGCTTCACGCCTGAATTTGGCGGCGGTAGCGCATCTGTAGTGGACGCTTATGTCGATGCAAACTTAAATCCAGCCTTCAATATTCGCGCAGGTAAATTCAAGAGCTTTGTTGGCCTAGAACGCTTGCAAAGTGGCGGCGATATTAAATTCCTTGAACGTAGTTATGTGACCAATGCAATTCTGCCTAACCGAGACTTGGGTGTGGCGGTTTATGGCTCACTCTTGGATAAAAAACTGGACTATGCATTTGGTATTGTTAACGGCGTGGCAGATGGTGGCAATATTGCAACTGGCACAGAATTTAATGGTGAACGTGAATATACTGCTCGCCTTTTTGCTACCCCATTCAAAGATCAAGATTCAGCATTGTCTGGCTTAGGCTTTGGCGTTGGCGGAACTTACACAGACTTTACTGGCGAGCAAAACCTCAACTGGACTGATACCACAGCTGCTGACGCCACACGTAACGGCCTACCAAGCTACGTGACTGAAGGTCAGAACACATTCTTCAGATACGGCAACAACGTTGTTGCTGATGGCAAACGCTTAAGAGTTTCACCTCAAGCTTATTACTACAATGGCCCATTCGGATTAATTGCAGAATACGCGCGTGTTTACCAAGACGTCTCATTAACTGATCGAGGCGCCGGCACAACGACAAACACAGAACTACCAATTCTGACTGGCACAAAAAAACAACTAGAGCACGATGCTTTTGATATTGGCGTGACTTATCTTATTACTGGCGAAGATGCTTCATTCAAAGGTGTAAAACCTAAGAATGATTTCGATTTGGATAAAGGAGGCTGGGGCGCATGGGAGCTAGTCGCTCGCTACAGCGAAATCAACCTTGATAGCGATACGTTCAAAAATCCGGCCGGTAACATTTCTGGCGAAAACATCGCCGGGGGTACAACGAGCGCCTACGCTGACGGAACACTTAGTGCAAAAGCCGCTAAAACTTGGACGATTGGCACGAATTGGTACCTCAATCAAAATGCAAAAATTGCAGTCAACTATGCTCAAACCTCATTTGATGGCGGTTCAATTTCAGGAAACACAGCAACAGGCACTGGAGCTGATGTAGCAGCAGGCACTAGAAGTATTGCAGACCGTCCAGATGAAAAAGCAGTCTTAGCTCGCTTCCAAGTAGCGTTCTAATTCAACTCAACCAAGCTAAAGGAATTTACATGAAAAAATCATTACTTCACATTAGCTTGCTTGCTGCGTTGGTGCTTGCACCAATTGCGCAAGCAGCTGATATAACGTTGTTGAACGTTTCTTACGATCCAACGCGTGAGCTTTATCAAGACTACAACACCGCATTTTCTAAATACTGGAAAGCTAAAACTGGCGATAACGTCACAATTAAGGCGTCACATGGCGGCTCTGGCAAACAAGCACGCGCAATCATTGATGGCTTGGATGCTGACGTGGCAACACTGGCTTTAGCTTATGACGTGGACCAACTTTACGAAAAAGGCAAACTGATTCCTAAAGATTGGCAAAAACGTTTAGGTCACAACAGCGCACCATACACATCAACCATCGTGTTGTTAGTGCGCAAGGGCAATCCTAAGAAAATTAAAGATTGGAATGATGTTGTGAAGCCAGGTGTTTCTGTGATCACACCAAATCCTAAAACATCAGGTGGTGCTCGCTGGAACTACTTAGCAGCTTGGGCGTACGCACTGAAGAACAACAACAACGATGAAGCGAAAGCAAAAGAATTCGTTGCGAAGCTCTTTAAGAACGTACCAGTGCTAGACACTGGCGCACGTGGCGCGACAACAACCTTCGTTGAACGTGGCATTGGTGATGTATTGCTTGCCTGGGAAAACGAAGCCTTGTTGGCGCAAAAAGAACTTGGTCCAGACAAATTTGAGATCGTCGTGCCTTCACTATCAATCTTGGCTGAGCCAACCGTAACAGTGGTGGATAAAGTGGTCGATAAACGTAAAACACGCGCAGTAGCCACTGCTTACTTGGAGTACTTGTACTCTGAAGAAGGTCAAGAAATTGCAGCGCAAAACTACTATCGCCCAACTTTAGATTCTGTAGCTAAGAAGTACGAAAGCAAGTTTCCTAAAGTCAATTTGGTGAAAATTGATGAAGTGTTTGGCGGTTGGCAAAAGGCGCAAAAAACGCACTTTGCAGACGGCGGTACTTTTGATGAAATCTACCAAAAGTAAGAGGTAAATTAGCAATAAAAAAGGCGGCTTGATTAATACTCAAGCCGTTTTTTTATTTTACAAGCCTTAAATAGATGGTCGTGAATATACATACCGACAATCATCGCAATAACAAAAATGAACGCCTCTTTATAGCCTGCCCCCAAAGCAACCAATGCAGGCCCTGGGCAAAAACCAGCCAATGCCCAGCCAGCACCAAACAATAAACTGCCAATGACAAGCTCTTTGGAAATGTGAGTTCTGCCAGGCAGGTGAATGGGGTCACCAAATATAGCTTCGCTTCTATTTTGCACAAACTTAAATCCAAAAAATGCAACTGCAATGCCACCAAGCATCACAAACATCAAGCTTGGATCCCACAAACCTGCTAAATCTAGAAAACCAATGACTTTAGCGGGATCGGTCATGCCCGAGATGATTAATCCTAACCCGAAAATAACTCCCGCTAACAATGTAATGATATTTTTCATGATTTAAATCGCATGTAGAAATAAGTAGCAAATGACAAAGCCGGAATAAATGAAGCTGATTGTCGCGATTAAAGATCTTAGTGAGAGCCGGCTTAACCCACATATACCATGCCCGCTAGTGCAACCTGAGCCCATTCGCGTGCCAAAGCCTACTAAAAGACCCGCAACGATTAAAGTCCCTAAAGAAGCAGATATATTTGATTGAGGCAATGGTGCAAAAAATTGATAAACAAAACTTGAGCCAACTAAGCCAATAAGGAAAAGTCCTCTCCACAGGCGATGTGGGTTGGCGCTATGATCTGCCTCGATTAATCCTCCCAGAATGCCACTGATACCAGCAATCTTCCCTCTAAATATGACTAATAGGGCTGTAGCTAAACCGATAAGCATGCCCCCAACCAGCGACGCGCCGGGAGTGAAATTTTGCCAATGAATGGTGAGATGCATTTCGTCTCGATGAGTGTTGTCTTGGTGTCTATATTAAAGCTTTATCATGCCGATTTGTTAAAAATATTTCTATATAACTATATACTCATGTATTATTACTTATAAGTTTCAAATAAAGAGATTTTTAATGAGCCAATTAGACGACCAAGCTTTTATTCATATCGCCAAATACTTTCAGGCGCTTGCTGAGCCGATGCGCCTCAAAATATTGAATGGCTTACGAGAGGGTGAAAAGAACGTTACCGAGCTGATTGAGATTTCTGGCGGGACACAAGCCAACGTATCTAAGCACCTTAATGTATTAAGAGAGTCAAAACTAATTAAGCGAGAATCTCGTGGCACCAAAGCCTATTACAGCATTGCAGATCAGCGTATTTATGAGCTATGCAATTTAGTTTGCGGGCAGATTGCCAACCAAATGAGCCTGGATGCTGCAGCAAATGAATCATTTATTTCTTCACTTCAAGCCAATCAATAAACCACTAAATCCTAAAAAGAAAATCTATTGGAGATAACGATGATTTTTAAACAATTCTTTGAACCAGACACCAGCACCTTTACATATCTATTGGCGTGCGAAAAAACCAAACAAGCGGTGCTAATTGATACCGTTGAGTCAGAAGTGCCTAAGTATCTAATAGAACTAGAGGCGCAAGACCTGAAGTTGGTATATACGCTTGAAACCCATGTGCATGCTGACCATGTCACAGGCGCAGATACCTTACGACAAAAGCTAGGTAGCAAGAGCGTAGTACATCGCGACGCTGGCGCAATGTGCGGTGATTTGTTAGTCACAGACGGCGTTCATATTATTGTTGGTAGCATTGATTTAGAGGTGCGCTACACCCCAGGCCATACCAACGGTTGCATCAGCTTCTTTGCTGGCGATCGAATTTTCACAGGCGACTCATTGCTAATTGGCGGTTGCGGCCGCACCGATTTCCAAGCCGGGAATCCTGGACAGCTCTTCGATAGTATTCATGCGCAAATCTTTAGCTTGGCAGATGACGTCATTGTTTATCCTGGGCATGATTACAACGGTAATACTCAATCAACTGTAGGTGAAGAACGCAAGCATAATAAACGCTTGGGCGACAACAGAAGCCGCGAAGATTTCATTAAGCTCATGAGTGAGCTTAAATTAGCTTACCCGAAATATATTGATGTTGCGCTTCCAGCCAACCAAGCGTGCGGAAGAGTAGCACCAGCGCAAGCAGCATAATTAAAAAATAACGATAAAAAAATTCATTGGAGAGTAATAAAGATGAAGTTAGCAAATCTAGCAGAAGGTGTTTTAGTTGCAGACCAAATTCTTGTAGAAGATTTAACAGCGCTTGCAGCACAGGGTGTAAAAACAATTATATGCCATCGCCCTGATGGCGAAGGTGCTGATCAGCCCAATTTTGAAGAGATTTCAAAAGCGGCAAAAAAACTGAAAATTAAAGCGCATTACTTACCAGTGATTGCAGGAAAAATATCAGATAACGATGTGGCCGCATACGCTCAAATATTCTCTGAGGCTGAAAAGCCAGTGCTTGGTTATTGCCGTTCTGGTATGCGTGCCGCTTCACTTTGGGCACTGAGCCAAGCATCTTCAGTTGGCCTGCCTGCAGCGCTAAGCGCGGGCAAAAATGCAGGCTACGATTTATCAGGACTAAGCGAGAGAATTGCTGGTGCTAATTCAAATAGCTCAGGCCTAATTCATCATGAAGTGGTGATTGTTGGTGGCGGCGCGGCCGGTGTCGCGGTGGCTTCTAGCTTACTGTCTCGAAACTCAAAACTAGACGTAGCGATTATTGATCCAGCAGATACGCACTACTATCAACCAGGTTGGACTATGGTCGGCGGCGGCATATTTAAACCATCAACCACGGTTAAAACAATGGCTTCAGTCATTCCATCCAAAGCCAAATGGATTAAAGCTGCTGTTGCGGGATTTGAACCAGAAGCCAAGCAAGTGATTTTGGAAGGTTGCCGCCCGATTAGCTACGAGGCCCTAATCGTCTGCCCAGGCATCAAGCTCAATTGGCATGGCATTGAAGGCTTGGTGGAAACGCTAGGCCAAAACGGTGTGACATCCAACTATCGCTACGACTTGGCCCCATACACATGGGAACTGGTTAAAAAATTCAAAAAAGGTAAGGCGATATTTACGCAGCCACCTATGCCGATTAAGTGCGCTGGCGCCCCTCAAAAGGCGATGTACTTATCTGCCGACCATTGGTTAAAAAGCGGTCGTTTGAATGACATTCAAATTGATTTTTACAACGCAGGACCAGTGCTCTTCGGCGTTAAAGAATATGTGCCAGCCTTAATGGAGTACGTTAAGCGCTACAAAGCCAATCTTCATTTCAGCCATCGCCTCACAAAAATTGATGGGCCAGCTAAAAAAGCATGGTTCACCGTGACCGATGCAGATGGCAACACCTCGATGCTTGAGACTCCTTTTGACATGATTCATGTGGTGCCGCCGCAACAAGCACCAGATTTTATTCGCGCAAGTAAATTAGTGGATGCTGCCGGATGGGTCGATGTGAATCAAGACACCCTCCAGCACAAAACCTACCCAAGTATTTATGCCTTGGGTGATGTGACCAATTGCCCAAACGCAAAAACAGCGGCCGCCGCCCGCAAGCAAGCGCCCGTGGTTGCAACCAACGTCCTGTTTGATTTAAACAAAGGCAAACAACGTGCGGCTTATGATGGCTACGGCTCATGCCCACTCACGGTGGAGCGCGGCAAAATCGTACTGGCTGAGTTTGGCTTTGGCGGTCGTTTATTGCCTAGTTTCCCGCAATGGCTTATCAACGGTCAAAGGCCTTCTCGTTTAGCATGGATACTCAAAGAGCGCATTTTGCCACCTATTTATTGGTGGGCAATGCTTAAGGGGCGCGAGTGGCTGGCTAAACCAATTAAGCTTGATGCAGATAAGTAAGCTCTTTTTTTAAGGTTTGTATGACTGATCCAATTAGCATGAGTATTGCGCTAGGTTTGTTTGTTGGCTTCGTGCTCGCAATTACGGGTGCAGGCGGGGCAATACTTTCATTGCCTCTCTTAGTGTTTTTCTTACATCTTAAAATGATTGATGCGGCCCCCATTTCGCTCATGGCCATCATGCTCTCCGCCGGTATTGCCGCGGGCTTGGGCTTGAGGAGTGGCATCGTTAGATATAAAGCCGCGACGTTACTTGCGACATTTGGTGTGCTCTGTGCGCCGCTTGGAGTATATGTTGCGCACCAAATACCTGAAAAGGCGTTGGCCATTCTCTTCTCATTTGTGCTGTTAACAGTTTCATGGCGCTCATTCCAAAAGTTTCAGACGCCGACTTTGTTAATTGGCGATGATTGCGATGATCCAAACGGTTGCGACGATGAAGAAAAAGTAGAGCCTGCTTGCGCGGTAAATCCAGCAACATCAAAGTTGTTTTGGACTGCGCCATGCACTCAACGCTTGATATTAACAGGCGGATTCTCAGGCTTCCTGTCGGGTTTACTTGGGGTAGGTGGCGGTTTTATTATCGTGCCAACGCTGCATAGCATCTCAAACTTAGAAACCAAGATGATTGTAGCGACATCGCTTGCTGTTATTGCTTTAGTCTCGATGGCGAGCGCACTTTCTTATGCTGGGAATGGTGAAATTTTATGGGGTATCGCAGTGCCATTTATCACAGCTAGCATAGCTGGGATGTTAGTAGGCCGCTCACTGCACAGTAAGATTCCAAGCCATATCAGTGTTCTAATTTTCGGCATTTTATCCCTAGCAATCGCCATTTCAATGCTGTTCAAAACAGTCTTCACCATCTAACTCACCACCCCTTTATATATCTAGAGAGAATATAGTTATTCATATTCATTATTAAATATAAATAAAGAAGTCTGATAAATTACGCACAACTCTTTAGTTAGATGCGGCAATTTATGGCAAAGAAATACAACAACGTACTACCAGGATTTAACCTTTCCTTAGGCTTCACTATCTTCTATTTAAGCTTGATTGTGCTGATCCCACTCTCAGCGGCTTTCATTAAGACCAGCACATTAAGCCTGCACGAATTTTGGGTGGCGGTTGCTTCGCCCAGAGTCGTTGCCTCTTACAAGCTCACCTTTGGCGCATCGCTTATTGGCGCTTCAATTAATGCCGTATTTGGTCTGCTCACCGCCTGGGTACTCACCCGCTATACATTTCCTGGTAAACGCGTTATTGACGCCTTGGTGGACTTGCCTTTTGCCCTACCAACCGCGGTAGCGGGTATCGCATTAACGGCGATTTATGCACCAAATGGCTGGATAGGTAGCTTGCTTGCGCCGCACGGTATCAAGGTGGCATTTACACCGATTGGCGTAGTCATTGCGCTGACATTTATTGGTTTGCCTTTTGTCGTAAGAACAGTACAGCCTATTTTGGAAGATTTAGAAGCTGAAACTGAAGAGGCTGCCGCAAGCTTGGGCGCCAACCGTTGGCAAACTTTTACTAAGATTATTTTCCCAGCGATTGCGCCAGCTTTACTGACCGGCTTCTCATTGGCTTTTGCCCGTGCCATTGGTGAGTATGGCTCTGTCATTTTTATCGCGGGCAATATGCCGATGGTGTCTGAAATCACCCCGCTCATCATCATTACCAAGCTTGAGCAATATGATTACGCCGGTGCAACAGCTGTTGCAGTCGTCATGCTTGTTATCTCATTCATCTTGTTGCTCGGCATTAACGGCTTGCAATGGTGGAACAGTCGCCGCAACTCGCGGGCCATTTAAGGATCAACACCATGTCAGGAATTAGCACGACACAGTTTTCAAAATACAACGCCAAGGTAGCAAAGAACCGCGCTACGTCTGAACCTGCATGGGTTCGATGGAGCTTGATTGCAGTCGCCTTATTGTATCTAAGCTTATTTTTGTTTATGCCCCTAGCGGCAGTCTTTACTGAGGCGCTACGAAAAGGCGTTGATACTTACATTTCAGCACTTGTTGATGCAGATGCACTATCAGCAATGAAGCTCACTTTTATTGCTGCCCTTATCGCCGTGCCACTTAACTTAGTGTTTGGCGTTGCCGCAGCGTGGGCGATTGCTAAATTCGAGTTCAAAGGCAAGAGCATCCTCATTACCTTAATCGACCTCCCCTTTGCAGTTTCACCTGTGATTGCTGGTTTGATTTACGTGTTAATTTTTGGCTTACAAGGTTGGTTTGGCCAGTGGCTTTCAGACCACGATCTGAAAGTGATTTTTGCGATTCCTGGCATTGTATTAGCCACTATTTTTGTGACCTTCCCTTTTGTCGCTCGCGAACTCATACCTCTCATGCAAGCTCAAGGCAAAGATGAAGAAGAAGCTGCGCTTGTGCTTGGCGCGTCTGGCTGGCAAATTCTTTGGCGCGTGACTTTGCCGAACATTAAATGGGGCTTGCTCTATGGGGTTATCCTCACCAACGCCCGCGCAATGGGAGAGTTCGGCGCGGTATCTGTGGTTTCTGGCCATATTCGCGGCCTCACCAACACCATGCCGCTTCATGTCGAAATTCTATATAACGAGTACAACTATGCAGCAGCCTTTGCAGTAGCTTCAGTACTCGCCTTATTAGCACTCGTGACTTTGGTGTTGAAATCTATCGTTGAATGGTACGCCGCACGCAGCGCTCGTGCTATAGAACAAAATTAGTAGCAAAAATTAATAGAGGGAATATTGATGAGTATCGAAATCCGTAATGTTAAGAAAAACTTTGGTGACTTTAGTGCACTCAATGATGTGACTTTAGATGTGCCTAGCGGCGAGCTTGTTGCGCTACTTGGCCCTTCTGGCTGCGGCAAGACCACATTGCTTCGCATCATCGCAGGTCTTGAAGCGCCTGACGCTGGCAGCATCCACTTTCACGGCAAGGACACCACGGAACGTGACGTGCGTGAACGCCAAGTGGGTTTTGTATTTCAGCATTACGCCCTCTTTCGCCACATGACCGTGTTTGAAAACGTCGCGTTCGGTTTGCGCGTACGCCCAAAAGAGACTCGCCCTAGCGATGCTGAAATCAAACGCCGTGTGCATGAGCTACTTGAACTTGTGCAGTTGGACTGGCTTGCGGACCGTTACCCACCGCAACTCTCAGGTGGTCAACGTCAACGTATTGCGCTAGCGCGCGCCTTGGCGGTTGAACCAAAAGTGTTGCTGCTGGATGAGCCTTTTGGCGCCTTGGATGCAAAGGTGCGTAAAGAACTCCGTCGCTGGCTACGTCGGTTGCATGACGAGCTGCACATCACCAGCGTATTTGTGACGCATGACCAAGAGGAAGCGCTCGAAGTGGCTGACCGCATTGTCGTGATGAACAAGGGCAAGGTTGAGCAGATCGGCACACCGCAAGAGGTGTATGACAACCCAGCAACACCTTATGTATACAACTTTTTAGGCAATGTGAATCAATTTAAGAGCAATGTGCTTAAAGGCGAAGCAAGCATTGGCGGCTTGAACATCAAGCTTGAAAAAGAAAACCAACAGGCAGATGGCGCTGCGCTTGCTTACATTCGTCCACATGATATTGACGTACAAAGAATCAAAAGTGGGAGTGCCCCAGCTTTTGAGGCCAAGGTGAATTACATTCATGCCATCGGCCCGTTGGTGAGACTTGAGCTGCAACAACTCGGCCAAGATGCCATTATCGAGGCAGAGCTCACGCAGGAACGCTTCCGCGAGCTTGGTTTAAATACTGGCGAGCAAGTGTTTATTTATCCAAGAAACGTGCGTGTTTTTGTAGACAACACCGCGTCGACCTAAAAACCATTCCCCTCCCTCACAAAACGCCATCAAGACGATAGCGTGCGGGGGGCTTTGCGACTAAAATAGCGTTAATCCACTCGATAAGATGCTATGTTCGATTTTTTCAAAAAAGACAAAACCCCTGAAGCGCAGAGTAAAGCGGAGGCACCAGCACAAATAAGCTGGGCCGAGCGCCTTAAACAAGGACTTTCACGCACGCGAAGCCAGCTAGGCAATCAGCTCGCCAGCCTATTTGGTGGTGGCAAGATTGATGAGGACGTTTACGAAGAGCTCGAGACGATATTACTGACATCAGACGTTGGTATCTCAGCCACACAAGCATTGCTCGATGACATCAAACAACGCGTTGCACGCCAAGCCTTAAGCGACACCACACAACTCAAAACCGCACTTAAAGAGTCGCTGATGGCTTTGTTAGCGCCATTAGAAAAATCGCTTACCACGACAGAACACCAACCATTTGTGATTATGCTCACAGGCGTCAATGGCGCAGGCAAAACAACCACCATCGGCAAGCTCACCCACTTATTCCAAGCCGAGGGCAAATCTGTGCTGATTGCTGCTGGCGACACCTTCAGAGCTGCCGCTCGCGAGCAGTTGCAAGCCTGGGGTGAACGTAACGACGTGCATGTGGTGGCGAGCGAGGGCGGCGATGCCGCGGCGGTGATTTTCGATGCGATCAACTCAGCGAAAGCAAAGAATATTGATATTGTCTTAGCCGACACCGCTGGCCGTTTGCCAACCCAGCTGAACTTGATGGAAGAGATCAGCAAGGTTAAACGCGTCATTAATAAAGCATTACCAGGTGCGCCCCATGAGGTGCTGCTCGTGCTGGACGCCAACACCGGTCAAAATGCGGTGATGCAAGTCAAGGCATTTGACGATGCGCTTGGTGTGACGGGTTTAGTATTAAGTAAGCTAGACGGTACGGCTAAAGGCGGCGTGATTGCAGCCATCGCGCAAACGAGACCAATCCCAATTAGATTTATCGGCGTGGGCGAATCCATCGAAGATTTACGCCCATTCAAGGCAAGTGAATTTGTAGAGGCATTATTTGAATGATTAAATTCGACCGAGTCAGTAAACGCTATCCAGGTAGCTTTGATGCAATTAAGAACACCTCGTTTGAAATCAACCAAGGTGACTTAGTGTTTGTCACAGGCGCCTCCGGCGCAGGTAAAAGCACACTGCTTAAGTTGATTGCAGGTCTAGAGCGCCCAACTTCTGGCACGGTGCTCATTAACAACCAAAACGTCAGCCAACTCAAGGCGGCGGCAATCCCCTACTTGCGCCGAAATTTTGGTTTGATTTTTCAAGACCACAAATTACTTTACGACCGCAACTGCTTTGAGAACGTGGCTCTGCCATTGCACATCAATGGGATTCTGGGTGAAGATGCAGCAAAACGTATTCGCGCCGCACTAGATAAGGTCGGCTTGCTCTCAAAAGAAAAGTCCATGCCGATTACGCTCTCAGGCGGCGAACAACAGCGCCTAGCGATAGCCCGTGCCGTGGTCAGCCGCCCTTCAATACTGATCGCAGATGAGCCGACAGGCAATCTGGATGAAGAGTATGCAACCGACATTTTGGGCTTTCTATACGCATTCCAGCAGGTAGGCGTGACCGTCATCATCGCGAGCCACGAACTGCCGCACAACATCCCAGACAATATGCAAAATGTCGTCAAAGTATTGCACTTGCAACATGGAGAACTAACAGCATGAACCAATGGCTAAACCAACACATACAGCCACTGCGAATGGTGCTTGGCCGCATGCGTCAAAATCTACTAGGCACCATTCTCATGTGCTGCGTCATGGGCGTGACACTCTCATTGCCTGCGATCTTATTCACGATCGTTGATAACCTAGGGCAAGTAGCAGGTGGGGTAGAAAGCAAACCGCAATTGAGCCTATTTCTAAAACTAGATGCCTCTAACAGCACTAAAGAAGCCATTGGCGAGCAGTTAAAAAAGCATCCAGACATCGCCAAGTATGAGTTTGTGAGCAAGGAAAGTGCTTGGGAGCAGATGCAACAGAACGCCAACACAGCAGACATCAGTGCAAGCTTGAATAAGAACCCGCTCCCGGACGCTTACTTTGTGACCCCTAAAGACATTAAGCCCAAGAATGTTCAGCGCCTACAAAAGGAGATGCAGCAATGGGATGGCGTGGAGCTGGCGCAGGTCGATTCCAATTGGATTAAACGTCTAGACACGGTGCTCAAGCTAGGCAAAAAGGCGATCTTTGTGTTGGTGGCACTGCTTGGGTTCGCCTTAGTCGCGGTGATCGGCAACACCATCCGCCTGCAAATCATGACACAGCTTGAAGAGATCGAAGTTAGCAAGCTCATCGGCGCGACCAACCAATTTATTCGCCGTCCATTTTTATATGCAGGCACGTTATATGGCTTAGGTGGCGGCTTATCTGCGTGGCTTATCGTGCTCGCGGTGGTGCAACTTTTCAATACGTCAGTGACCGAAATCGCGGACCTATATGCCAGCCAGTTTAGACTCAGCATGCCAAACGCAACCATTACCATCGCCATGTTGCTGAGCGCGGTTGCCCTGGGATGGCTAGGCTCATTCGTCGCCGTTAATCGCTCATTAGCTAAGATTGAAAAACTATAATTCAGTCTGTTTAAGCGAAGCCATCAATGAAGCTGCCTTGGACAACTCGTGCGCAGAAAATTGCCGCCCTCAACGCTAGCCTAGCTAACGCTGAGCAGACTTTCCATCTACCAGCAAAATCTGATAAGCATCTCAATATTCGCGTTAGCCGCAACACCAGCATTGCAATTGTTATTTCATTGCTTATTCATGCGGTGATTTTGTTTTTTGTATTACCGCAACTCATTAAACCCAATAGCGTGTTTCCGCCAACGCAGGCGCTCACCATCACGCTAAATAAACCTCAGCCACAAAAATTGGCGGAGCCAGAGCCTGCAAAACCCGAGCCGCCCAAACAAGAACCTAAGCGTAAAAAAACAGTAAAAAAAGAAGCGCCAACACCGCCCGTGATGGCAACGCAAAAGCCCCAAAGCAACAGTCAGTTTCAGGTGCCGATTAAACAACCAGAAGCAACGAAGCCGACGCCAACAGACCAACCTGTGGATATGATGGCCTTGGTTAATGCAAACCGTCAGCGCAGGCAATCAGAAGAACAAGCGGCAACAGCCAAAGAACGTGGCACCTCAAATGAAGACCAACGCGATGCGGTCATTAAGCGCAACTTAGCGCAAGAAGGCACCAATGGCATTTTCCAAGTGAGGGAGGTCGGCTTACATACCGCCCAACTTAGCTTCAAAGGCTGGAAAAACAACTATAACAACGCAAGGCTTGAAATATTTGATGTACAAGCCAAACCAAACGAAACAATTGAGCTAGCCATTGTTAGAAAAATGATTGTGATTATCCGCAAAGACTACAGCGGTGACTTTGAGTGGGAGTCTCAACGACTAGGGCGATCCATTACCAAATCAGCCCGCATTGAAGACACGGCTGAATTGGAGCAATTTTTAATGCGTGAAATGTTTCAAAATCACGGGTTCAGATAAGCTTAGGCTTTACTAAAAGCCAAAGCAGTCAGCGTGATCAGCGCTGCGCCAGACAGGTATAAGCCCACGTAGCTCAGGCCGTAATTCCCCGCGAGCCATGTTGCGATGAAGGGTGCGAACGACGCCCCTAAAATCCCCGCGAAGTTAAACGTAAGCGATGCGCCTGTGTAGCGCACTTCGGTCGGAAACAACTCAGAGAGCATGGTGCCAAGCGGGCCATACGTCATGCCCATTAAGCCCAGCCCCAAGCACAAGAACATTGTAATCTTTACCACATCGCCTGAGCCAAAGAGTGGCGCCATCAGCAAGCCAAAAGTAGCGATTGCAAGGGATGCACTCATCAACACCACTTTGCGACTAAATTTATCTGCCAGCAAAGCAGAAATTGGAATTGCTAAGCCAAAGAATAAAACAGCAAAAAGCTGTACCAATAAAAACTCACGGCGCGAAAAACCCAAGCTCGTTGTCGCCCAGCTTAAAGTAAAGACCGTCATCAAGTAGAACAACACAAAGGTCGCAAGAGCAATAAAGGTTCCAAGAAGCAAGTGACGGCCATGCTCTTTAAACACAGTAATCGCAGGCACTTTGACACGCTTATTAGATTTTAGCGACTCCAAAAATGCTGGGGTTTCGGTGATGTTGAGGCGCACATACAAGCCAACCAAGACCAGCAAAGTGCTGGCTAAAAATGGGATACGCCAACCAAATTCAAAGAACTGTTCATTGCTTAAACTATCGCTGAGCAGCAAGAAAATGCCGCCCGACATCAGAAAGCCGATTGGCGCCCCAAGCTGGGGAAACATTCCATACCAGGCTCGTTTATGAGGCGGCGCATTTTCGGTGGCAAGCAACACCGCACCACCCCACTCACCGCCAAGCCCCAGCCCCTGACCAAATCGGCATAGGGTAAGCAAAATCGGGGCGGCAATGCCGATGCTGGCATAGGTCGGCAACAGGCCAATTGCGACCGTTGATAAGCCCATCGTCATGAGGGCTGCAACCAAGGTCGCCTTGCGCCCCACACTGTCGCCAAAATGGCCAAACAATGCTGAGCCTAGAGGGCGCGCGAAAAAGGCGATGGCAAAGGTTGCCAGCGACTGCAACATCGCATTCGTCGCGTTTGATGACGGGAAAAATAAAGCAGGAAACACTAGCACCGCAGCGTTGGCATAGATATAAAAATCGAAGAACTCAATCGTCGTGCCGACCAAACTTCCGAGCAGAATCTTTCCTTGAGAGTTCGCTTGCATCAAAGCCGCTTCTTGTTTCATATTAAGAGGTTCTCGTTAGGTTTTTTAGGATTGTACCTGATCGCTTTGCGGCCGCCTGAAGTTCACAAAGGCGGAACTTTTTAAGGACTAGCACTCTCAAACGTGGAGTGCTAAAATTAGCACCATGATTAAAGGTGAATCCATGACAAATGCACTGACCTTACCGATCCCATCGGCGCTAGATAGCCTGGATCAGTATATGCGCACAATCAAAGCCTTCCCTATGCTAACAGCAGAGGAAGAGCTGGACTACGCTACACGCCTAAAAAATAATAATGACCTTGAGGCCG
This sequence comes from Pseudomonadota bacterium, assembly GCA_046047035.1. Taxonomy (GTDB): domain Bacteria; phylum Pseudomonadota; class Gammaproteobacteria; order Burkholderiales; family Methylophilaceae; genus Methylopumilus_A. The sequence goes on from JBJOIS010000014.1 coordinate 16,155, forward strand.
CAAAAGCCCTCATCGTTTCGCACCTTCGCTTGGTGGCGAGCATTGCCCGTGGTTACTCCGGCTATGGCTTACCGCAAGCAGATTTAATCCAAGAAGGTAATATCGGCCTGATGAAGGCGGTAAAACGCTTCGACCCTACACGCGGTGTTCGCTTGGTTTCATTTGCGATGCACTGGATCAAGGCCGAAATTCACGAATACATCGTGCGCAACTGGCGCCTAGTTAAAATCGCCACCACAAAGGCACAGCGAAAACTGTTCTTTAACTTGCGCAGCATGAAAACTGGTGCGGGTAGTCTACAGCCAGATGAAGTGGCGCATATCGCCCGCGAGCTGAGAGTAAAACCTGAGGAAGTGCTTGAGATGGAGTCTCGCCTTGGCGGACATGAGATCTCACTCGAGGGGAGCACAGATGATGACGGCGAAGATAGCTTTAGCCCGATTGCTTACCTAGAGGATGAACAACCAGAACCTTCAGAAATGTTATCTGTCATCGAGCAAGAGCATTTACAAACAACTGGACTAGCGGACGCACTTGCAAGCCTTGATGAACGTAGCCGCCGCATTGTTGAAGCGCGCTGGTTAACGCAGGATAGCAGTGCGACCTTGCATGACTTAGCGGATGAGTTTGATGTTTCTGCTGAACGTATTCGCCAGATTGAACAGAAGGCGATGGAGAAGATGAAAGTTGCCTTAGCAGCGAATCGTTAATAGCACTTTTCAAGAAGCATTAAGAAATAAAAAAGCTGCCATTGGCAGCTTTTTTATTGGGCAATTAAGCCGCAATTATTTTAGTGAAAGAAGATCACTGATAAAGCGCTAAACCAAGCAAAAGCGATCAAAGCGATCAACATCGTCAATGGCAAATTATCGAATGTGAAATATTGTTTCATATTAAGCCCGTTTTCAATAAAGAATAAATTCTGAGGTTGTAGTTTATTAGCTTAGGCCAAGCAGTTCAACTCAAGATTAGAGTAAAAGATACTTATTTAATCTTAGTTTGATCTGGCTCAATTACTCGCGATGTTGGCTTTGGATGATTGAATGGGATCATCGGATCATCCTCATCCATCAGAATCCTCTGTGCCGGACCATCTAGGTCGTCATACTGACCGCTTTTAATGGCCCACAGGATACCAACCGCGGCCAAAGCGATGAACACCACCGACAAGCCCAACTGAAAAAATAAAGCGCTAAGACTCACGCAACCAATCCCTCTAAAAACAATCAAATTCCAACATCGCCATAATACGCGCTTAAAACTTTTCAGGTTTGATTTATATCAGCCAACCTTGCGGTGACTGAAGAGAAGCGTGGTTTCTGCTATGATTCAACTTTAGGTTTATTTAATACTTATGCACGCAAACAACCCCAACTCGCCGCGCCCAAGCAACATAAAACTGCATCAAAAATCACGACTCTTAGAAATCGCTTTTGATGACAACACCGAATGCATGCTTTCTTGTGAATTTTTGCGCGTTTATTCGCCGTCCGCCGAAGTTCGCGGGCACGGTGTCGGCCAAGAGGTATTACAAGTAGGCAAAGAAAATGTGAACATTCTGGCGATTGAGCCTGTCGGGCAGTATGCCATCAAGCTGATTTTTTCTGATGGGCACGATACGGGCCTCTACTCCTGGGATTATTTGTACGATTTAGCCCGCAATTACGAGGGACTTTGGTTAGAATACATAGGCAAGCTAGATGCCGCAGGCGTGAAGCGCAACCCTAGCGAAGCTTAATTAAGAAGGCACAAAAAAATGTCAGATTCAAATCAAACACACTTCGGCTTTAAAACCGTCAACGAGAGTGAGAAAGCTAGCAAGGTTGGCGAGGTATTCCATTCCGTTGCACGCAAGTATGACTTGATGAACGACGTGATGTCGGCAGGCCTGCACCGCACCTGGAAACGCTTTGCGGTTGAGATTAGCGGCGTAAAAGCGGGTGATAAGGTATTGGACGTCGCTGGCGGCAGTGGTGATCTATCTCGACTATTTAATAAAAAAGTGGGTCCAACAGGCCAGGTCATCTTGACCGACATCAACGCCTCGATGTTAGCCGTTGGCCGAGATCGTTTGATTGATGACGGCGCTTCGGTGCCCGCATTGCAATGCGATGCAGAAAAGCTACCATTCCCTGACAACCACTTTGACTGCGTGATCGTGGCCTTTGGCCTGCGTAACATGACACACAAAGACAGGGCGCTCGCTGAAATGCGCCGTGTACTTAAGACCGGGGGCCGTTTGTTGGTGCTTGAGTTTTCGCAAGTTTGGAAGCCACTCGCACCGCTTTACGATGCCTACTCATTCAAGCTGCTACCTATTATGGGCAAGTTATTTGCCAAGGATGCAGACAGCTACCAATACCTAGCGGAGTCAATTCGCATGCACCCAGACCAAGAGACCTTGCGTCAAATGATGCTAGATGCGGGCTTGGGCAAAGTGGATTATTACAACCTCGCCGCTGGCGTGGTGGCCCTTCACAAGGGCTGGAAAGTTTAAGTCCTCACGCATGTTCAAGCCACTTTTAACTCGTGTACTTAATCACCTCGTTACCCAAAATCAATGGGCTCGGGCTGAGCTTTTGCCTTTTAGCGGGAAAACTGTCCAGTTCCATATGCCACCAGCGCATGCAAGTTTAACCATATTAGAAGATGGCGGCTTGGCAATGGCAGGCGAGACATTAAGTGCTGACGCTTCCATCCATCTATCGCCATCACTAGCTTTAAGGCTATTAGCTAAAGATAGCGATGCGATGTCGCAAGTGCGGATTGAAGGCGACACCGAACTCGCAAAAACCTTAGCGAAAGTTTTGCAAAACATTAAGTGGGATTACGAAGAAGATTTAAGCAAAGTGGTTGGGGATATTTCAGCCAATAAAGTTGGTACATTTGCCAAAAATACGGCACATGAAGCCAAACAACAAGCGGTCAACTTTGCCGAGATGGCCGCCGAATATTGGCAAGAAGAAAGTCCGCTCATCGCCAAAAAGCGTCATGTGGAAGACTTTGTGAAAAAAGTGGACGTGCTGCGCGATGATGTCGAGCGCCTAGAGAAGCGTTTAGCGAAATTGCTGACAAAATAAACAAATAACAGAAAAATAAACGATGCGTTTTTTTAGATTACTCAAAATCATCTTCATTTCACTCAAGTTTGGCCTTGATGAGTTTGTGCTCGCGCACAGCAAATTCACCATCCTCCGTAAAACGATTCAAACCGTACTGTTCTTCCGTAACAGCAAACAAGCACGCGGCGAACGCCTGCGTTTAGCGCTTGAAGCATTGGGCCCTATCTTCGTAAAGTTCGGCCAAATGCTCTCAACCCGTCGCGATCTGATACCGCTCGACATCGCTGACGAACTCGCAAAGCTTCAGGACCAGGTGCCGCCGTTTGAGTATGCGCTGGTTGAAAACATCTTAATCAAGACCTACAAAAAACCTGTTAACCAAATTTTCAGCCAATTTGATATCACCCCAATTGCGAGCGCCTCAGTCGCACAAGTCCATTTTGCGCATCTGATGGATGGCAAGCCAGTAGCCGTCAAAATCCTGCGCCCAGGGATTGCCAGCGTCATTCAAAAGGACATCAAGTTACTTGAGGTTGCGGCCTGGCTGATTCAGGCATTGCTTGCGGATGGCAAAAGACTGCGTCCGCGTGAAGTTGTAGAAGACTTTTCTCAGCACATCAACAACGAGCTCGACCTCATGCTTGAGGCCGCAAACTGCAGTTTACTGGGTCGCAACTTCCCGAACAGCCCATTGCTTCAAGTGCCAGAAGTTTATTGGGACTGGTGCCATGAGCAAGTCATGGTCATGGAGCGCATGAACGGCACGCCCGTAAGCCAAGTAGATAAATTACGAAGCATGGGTATCGACATTCCAAAACTTGCGCGTGATGGTGTGGAGATTTTCTTCACGCAGGTTTTTCGTGATGGTTTCTTCCATGCAGACATGCACCCTGGCAACATTCAGGTGGCGGATGACGGGCGCTATATCGCACTCGATTTTGGCATCATGGGCACACTCACGGAAAGTGACAAACAATACTTGGCACGTAACTTCTTGGCATTCTTCAGAAGGGATTATCGTGAGGTTGCGCTAGCGCATATTGAATCTGGCTGGGTGCCGAGTGACGTCTCTATCGACCAATTTGAAACCGCGATTCGTGCGGTGTGTGAGCCTATTTTCAACAAGCCACTCAAAGACATCTCATTCGGTCGCGTACTCATTCGCTTGTTCCACACAGCAAGAAGATTTGGCCTCATCATTCAGCCGCAACTCACCATGTTACAAAAGACGCTGCTTAATGTTGAAGGCTTAGGCCGCGATCTGGACCCAGAGCTAGACCTATGGAAAACTGCGCAGCCATTTTTAGAGCGTTGGATGTCTGAACAAATTGGCTGGCGCAGTGTGCTAAAACGCATTCAAGCCGAAGCACCGCATTGGGGTGCAGTATTGCCTACATTGCCAAGAAAAATTGATGCGTTCTTAACGCAAGATTTAGAGAAAAATCAGCAGCTTAAAAATCAGCTCACTGAACTACAAGGTCAGCATCAACAACAAAAGCGACTAAACAATATACTCGTGGTAGCTGTTTTAAGCCTTACTGCCATTGGCGTTTGGATTTTAATTTAAAAGTCCACGTACCAGCCGAAGTCTTAATATTGTTTTAAACAATAGGCAAAATCCTATAGATAAGATTTTATTAGAGTGATTGCGGCACTCTTAGCTTTTTTAGCAGCGCCTGAGCCAGGGCTTAATCTTTCCAGCATTGCTCCACCTTCAAAAATAATTGCTAGCTGCTGGGCGAGAGCATATGCATCTTTAACCCCTGCTACTTTAGCTATATCAGCCAAGTAATTTTGTAGCTCTTTTGATAGCTCCACTGAACAGTTATTGACAGGATGTGTAGGATCTGGAAATTCAACAGAAGCTATATGAAAAGGTAGCCCTTGAAACTCGGGGGTTGAAATCCACTGTTCTAATAACTCACATAATTCAAATAGTATTTCTGCTGAAGTAGCTTTTTTCGTATCCAGTTTGTTATTCAGCCAGCCATAGAATCGAGTGGATTTTTCTTTTAGGTATTCCACTATTAATTGATTCTTACTTGGGAAGTACTTATACAAGCTTGATTTGGCTATCCCCGATTGAGCTATGATTAAATCAATTCCTGAAGCATTGATTCCTCGGGTATCAAATAAATCTGTCGCGGCTTCTAATATTCTTTCTCTTACATTCTTCATTCGCAGTCCTTCCAGATTTTTCTAGTTTAATGGCTTATCCATCAACTTTTGAGGATATAGGCAATTCACATGCGCCAATGCATTCTTCAAATCTTCAGCTGATTCAATATTGACTACACCATCATTGATAAAGGTGATAAATGTTTCTCTTTCTTTTTCCTGCAACATTGCTGCCTGAGGAAGTTGGCAGCTACCTTTTTTCATTTCGTTGTAAAGACCAACCAAATTGTTTACTGTTGCATTTCTGTCGTCATCCGCATAAATTTCTTCTGGATAAACTTTGCTTTTAATTTCTTTACGCAATGAGAGATTGGCAGAAATAGCCACAATCGTAATCATTAATAAGGTGATTGATATTAAGTTTATAGAGCTACTTAGGGATCTTGGAGGTTGAATAAAGGCAGTAATTCCCTTATCTACCATTGCCCACATGTTATTAGCGTCATTATGGGATTGGAGTTTGATTGCACCAATCATCAGAAACAAGATTTGCTCTGCCACAACATCGGCTTCTTTATTTTTAAGCTTTGATGTTTCTATTTGTACTAGTTGCTTTAGCGTATCTATCTCAGCTTGAGACAAATCACTTCTCGCCAAGCTTAATGAGTTTGCGATTCGATCTTGGTTCCATTTTTTCAGGGCTGAAGATAGGCCCCTTAATCTAGCAAGGGGCGTTCTTCCAGATTTATTAATCTGTTCTTTTAAGTGCTCTAAATCCAAAAAATGATTCCTATCATTGCATGCGCGTTTGATTAATTGACTTGCTATGTTTAAAGCAGACAACAAGTCAAACGTACAGATCTGTCTTCTATGTTATTCTTTTGACTGACTATAAGCAATCATGTGTAAGTAAATTTGAGATTATCAATTAGTAAAAGTGAGTATCCATGGCATCTAACAAACAACATTGCAGGGATGAGCTTCATGTCTGCATACAAATGCGTCAAGGACCTAACCCCGTAAGTTGTGGGAATAGTGGCAGCATGGAGCTACTTGAACAACTTAAAACTGAAGTTTTGAAACATCATTTGGATGTCGATGTTATTGCGACTAAATGCTTGTTGTTATGTGAACATGGGCCGAATGTTCAATTCGTTCAAGATGGAAAGAAATCTCTCATGGGAGGAAATGTTTGGAATGAGGTTTCTGCAAATAGCTTTCCAGCGATCATTAATTTTTTAAAGAAATAGATTGAAATAAGACAGACCTGTCTTTACAATCAAAATGCGTTTCTTATTTTAATACTGAGGGAGAAAAATAAATGGAGATTTTATTAATTGGTGCAGCAGCATGTATTACCGCTTTGATTTCATCGGCTTGGTTGATGACTTTCGCTAAGTGGTTTCCAATCAAAGGTGTTGATGAGTTTGTCATTGATTACAAAACTTTGATTAGAGCGCACGTAGATTACGCTTTAATGGCTTTGTTCTGCCTAGGTTTTTATGGCGCTGGTGTTGAATTGCCAGTAGTAGCTTGCTGGTGTATCGCCATTGGTGGGTTTACTAATCCAACAATTTTCACTATCGCGGCTTTTGATACTAATTTCTGGAACAAGAAAAAATGGAAAGTGTTTACAGCATTGAGCTTCACAGTTTCTTCAGTGGGCTTCATGTGGAATGCTTATACGCTTCTTCAACATGCCATTGCATAGTTCAATTTAGCGAAGCTTCAGGGAGAGAGTCATGTCTTTGATGAAGATAGTTGCTTTACCTCTAAGGTTATTTATTAAATTGTTGGAAATCTTAACCCTTAACACTGTCAAGATAAGTCTTATGTATTATTCAATATACGAATATTGAATAAGTTAAATAAAAAACGCCAGCTAACTAGCTGGCGTTTTTTATTTCCTACAAATTAATTTTTTTCCAGCCACTTTGAGAACACATAAAGAATTAAGCTTACCACCACTAAAATTCCAACCAATGTTGCAATTCCTTGCCATCCGAAAAACATATTATTGCCCCCAAGTATTTTGTTGTTATAAAAATTACGTACTAAATTGTGCCACAGATTTATTAAAAATTGATAGTACGTATACTTGATGAATTTATGATGTGGTGTTTGGCATTCCACTCCGGCTAAGCTACAATTAGGACTTATCTTTCTGAGTTTTAAAACTATTTTGCGAAGTTGCTCCTGCAGCCCATCATACAACACCCCGCCACGCGCTTTACAGCGCGCACTGCTTGCCTAAACATGACGCCCCCTAAGAAAGTCTTCATCAAAACCTTTGGTTGTCAGATGAATGAATACGACTCGTCACGCATGGCGGACATGCTCTCCTCATCCGATGGCATGGTGGAAACGAATACGGCAGAAGACGCAGACGTCATTTTGCTTAACACCTGCTCAGTCCGAGAAAAAGCAGAAGACAAAGTGTTCAGTCACCTAGGCCGCTTTGTTGAGCTCAAAGAGAAAAATCCAAACTTAGTGATTGGCGTTGGCGGCTGCGTTGCCTCTCAGGAAGGCGACAACATCATTAAACGTGCGCCCTACGTGGACATTGTATTTGGTCCACAGACCTTACACCGCCTGCCCGAGATGATTAAAAACAAGCAATCAAGCGGGGCATCGCAAGTCGACATCAGCTTCCCCGAGATTGAAAAGTTTGACCATTTACCTCCTCCACGCGTTGAAGGCGCGAGTGCCTTTTTAAGCATCATGGAAGGTTGTAGCAAATACTGTACTTTCTGCGTGGTGCCTTACACACGCGGCGAAGAAGTCTCTCGCCCATTCGAAGACATACTGACTGAAGCGATTCAATTAGCGCAGCAAGGTGTAAAAGAAATCACCCTGCTTGGTCAAAACGTTAATGCTTACCGCACTGAATACCAAGGCGACACTGCCGATTTAGCATTGCTGATTGAAACGATTGCGGAAATTCCACAAATCGAACGCATTCGATTTACGACCAGCCATCCGAATGAGATGAGCGAGCAGTTAATTAACTGCTTCGCTAATGTGCCTAAACTTGCAACACAACTGCACTTGCCTGTGCAGGCTGGGAGCGACCGCATTTTGATGGCGATGAAGCGCAACTACACCGCGCTACAATTCAAATCCATCATCCGTAAGCTGCGAGTTGCCAACCCAAATCTGACGTTCACATCTGATTTTATTATCGGCTTCCCAGGCGAGACTGAAGCTGACTTTGAGGCCACAGTAAAGCTCATGCAAGATGTAGGCTTTGATGCGAGTTTTAGTTTCTTATACAGCCCTCGCCCAGGCACGCCCGCCGCATTCTTAAAAGATGACGTGGATGAAGCCACTAAACTAGCGCGCCTAGACAGACTGCAAGCCATTAACGAAGCCCAAGCCAAAGCCATTTCTGAAGCCATGCTGGGTACTGAACAACGCGTGTTAATTGAAGGTGCCTCTTGGAAAGATGCTTCCCTGCTTGCAGGCAAAACGGACAACAACCGCGTGGTGGATATTGAGGGCGATGCCAAACTAATCCACCAATTTGTGAATGTAAAAATTACAGATGTCTCTAACCCACGCCGTTTAGTCGGCAAGCTTTGTTGAATAGACGATTGAATAATGGAAATCACCTTACAGCCCGAAGATAACCACCGCCTCGCTAACCTTTGCGGGCCACTGGATGAAAATCTTAAACAGATTGCATCAGCCTTAGATATTGAGATCGCACGCCGTGGCGCGCACTTCAAGCTCACCGGCGACAAAGATAATGTGCGCCTTGCGGCGCAGCTTTTAGAGAGCTTCTATGCACGCTCCAAACAAGCGATTGAGCTAGAAGATATTCAACTGGGTCTTGTTGAAGTGAACAAACTAAATCCAGACACCATCACCACCGCGGCGATGCCGGCCTTAATGACACGCCGCGCCGACTTGCATGGCCGCACACCTCGCCAAGTGAGCTACTTGCAGCAGGTCCAAGACTACGACATCACCTTCGGCATCGGTCCAGCGGGCACGGGTAAGACTTACCTCGCCGTGGCCTGTGCGGTGGATGCACTCACGCGCGACAAGGTCAAGAGGATCGTCCTCGTCCGCCCTGCGGTTGAAGCTGGCGAAAGATTAGGCTTCTTACCAGGTGACTTGTCACAAAAAGTAGACCCATACTTACGTCCCCTATACGACGCACTCTACGACTTGGGCGGCTATGACAGCGTGAACAAAATGTTTGAACGTGGCGCCATTGAAATTGCGCCGCTCGCTTACATGCGAGGAAGAACGCTTAACCAAAGCTTTATTATTTTGGATGAGGCACAGAACACCACGCCCGAACAGATGAAGATGTTCTTAACCCGCATTGGCTTTGGCACAAAAGCAGTGATTACAGGTGACGTGACTCAAATTGACTTGGGGCGCGGTCAGAAAAGCGGCTTAGTCGAAGCGCAACAAGTGCTAAAAGACATCAAGGGCATCGCGTTCACCCACTTCCTATCCGAAGACGTGGTACGCCATCCTCTGGTGCAAAAAATCGTTAACGCCTACGAAAAATATGATGCGACTAAACACGCACAACCACACGACCCGAAACATAGAAACCATGAGTAAACAACCGATGCTTTCAATGGATGTGCAATATGCCAGCGAGCTCGCTGGCCTGCCAACGATCACGCAGTTCAAACGCTGGGCAAGGAATACCATCCGCGTCGACAGCGAGATCACTCTGCGGATTGTGGACGAGGCCGAGGGCCGCGAACTCAACAAGGCCTACCGCCAAAAGGATTACGCGACCAATGTGCTGACCTTCCCATTGGCGGAAGAGCCATTCATCATGGCGGACATTGTGATTTGTGCGCCCGTGGTGGCAAAGGAAGCCAAGGAGCAAGGCAAGACCTTAGAAGCACACTTTGCGCATTTGACAGCGCACGGCGTTTTGCACGCCCATGGCTACGACCACGAGGTTGCAGCGCAAGCTGAACTGATGGAAAGTGTAGAAACAGAAATCTTAACGAAACTAGGCTATGCAGACCCTTATGCTGATAGCGAATAATCTTTCATACTTAATGGAAAACGAGAGCAAATATCATGGCTGAAGCAGAAAAACCAAACTGGTTGGAGCGACTAAGTCATTTCTTACTGCGCGAACCGGATGACCGCGAACAACTTGTCGAGCTATTGCACGCCTCCTTTGAAAAAAGTCTGCTAGACGCTGATGCACTCGCCATGATTGAGGGCGTGCTCCAGGTGTCAGAGACCCAGGTGCGAGACGTGATGATTCCTCGTTCGCAAATGGACGTGATTGATATCACGCAAACGCCCGACGAGTTCATTCCTTTTGTGATTGAAACGGCTCATTCACGCTTCCCTGTGATCGATGATGATAAGAACGACATCATCGGCATTCTGTTAGCCAAAGATTTACTGCGTTACTACGCGGGCGAAGACTTTGATGTGCGCGACATGCTGCGTCCAGCCGTATTTATTCCAGAGTCAAAACGCCTTAACGTCTTACTGAAGGAATTTAGAAGTAACCGGAACCACATTGCGATTGTGGTGGATGAGTACGGCGGCGTGGCCGGCATGATTACGATTGAAGACGTGCTTGAGCAGATCGTGGGCGACATCGAAGATGAGTACGATTTTGATGAAACGGAAGACAACATCATCCGCGACACACAGGGTAGATACCGCGTCAAAGCACTCACTGAAATCGCCGATTTTAATGAGGTGCTGGGCACAGAATTTAGCGACGAGGAGTTCTCTACCATAGGCGGCTTGGTGGTGAGCCAGTTTGGCCACCTACCTAAACGTGGCGAGAGCATCACCTTCAACAACCTCAAATTTACTGCATTGAGAGCTGACAGCAGACGCTTGCACTCCGTACTAATTGAAGAGATTAAAACCGCAGAAGAAGTAACTGGATAAGTCGACTGTCGGAACTTATTCTGAATCTTAAGCTCCTAACAGTACATTTGGATTGGAGCGCGCGATGAAATTAGTCACATTTGCATTACTGTTAAGTCTCTCAGGCCTTGCATTTGCTGAGGCTCAAGTCGCAGCAAATGCTTCCGACATCCCGACCAATGAAAAGGACTTCATTGCCAGCATCAATGGATTTGAAAAAGCAAAAATCATTGAACAGTTCGGCGAGCCAAGCAATGTCGAAGATGTTGCAACCGCTGCTGGCAAGCCAGTCGCTTCAATTTGGCAGTACCACTACTTAAATACCGATGAAAAAGGCGAGTACTACCAAACCACGGAACTAGATTTCATCAACGACAAGGTGGTGATGGTGGTCTTTATGAACAACGATGGCAGTGAAATTCCTGCTGATGCTGTAAAAACAACACCACTCAAAAAATAATCTGACAAGCAAACCCAGAAGCGACTTTTTAAGTCGCTTTTTTTATTTCTACAATCCAAATATCAGTACGATTCACTATACTGTTGGACATTGCTCAATGGATTACAAAATGTCCTTGTTAAAAAAACACCCACAACTTACTAGCCTCCTTCTAGGCGCGTTATGCGTATTTGGCTTTGCGCCATTCTATTTGTTCGTCCTGCCTATCCTTAGCATGGCTGGCTTATTCTATTTATGGGAGCTCACCAGCTCACCTAAACAAGCTGCGAAGCTAGGGTTTGTTTTTGGCTTGGGATTTTTTATTGCTGGGATTTATTGGATATACATCAGCCTGCACGACATCGGCGGCATGCCATTTTGGATGGCGGGCTTGGCAACCTTTCTCTTGTGCGCATTCTTGGCACTATTCCCTGCATGCGTTGGCTACTTAGCAAAACGAAGCGCTCATCCACTTGCTAGCGCAGCCATGCTTTGGGTACTGAGCGAGTGGGTACGTGATTGGATTTTTACTGGTTTCCCGTGGCTAGCAGTTGGCTACTCACAGGCGCCATTTAGTCCGCTTGCTGGCTTCGCCCCTATATTTGGGGCGTTTGGTGTAGGACTGACCGTCACCATTAGCGCGAGCCTGCTGGTTTTAATTGCACAAAACAAACAGCGCTACTCAGCTATTTTTGGGCTTCTGGCCATCTTGATTGTTGGCGGGGCATTGAGCCTAATCAATTGGACCTCGCCTGTTGGCAGCCCCACTAAAGTTGCTTTAATCCAGGGCAATATCGCACAAGAAATGAAATGGGATGAATCCATTGCCATCCAAACCGTGAATCAGTATTTGGGCATGGCCAAGCAAGCGCAGGCTGAATTGGTCATCCTGCCAGAAACAGCTTTGCCAATAGCTATCGATTTGGCACAAAAAGACATGGCGCAGGATCAGGTGCTGACCCCATTCAAAACCATCGCCATGCAAGACCACAAAGCCATTTTGGTTGGTGCAGTGTCTCAAAAAGAAGATGCTTATTTCAACACCATGCTGGGCATCTCAAGCCTTGATGCCGTTCAGACTTATCACAAATCGCACTTGGTGCCGTTTGGCGAATTCATTCCGTTTAAGTCAGTTTTTGGCTGGATTTACAGAGACTGGCTCAACATGCCGCTCAGCGATTTAAGCCGAGGAAGTCACGAACAAAGGCCGATGCAAATGGCAGGGCAAAAAATTGCAGTGAATATCTGCTATGAAGACGTGTTTGGCGAAGAAATTATTCGCCAATTGCCCGAGGCAACTTTGCTGGTCAATACTAGCAACGACGCTTGGTATGGTCGCTCAAATGCCGCCGAACAACATTTACAGTTCTCACAAATGCGCGCCCTAGAGACAGGTCGCATGGTGCTTCGCGCCACCAATACTGGTGCGACAGCCATTATCAGCAACAAGGGCGATGAACTTGCCACCGTGCCGCAATTCACTACCGTCATCTTAAACGGGACTGCTCAAGGCTACGCAGGTAGCACGCCATACATCCGCTGGGGGAATTGGGCGATTATCAGTCTATTATTCATCGCGTTAATTCTTTTATGGGGGCGCAAAAAGAAGTAAAATCGCGAGTTACCACTTACGCTGCAAAATTGCAGCTTTAATAACACCAAGAAAACCAATCATGCTGACGTTTCAACAGATTATTTTAAACCTGCAAAACTACTGGGATAAGCAAGGCTGTACGCTGATGCAACCTTACGACATGGAAGTCGGCGCAGGGACCTCTCACACCGCCACATTCTTACGTGCGCTTGGCCCAGAGCCATGGAAAGCCGCTTACGTGCAACCAAGCCGCCGCCCTAAAGATGGTCGCTACGGTCAAAACCCAAACCGCTTACAGCACTACTACCAATTCCAGGTGGTTCTAAAACCAGCACCAGCGAATATTCTTGAGCTTTATCTTGGCTCACTTGAGTCACTCGGTTTCGACCTCAAACAAAATGACATCCGATTTGTAGAGGATGACTGGGAGAACCCAACACTAGGCGCATGGGGCTTGGGCTGGGAAGTTTGGCTAAATGGAATGGAAGTCACCCAATTCACCTACTTCCAACAAGTGGGTGGAATCAACTGCAAACCGATTACGGGCGAAATTACCTACGGTTTAGAGCGTTTAGCCATGTACCTCCAAGGCGTGGATAACGTTTACGACCTTGTTTATTCAAAAGGCGTGAATGGTTCTGCTGATGTGAAATATGGCGATGTATTCCATCAAAATGAAGTCGAGCAATCGACCTACAACTTTGAGCACAGCGATGTGGATTTCTTGCTCACCGCATTTAATGCACACGAGAAGCAAGCGCAGCACCTCACTGAAAACAAGCTCGCCTTGCCTGCTTACGAACAAGTGCTAAAGGCGGCACACACCTTCAACTTACTGGATGCGCGTGGTGCAATCTCCGTGACTGAGCGTGCCGCTTACATTGGCCGCATCCGCAACTTGGCTCGTGCGGTCGCCGCCGGCTATTTAGATAGCCGCGCCCGCCTCGGCTTCCCGATGGCGCCAAAAGCATGGGCGGATGAAGTATTAGAAAAAATTGAACTAGAGAAGCAAGCACAAAATAAAAAGGCAGCAGCATGAGCAGCAACAATCTATTAGTCGAACTATTTGTCGAAGAACTACCGCCTAAAGTGCTCAAGAAACTAGGCGAGTCTTTCGCTGGCTCAGTACTGGAAAGCCTAAAGTCACAGGCCTTAACAGCAGAAACTAGCGTAGCAACAGCCTACGCCTCACCTCGCCGTTTAGCGGTTCACATTACAGCTGTGTCATCACAAGCTGAAGACAAAGCCGTTTCACAAAAATTGATGCCAGTGACTGTTGGCCTGGATGCCAATGGCAACGCAACCCCTGCGCTAGTCAAAAAACTGAACGCGTTGGGTGCTGACGAGTCCGCTGTCGCAAACCTCAAGCGTGAGAACGACGGCAAGGCAGACATCCTGTTTTACGACGCGCTGGTTAAGGGTGCTTCACTTGCTGAGGCCCTACAGAAGGCGGTCGAAGAGGGCTTGAGCAAGCTACCGATCCCTAAAGTCATGACCTACCAACTAAGCGACGGCTGGGAGAGCGTCAACTTTGTGCGCCCTGCACATAGCCTAGTGGCCTTGCATGGCAACACAGTGGTACCTGTCAGCGTGCTTGGCTTGCAGTCCAGCAATAGCACGCAAGGCCACCGCTTTGAAGCAAGCGTTTCACCAGTGGTGATTAAAGACGCAGACAGCTACGAAGCCCAGATGCAAAACGAGGGCGCAGTTATCCCAAGCTTTGACGCACGTCGCGCTGAAATTGTGCGCCAATTAACGGCTGCAGCGCAAAAACAAAACCTTAAACCAATTGACGATGATGCCTTGCTCGATGAAGTGACGGCCTTGGTTGAACGTCCAAACGTGTTGCTCGGCCAATTCGAAACCGAGTTCTTGGAAGTACCGCAAGAGTGTTTGATTTTGACCATGAAGGCGAATCAAAAATACTTCCCGTTGCTAGACGCTAACGAAAAACTCACCAATAAATTCTTAATCGTTTCTAACATCAGTCCGGCAGACCCCTTCAAGGTGGTCGATGGTAACGAACGTGTGGTTAGACCACGCTTGGCAGATGCTAAATTTTTCTTCGACCAAGATCGCAAAAAGACCTTGGCATCTCGCATCAGCGGCTTAGAAAAAGTGGTTTATCACAACAAACTAGGCACACAAGCTGAGCGCTCAAAACGCGTGAGCGATTTAGCCAAAGCAATTGCAAGTAAGATTGGCGATGCCAACTTAGCCGCAAAAGCAGAGCAAGCAGCTCAACTTTCAAAAGTAGATTTACTGACCGATATGGTAGGTGAGTTCCCTGAGTTGCAAGGCATCATGGGGCGCTATTACGCGCAACACGAAAAGCTAGATAACGACATTGCTTATGCAATTGAAGATCACTACAAGCCACGTTTTGCAGGGGATGAGTTGCCACGCAACCAAGTGGGTGTTGCGGTTGCGCTTGCAGATAAATTAGAAACGCTGGTTGGCTTATTTAGCATCGGCGAAAAGCCAACTGGTGATAAAGACCCATTTGCACTCCGTCGTCAGGCACTGGGCATTATCCGTATGCTGATTGAGTGCAAACTCAATATTTCATTTGAGACGATTATCGACCTGGCGCTTCAACAATTCAAAGTGGAAGATAAAGCGAGCGTTTTAGCCGCAATTACCGAGTTCTGCTTTGACCGCCTGAGTGTTAATTTACGTGAACAAGGCGCGAGCGCTCAAGAGGTGGATGCGGTATTAGCCCTTAACCCAAGCTTGCTGAGCGAGATTCCAAAACGCTTAGAAGCAGTGCGTGCATTCTCAAGCCTAGAGGAAGCGCCAGCGCTTGCTGCTGCTAACAAACGTGTTGGTAATATCTTGAAGAAAATTGAAGGCAATGTTGAAGCAAAAATCAACGACGCCTTACTACAAGAGCCTGCTGAGAAGGCCTTAGCAAGTACGCTCGCTAAAATCAAACCAGAAGCTGACGCGCTATTTGAAAGCGGCGACTACACCAACTCACTCAAAGCATTAGCGGCTCTCAAAGCGCCTGTGGATGACTTCTTTGATAACGTGATGGTGAATGCAGATGACCCTGCGCTTAAAGCCAACCGCCAAGGATTGCTAGCAACGCTCCACCAAGCCATGAACCGCGTGGCAGACTTATCTAAGCTGGCGGCATAAGCATGAAGCTCGTGGTGCTAGACAGGGACGGCGTGATTAATTTCGACTCCGTCCACTTTATCAAAAGCACCAATGAGTGGATTCCAATCCCTGGCAGTTTAGAAGCCATCGCCCTACTCAACCAAAGTGGCTATCGCGTGGCGATTGCAACTAATCAATCGGGCATTAGCCGTGGCCTTTTCGATATGGTGACGCTTAATGCAATCCACGACAAAATGAACAAGGCGCTTGGCCAACTTGGGGGCAGAGTAGATGCGATGTTTTACTGCCCACACTCAGCTGAAGATAACTGTGCTTGCCGCAAACCCAAGCCTGGCATGATGGAAGAGATAGGCCGGCGCTTTAGCCAAGATATGAAAGGCGTGCCAATTGTAGGAGATGCCTTGCGAGACCTTCAAGCGGGCGCTGTGCTAGGTATGCAACCCATGTTAGTTCGCACAGGCAAAGGTGAAGAAACACTTGCGGCTGGTGGATTGCCAGAGGGCACTTTGGTTTTTGCTGATTTAGCTGAAGCCGTTCAACACATCATTTCTTAAAGACTTGAGACAAAACAAGATGAGATTAATACGCTCGATATTGTTTAATTTTGGCATGATTTTAATCACGCCAATTTTCTCAGTGCTGGCCATTTTGCTTTTTCCTTTACCAGCGGTGCTGCATTCCCGCATCGTCAGCAGCTGGGCTTATTTGGCCATATTTTGGCTTAAAGTCACATGCGGGCTAAGCTTCCGCGTCATCGGCAAAGAAAATATTCCCAATCACGCTTGCATCGTTTTAGCCAAGCACCAATCCGCTTGGGAAACTATCGCTTTTCAAACGATTTTTCCGCCGCAAATTTGGGTGATGAAGCGCAGTCTTCTGTGGATTCCATTTTTAGGATGGGCGTTCGCAGCACTCCGCGCCATAGCGATTGACCGAGCTGCAGGTCGTGAAGCACTCAAACAAATGGTTGACCAAGGCATGGATAGGCTTGCTAAAGGCTTGTGGGTTGTGATTTTCCCTGAAGGCACACGCATCGCACCAGGCAAAAAAGGCAAATACCATATCGGCGGCGCTTGGCTAGCTACTCATACCAAAGCCACTGTTGTTCCTGTTGCACACAACGCTGGTGAGTTTTGGCGTAAAAATTCATTCTTAAAAACACCTGGCGTGATTACCGTTAGCATCGGTAAGCCGATTGAAACTTCAGGCTTAAAGCCAGATGCAGTCAATCAAATGGTGGAAGCATGGATTGAAAGTGAAATGCCGCTTTTAAGAAACCGCTAGCCATGACACAGCTCCATTTGCCTATCCCCAATGGCGAAGCAATTCCATACACCCTAGAGCGCCGCGCCCGTAAAACTGTTGGTCTAAAAATCAATCACAATGGCTTAATTGTTCATGCCCCAACGCGACTTTCGCAAAAAGAGCTAGAGCGCATGTTGCTCAGCAAAGCAGATTGGATAGTCAAAAAACTACAATCTCAACAAGAAAACCAACTAGAGAAATTCATTTGGCAAGATGGCGCATCTCTGCTTTTACTAGGCAATGCCATTGAACTTTCTGTTCGCATGGATTCGGTTAGTCGCGCTTTAGAATATGAGCCAGGCCGCATTTCTGTTGCACTGCCCACCCCCAACAACCAAACCAGCATCGCTAGAAAAGTGCTGCAATGGTACAAAAAACAAGCACAAACAGACTTCACAAGACGCATTGCATTACTCGCAGCCAAGCTTGGTGTGGACACACCACCACTCTTTTTAAGTAGTGCACGTTCACGTTGGGGGAGCTGTAATAGTCGCGGAGAAGTGAGGCTCAATTGGCGCTTGTTGCAAGCACCGCCAAACATTATTAATTACGTGGTAGCTCATGAATTAGCGCATCTAAAAGAAATGAACCACTCAGCTAAGTTTTGGGCAACTGTGGAACGGATTTACCCAGATTACAAAACTGCAGAAAAAGAACTCAAAGCTTGGTCGGCTAAACTTCACCGTATCTGAGCACAAGCCATTACTAAGACCCCATTAACTGAGCAAGTTAATGAAAATCATGAGTACTTATTCATGATCACTGATAGCGTAACTTTTGGTGTGAAGCGTATTATTCATTCAACGCGATGCAATGACTGCAAAGCAATTTAAACAAACATTTGGAGAATTATTATGTGGACAAAACCAGCAGCTACAGAAATGCGTTTCGGCTTTGAAGTAACAATGTACGTAATGAACAAATAATTCTTTTAAGAATTGTTGTTAAAAAAAGACAGCCCAGGCTGTCTTTTTTTTCGCATCACTCACTTCAATCGAAGCGCATTTAAGACCACAATAAGCGAGCTTACTGACATGCCTATCGCCGCCATCCAAGGGCTTAGCAAGCCAGTTGCCGCGAATGGCAAAGCAACCAAGTTGTAGGCGATCGCCCAGATAAAGTTTTGCCTAATAACGCTGATGCCGAAACGACTCGTCACCAGCGCGTGTTCAATTTCTAGCAGGTGTTCGGTGAGCAACACCACATCACCGGTTGCC
>JBJOIS010000015.1:0-29885 GCA_046047035.1 Pseudomonadota bacterium
TTAGGGCTAACGCGTGTGATTTTGTCACGTGAACTTTCGATGGATGAGATTGAAGAAATTCGCCAGCTATGCCCGGATATGGAGCTGGAAGTCTTTGTTCACGGAGCTTTGTGTATTGCTTACTCAGGCCGTTGCTTGCTTTCAGGTTACTTTAATCACCGCGACCCTAACCAAGGTACCTGTACCAATAGTTGCCGTTGGGATTACAAAGTGCATGATGCAAATGAAGATGCTGCGGGCGTCATTCGCTTGCAAGACTTTGACTTTAAAGCAGAGATGGAAAAGTCTAGCTTGTCGAGCTGTGGCAGTATGGTGCGCCATCCAGAAGCGGATAAAGTGTATCTGATTGAAGAAAAAGACCGCCCAGGTGATTTGTTGCCGATTATGGAAGATGAGCACGGCACTTATATTATGAACAGTAAGGACCTCCGCGCCATTGAGCATGTGGAGCGCCTCACTAAAATTGGTGTAGATTCTCTCAAGATTGAAGGCCGTACTAAATCACGTTATTACGTTGCGCGTACTGCACAAGCTTATCGTCGTGCCATTGATGACGCAGTCGCTGGACGTCCATTTGATATGGCCTTGTTAGGTGAATTAGAAAGTTTGGCAAATCGCGGCTATACCGATGGATTCTTAGAGCGACATCATACGGAAGACCATCAAAACTACATGCAAGGCTATTCAAAATCTAACCGTAGCTTGTATGTGGGTGATATAACAGGGTATGACGATGCAAAAGGCTTGGCAGATATTTCTGTGAAAAACCGCTTTGCGGTGGGCGACCGTTTGGAGATTGTGCATCCAAGTGGTAATCGTGAAATTATTGTGGAAAGTATGCTGAATAAAAAAGGTGAACCTGTCACAGAAGCCGCAGGTAGCGGTATTTCTGTGAAGCTGCCCTTGCCAGCTGCCGATTTACAAAACGCCATGTTGGCGCGATATTTATAAAAAGTATCATGTAAAAAGGCGCTTCATTAAGCGCCTTTTTTTATTGGGTCAAATAGTTAGCAGTATTAGGAATAAATAGATGAGTACTAAAAAATCAACAACCTTAAAAGCCTTTGGCGCGCTGCTCTTGCTTTCGGTGTTGTGGGGCTATAACTGGGTGGTGATGAAATATGCCCTGCTTGATGCGGGCCCGTTTCAATTTGGCGCGATGCGAACTTTCTTGGGAGCCTTGTGTTTGATGGGGGTTTTGCTGGTCCTTAAAAAGCCACTGCGTCCAAAAGAAATCCCAACGCTTATTTTGCTGGGGATTTTACAAACTTGCGGATTTACGGGCCTTATTATTTGGGCGTTAGTGCATGGCGGCGCAGGTAAAACGGCGGTGTTAACTTACACCATGCCGTTTTGGGTGATGGTGCTTGCATGGCCATTGTTAGGTGAAAAAATTCGTGGCATGCAGTGGGTTGCGGTACTTTCATCCTTGCTAGGATTAGTACTAATTTTTGATCCGCTGCATTTGGGCGGCGATGTATTTAGTATGAGCTTGGCTGTGATGGCTGGAGTTTTCTGGGCCTTAGCAGTTATTTTGGCGAAAAAGCTTCATCATCGCGCACCTAATTTAGATTTGGTTTCATTAACTGCTTGGCAAATGTTTTTTGGCTCACTGCCTTTGGTCGTTGTGGCATTTTGGGTGGATGCACCGCCAATTGATTGGTCCCCAAGATTGTTCGCTGCGATTGGGTTTAACGCCATTTTATGCAATGCATTGGCTTGGCTGCTTTGGCTCTATGCCTTGCAAAGGCTAGCCGCGGGCGTTGCAAGTATGACTTCCATGCTCGCCCCACTGATAGGCGTGCTGGCGGCTTGGGTTCAGTTGGGTGAGCAACCATCGACATTCGAAATTGCTGGCATGCTCTTGATAGGATTAGCGTTGATTGTCATTTCTCTGCATGCCATGAAAGCGCATGACGAAATAGAGCCGGCAATGGGTCAGGACTAAAATGCGCAAGATTAAAAGCCTTAGCGCTTTATGCTAAAATTGCATTATTTTTCAGCAATAGAGGGTTAGGTCATGGCAGGGCATTCCAAGTGGGCCAATATTCAGCATCGTAAAGGTCGTCAAGATGCTAAGCGTGGCAAGATTTTTACGCGTTTAATTAAAGAAATTACCGTGGCTGCTCGCATGGGCGGCGCTGATGTGGGAACAAACCCACGTTTGCGTATGGCAGTGGATAAAGCTAAAGGCGAATCCATGCCAAAAGACAATATCGAAAATGCAATTAAACGTGGTGCTGGCACGCTTGAAGGTGTGAACTACGAAGAGATTCGTTATGAAGGTTATGGCATTAGTGGCGCAGCTGTGATTGTCGATTGTTTAACGGATAATCGTAATCGTGCTGTGGCGGATGTGCGTCATGCATTCACTAAATTTGGTGGCAATTTGGGCACTGACGGGTCTGTGGCCTTTATGTTCAAACATTGTGGCAGTCTATTATTTGCGCCAGGCACCAATGAAGATAAAGTGATGGAAGTTGCTTTGGAAGCGGGCGCGGAAGATATTATCAATAACGATGACGGCAGTATTGAAGTGATTACCACGCCAGCGGATTTTTCTGCTGTGAAAGAGGCATTGGAAGTGGCTGGTTTAGAGGCGGTGCTTGCTGAAGTCACCATGAAGGCAGATAACGAAACTGTGTTTACTGGTGACGATGCAGTAAAAATGCAGAAACTGCTTGATGCTTTGGATGACTTGGATGATGTACAAGAGGTTTACACTTCAGCGGTTATAGAAGAATAGTGAGTTTGAATAACGCCCCAGTGAATGTCGTTAGAATATTGGGCATAGACCCAGGCTTACGACTCACTGGTTTTGGTGTGATAGAAAAAATTGGTGAGAAAATCACCTACATTGCTAGCGGCACCATTAAAACTGCTAGCGCAAAAACAGAAGATCGAGAAGAGTTGCCCGCGAGATTGAAAATTATCATCGATGGTTTATTTGAGGTCATTGATACTTACCAACCGAACGAGGTTGCCATAGAAAAAGTGTTTGTGAATGTGAATCCTCAATCAACTTTACTTTTGGGTCAAGCGCGTGGCGCGGCAATTAGCGCTGCAGTCATTAGAAATTTAAGTGTGGCGGAGTATACGGCACTTCAAGTCAAGCAAGCGGTGGTCGGAAACGGCCACGCTGCAAAGGAGCAAGTCCAAGAAATGGTCAAACGTCTGCTCACACTTCCTGCAACACCTAAACCTGATTCCGCCGATGCCCTTGCTTGCGCGATTGCGCATGCGCATGGAGGTCAAGGCATGGGTAAGCTTGCAACAGCTGGCTACCGTGTAAAAGGAGGTAGGCTCGTATGATTGCAAGGTTAAAAGGTGTGTTGCTTGAAAAAACACCACCGCATGTGGTGATTGATTGCAATGGTGTGGGTTATGAATGTGAAGTGCCGATGAGCACTTTTTATAACTTGCCTAACATTGGTGAAACGCTCACATTGCTCACTCATTTTGTAGTGCGTGAAGATGCACAATTATTATATGGTTTTGGCACTGAACGCGAGCGTGCAACATTCAGACAATTGCTTAAGGTCAATGGCATTGGTGCGAAATCTGCACTTTCAATTTTAAGTGGTTTGTCAGTTGAAGATTTAATTCAAGCCATTGCCCTACAAGAAACAGGCTTGCTGACACGTGTGCCCGGCGTAGGTAAAAAAACGGCTGAACGCTTGTTGCTCGAGCTTAAAGATAAGTTCTCAGTCGAAGGGCTTTCTGGCAATGCTAATGCTCCTAAATCAGCCGCTAGCGATGTACTCAATGCATTGGTTTCTCTAGGGTACAACGAGAAAGAAGCATTGCTTGCAGTCAAGCAATTAGCGCCTGATGTAGGTGTTTCAGAAGGTATCAAACTTGCGCTAAAGGCATTGTCTAAATCATGATTGAAACTGATCGTCTTATTGCCGCTGAGCCTTTAACCCAGCAAGAGGAAACGCTGGAAAGGGCGCTGCGCCCTAAAGTGCTTGATGAGTATGTCGGTCAAGAAAAAGCACGCGGTCAATTAGAAATTTTCATCAATGCCGCACGTGGTCGAAGTGAGCCTTTGGACCATGTATTGCTATTTGGCCCGCCGGGTTTAGGTAAAACAACCTTGGCGCATATCATCGCAAAAGAGATGGGTGTGAATATGCGCCAAACTTCAGGCCCCGTGCTTGAACGTGCTGGCGACTTGGCGGCATTGCTGACAAATCTTGAGCCTAACGATGTTTTATTTATTGATGAAATTCACCGTTTATCGCCAGTCGTTGAAGAGATTTTATATCCAGCAATGGAAGATTACCGCTTGGATATTATGATTGGTGAAGGCCCTGCAGCGCGTTCAGTTCGTCTAGATTTGCCGCCTTTCACGCTAGTGGGCGCTACCACACGTGCTGGGATGCTGACCAATCCACTGCGTGATCGTTTTGGGATTGTTTCACGTTTGGAGTTTTATACTTCAGATGAATTGGCGCGCATTGTTCAGCGTTCAGCAGGGCTCTTAGAAGTTGCGATGCAAGGCGATGGCGCGCTTGAAATTGCCAAGCGTTCACGCGGCACACCACGTATTGCTAACAGACTATTGCGCCGCGTGCGAGATTACGCCCAAGTGAAATCAGATGGGGTTGTGACTTCAGAGATTGCGGATGCTGCACTCAAAATGCTAGATGTTGACCATCTTGGTTTTGACGTGATGGACAGAAAACTCTTACTTGCTGTGCTCGAAAAATTTGGCGGCGGTCCTGTTGGATTAGACAATTTAGCGGCGGCGATAGGTGAAGAGCGCGATACGATTGAAGATGTGCTTGAGCCCTATTTGATTCAGCAAGGCTATTTGATGCGCACTCCGCGTGGTCGTGTGGCAACGCAACAAGCTTATCAACATTTCGGCCTGCCAATTCCTAAGGCGCTAGCAACGGGTGAGTTGTGGGCGGCGGAAGATGTTTAGAAAAGACGAAAATGAAATTTGATTGGCCTGTACAAGTTTATTGGGAAGATACCGATGCAGGTGGTGTTGTGTATCACAGCCAATATCTTAATTTTATGGAGCGTGCGCGTACCGAGTTTTTGCGTAGTCTCGGTTTGATGCAAACAGCGCTTAGGGATGATTTGGGTGTTTTGTTTGTGGTGCGTGATATTCAAATTCGTTTTAAAAAACCAGCTAAGTTTGATGACGCACTCAATGTGAATACTCAGCTTCTCAACGTTGGTCGTAGCTTGCTTGAGTTTGAGCAAAATATATATCGTGGCGATGACCATTTAATCGCCGCCAAGGTCGATGTGGTTTGTATCGGCGCCGATAGTTTTAGGCCTGTGAGCATTCCAAACCAAATGATGTCTTTGTTAACGCTTTAGCATTTAGATTTAATTAATAGAAATAGTGGAGAAATGATGACTGAATTGCCAGTAAACGCAGCCGCAGATATGTCTTTGACGACGCTCATTACGGGCGCTAGTTTGCCAGTGCAGATGGTCATGGCAATACTGCTCATCGTGTCTATCGTTTCATGGTGGTACATCTTTATCAAAGTGATGACCATTGGTCGCGCAGAGAAAGAGGCTGAAAGTTTTGAGCATACTTTTTGGACTGGTGGTGATTTGAATAAGCTATATGATGGTTTATCCGCAGGCCGTAATAAACCACATGGCATGTCGAGCATTTTTGAAGCAGGTTTTAAAGAGTTTGTGCGCTTGAAAAAACAACCAGGCTTGGAAGTAAGTGACTTAATGGAAGGCTCGCGCCGAGCGATGCGCGCAGCTTACAACCGTGAAATGGATGATTTGGATTCGCACTTGCCTTACCTTGCCTCGGTTGGTTCTGTCAGTCCTTATATTGGATTATTTGGCACAGTGTGGGGCATTATGAATGCATTCCGCGGTTTGGCTAACATGGCACAAGCGACTTTGGCACACGTGGCACCGGGGATTGCGGAAGCGTTGATTGCGACAGCGATCGGTCTTTTCGCTGCGATTCCTGCGGTGATTGCCTATAACCGTTTTTCATCTTCTGTCGATCGATTGGCTGTGAGATACGAAAGCTTTATAGAAGAGTTCACTAACATCCTACAACGTAAGAGCTAAGTATGGCGCGCCTTCGTAAACGTAGAGCAATGAACCAAATTAACGTCGTGCCTTATATCGACGTGACCTTGGTATTGTTGGTGATTTTTATGGTGACTGCGCCGATGACCAACCCTGGTGTGGTTGAGTTACCCAAAGTGGGTGCTGAAGTTCTCAAGCAACAAACTGCACCTGTTGTGATTACAGTCATGGCGGATGGCAAAGTCTTATTTCAAGAAAAGAAAATGAGCAGCGACCAATTGCTATTTGAGATTAAAAGCCAAGTAAGCAAAGAGCCTGACCGCGCTTTTGTGATTAGTGCGGATAAAAAAGTTGGTTATGAGTATGTGGTTGATGTTTTAGCATTGCTCAAAAAATCAGGGGCTAAAGCAGGCTTACTATTGAATCCAGCCAATTAAAATAAGCATGATTCGAGAGCATGAAAAAGATGTAGTTTGGCAAGCGGGCGCGTTTACTGCGCTCGTACATGGTTTACTATTGGCGCTTTTTTTAGTCTCATTTCAGTGGAAAACTGTGCAGCCTATAAATGTTGCGCAAGTTGAGCTGTGGGATAGCGTCCCTAGCCCTAAAGTGGATCCCATCCCACTGCCACCTCCAGAACCAACGCCAACGCCAGAAACCCCTAAAGTCGTCGAGTCACTGAAGCCCGAGCCAAAGGTACCGCCTGAACCAGAGCCTAAGGCTGAAATTCAAACCAAAAAAGCACCAGTGACGCCACCCAAGATTGAAAAGCCTAAACCAGAGCCAGTTAAGCCAAAAGAAGAGAAACCTAAAGAGCCGCCTAAGCCAGAGAAAACAAAAACTGATCCGGATGCGCTGAAGAAATTACAGCAGGCGTTGTTGGCGGAGGATGCGCAATCTCAAAAGCATGATACATCTACACCAGCGGCTAGCCCTGCTGGCTCAAAAACTGCGCAAGTGGCACAGGCTGGATCACCCAATGCTGGCGAGGTTGATAAATATAAAGGGCTGATTAGCAATAAGATTAAGCAGCATGTGAATAAGCAATTGTGCGGCGCGGATAAGTCCATCAAGGTGACGTTTATGATTGCGCTTATGCCAACTGGTGAAGTGATGGGTCGTCCCAAATTGATTAAAGAAAGTGGCATGTCATCATGTGACGATGCGGTTGAGCGTGCAATTTTGGAGTCGCAACCATTGCCTGTGCCAACATCAGCTGATTTATTTAGCCAATTCCGTGAGTTAAATTTAGTTTTTCGTCCTAATGACACCAACTAATTTGATAGAATTAGAAAATGTTTAAAAATCGTCTACTTTTCATCTTCTTGTTGTTATTGCCTATCGTTGGCAAGGCAGAACTTACTGTTGAAGTGGTAGGGGGTGCTGCTCAGCAAATCCCGATAGCCATTGTTCCTTTTGCTACGCCATCTGCCAATGCAGCAGTTCAACAAGACAATATTACCAATGTGATCGCTGCGGATTTACGGATGAGTGGGTTGTTTCGTGTGCTTGAGACTCGCGGTGTATCAACGCAGCCGCATACGATTTCCGAAGTGAAATATAGCGACTGGACTAGCATTCAGGCACAGGCTTTAACGATAGGTACAGTTGAGTCCTTGCCAGGCAATAGGCTCAAAATTTCATTCAGATTGTTGGATGTGCTCAAGCAAAATCAACTATTGGCGATGGAATTTAATATTACGCAAGCACAGCAACGAGCGACAGCGCACCGAATTGCTGACATGATTTATGAAAAACTAACGGGTGAGAAAGGAGTATTTGCGACCCGTATCA
The DNA here is from genome assembly GCA_046047035.1 of Pseudomonadota bacterium. GTDB lineage: Bacteria > Pseudomonadota > Gammaproteobacteria > Burkholderiales > Methylophilaceae > Methylopumilus_A. Next base: position 7,819 of record JBJOIS010000015.1, read on the forward strand.
CTTACGTGAATAAAGAAAATGGTCGTTATTCTTTACAGGTGGCAGATGCGGATGGATTTAATGCGCAAACAGTCGTTTCATCTAAAGAGCCGCTCATTTCGCCATCATGGTCGCCAGATGGTACTAAGCTGGCTTATGTTTCTTTTGAAAAGAAAAAGCCTGTGATTTTTGTGCAGTCTTTGGTTTCTGGTCAGCGCATCGTATTGGCAAACTTTAAAGGTAACAACAGTGCGCCTGCTTGGTCGCCAGATGGAACGAAACTCGCCATAGTGCTGACTTACAGTGCGAACTCACAAATTTATGTGATCAATGCAGATGGGACTGGATTGCAACAGGTGTCATTTAGTAACGGTATTGATACCGAGCCTGAGTGGTCGCCAGATGGATCATCTATTTATTTCACCTCTAACCGAGGTGGTGGCCCGCAAATCTATCGCATGCCAGCCTCTGGTGGCGATGCTAAACGCGTCACTTTCGAAGGTTCTTATAATGTGAGCCCCCATGTGTCAACGGATGGAAAGCTATTAACGTTTATTAAGCAAACGCCAGCGGGTTTTAAGGTTGCTGTGCAAGATTTGGCAACAGGCCAAGTGCAAACCTTGAGTGAAACAACGCAAGACGAATCGCCAAGCTTTGCACCGAACGGGCGTATGATTCTTTATGCTACCAATGTGGGCGGTAAAGGCACGCTTGCAGCAGTTTCAGTTGATGGTCGAGTGAAACAACGCTTAAAAGATAGTGGTGGCGACGTGCGTGAGCCTTCATGGGGTTCAGCAATGAATTAGCAGTAAAAGTGAAAAGTTTTTTTGTAGTTTATTTAGGAGAAAGATGATGAAAAAAAGTTTATTAATGAGTGTGTTGCTTGCAGCAACATTGGCTGCTTGTTCCAACAATGCAGTGAAAGACAAACCAGCGGCACCAGTTGTGGACAATAGTAGTTCAACACAAGCACAATCAAATGCTGCAGCTAATGCTAACGAAGGTGCTTCAACTACTGGCGCTAATGCAAATGGTGCTTCTGGTAATCCTTTGAAAGATCCAAATAACATTCTTTCAAAACGTAGCATCTACTTTGATTTCGATAAGGATCAAGTGAAAGCGGAATACCGTCCTTTGGTAGAAGCGCATGCTAAATATTTAGTCGCAAACCCAAATGCTAAAGTAGTGTTGCAAGGTAACGCAGATAACCGCGGTTCACGTGAATACAACTTGTCATTGGGTCAACGTCGTTCAGTGGCTGTAAAAAAAGCAGTGAATGTGTTGGGCGCACAAGACAAGCAAATCGAAACAGTTAGCTATGGCGAAGAAAAAGCTGGTGATTGCAAAGACGAAGCTTGTTATCAAAAAGACCGCCGTGTTGATATCGTTTACGAAAACGACTAATCAATATGCGTAAACTGATTCTGATTAGCATTTGCTTATTGAGTATTTCTCAGTGGGCGCACGCTGCTTTGTTTGATGATAAAGAAGCACGTCAGCAAATTGTCGATTTACAACAAAAAACAGATGCTCAGAATCAGTCTACTCAAGCGTCGCTTGAAGCATTAAAAAAATCTCAGCAGGCCTTGGAGCAGCGCATTCTTTCTGTTGAGAATGTGATTAAAAGCCAAGGCTTGATGGATTTACTAAGCCAGATTGATAGGCTTAATGAAGAGTTAAATAAAGTAAAAGGCGAGTTAGATGTTGCGCAGCACAATATTGAAGTTTCGCAGCAGCGCCAAAAAGATTTGTATGTGGATACCGATGGCCGTTTGCGGAAATTAGAAAGCGGTAATAATTCTCCTGCGAGTACTGCGCCAGAAATTAAAGAACCGCCTGCGCAAGGGGCTAATGCATCGCCCGCTGAAGCTAGTGCAGAATCAAAAGCTTTTGATAGCGCACAAGCTTTACTTCAAGCTGGCAAATATAAAGATGCATTTGATGCGTTTGATAAGTTTTTACAAACTTACTCAAATAGTAAGCAAGTGCCTAATGCCCAATACAGTTTGGGCTTTTCACAGTTTTCACTCAAAAATTACAAAGCGGCGATTGCTACTCAGCAAAAGCTGATTAGCCAATTCCCTGATAGCGCGAAAGTGCCTGATGCGCTATTTAATATCGCAAACTGCCAAATTCAGCTTTCGGATATTGAGGGGGCTAAAAAATCTCTACGAGATTTAATTGCGCAGCACCCGACTAGCGAATTAATTCCTAATGCGAAACGTCGCTTAGCTGTTTTGGAATCTATTAAGAAGTAAGCCATCAGCTTCACACGAAGCGTCTTAAAAATATGTCCCTACGCATTTTCGAAATTTTCCATTCATTACAAGGTGAGTCATCTAGAGTTGGCTTGCCTACAGTATTTGTCCGCCTCACTGGCTGCCCATTACGTTGTGGCTATTGCGATACGGAATATGCGTTTCACGGCGGATCAACACAAAGTTTTGATGAGATTTTAGCAAGAGTGGCAAGCTATAAGGCCCAATATGTATGTGTTACTGGCGGCGAGCCTTTGGCGCAAAAAGGCTGCCATGACCTATTGAAAATGCTATGTGATGCGGGCTATAAGGTTTCAATCGAAACTAGTGGTGCCATGGATATTGTCCAAGTGGACGAGCGTGTTTCTGTCATTATGGACATTAAAACACCAGGCTCTGGCGAAGAAAGCAAAAACCTTTGGACCAATGTTGCGGCTTTATCTGCAAAAGACGAAGTGAAGTTTGTGCTGGTGGATAGAGCTGATTACGATTGGGCGAAGCAAATATTGGTTAAGTATGACTTGACTTCGATATGCCCAGTCTTATTTTCGCCAGTTTATAAAACACTTCCGCCAGCAGATTTGGCTGCTTGGGTCTTGGAAGATCATTTGCCAGTGCGTATGCAGGTGCAATTACATAAAATTCTTTGGGGCGAAAAAGCTGGGGTCTAAGGCAAGAATGATATTAATGAAAAAAGCGGTTGTATTACTTTCAGGTGGATTAGACTCAGCAACAGTGCTCGCAATAGCGAAAAGCCAAGGGTATGAATGCTATTGCTTGAGCTTGGATTATCACCAACGCCATGTGGCTGAGCTACAAGCAGCAAACCGCGTAGCGACTTCATTGGGTGCCAAAGCACATAAAACTGTGCAGCTAGACCTATCAATGTTCGGCGGTTCTGCCCTTACTGATAATAATATTGATGTCCCAGAGTCACCAAGTGATGGTATCCCTGTTACTTACGTGCCAGCGCGCAACACCATTATGCTGTCATTGGCCCTCGCATGGGCTGAGACTTTAGCCGCGCAAGATATTTTTATTGGGGTTAATGCACTGGATTATTCCGGCTATCCTGATTGCCGCCAAGAGTATGTGGCAGCGTTCCAGCGTATGGCCAACTTAGCGACGAAAAGCGCAGTTGAAGGTAAAACCATTACTGTGCATGCACCGCTGATTGATATGACCAAAGCGCAAATTATCCAATGTGGTGATTCTTTAGGCTTTGATTATGGCATGACAGTTTCTTGTTATCAGGCTGATGCCGAGGGTCGCGCATGTGGTTTGTGTGACTCTTGCCGATTCCGAAAAGAAGGCTTTGCTGTTGCAGGATTGTCTGATCCAACCCACTATCAATAGCTTGTTGGATAAAACCAATTGGATAAATTTGCAAATACCGCATATTTACCTTGCCAAAGTATTAGAAAATAACGTAAAATCCGCCCCTTTCTGTAAAAACGATTAGAGAACAAAATATTATGGTAATCATTCGACTAGCCCGCGGTGGCGCGAAGAAGACCCCTTTCTACAGCGTAGTAGTTGCAGATTCACGTAATCGTCGCGACGGCCGCTTTATTGAGCGTGTTGGCTTCTACAACCCATCAGCTAAAGAAGGCCAAGAAGGTCTTCGCTTAGATACAGCTCGTATCAGTCATTGGCAAAGCAATGGCGCGCAATTGTCTGATTGCGTAGCTCGCTTGGTTAAAGACAATGCTAAGGGCCCAGAATTCATGGCCGCTAAGAAAGCAAAAGACGCTGCTAAAGTTGCAAACGCTAAAGCTGCTGCTGAAGCTAAATTAGTTGCTGCTGCAAAAGAAGCCGCTGAAGCTGCTGCGGCCGCACCTGCTGTAGAAGAAGTTGCTACTGAAGAACCAGCTGTTGAAGCTGTTGCTGAAGAAGCTGCTCCTGAGGCAACTGACGCTGAATAATCCTTAAGGCTGCGTGTGTAGCCTTAATGAAGCGTTGTTGTAAATCAATCAGTGAGTAATATGGTAGTCATGGGGCGCATTGTCGCCCCTTATGGCATTTTTGGATGGCTAAAAGTGCAAACCAGCACGGAGTCTATCGATAGCCTGCTTGATTACCCAGATTGGTGGCTTGGACGGGATGATAATTCTACTCAGCCAGGCATTAAAAATTCACCTTGGCAAAAATACGTGGTTGAAACAGCAAAAGTCCATAACGATACTTTGCTAGTGAAACTCAAAGGGGTGAATGACAGAGATGCTGCGCTAGCGCTGAAAAGTAAACATGTGGCTGTGCCACGTGAAGAATTTCCAGAGGCTGATGATGGTGAGTATTACTGGTCAGATTTAATTGGATTAAATGTGACTAATCAACAAAGCGTTGTGCTTGGTGTGATTAGCGATGTGTTTGAAACAGGTGCGAATGACGTGATCGTCGTCAAAGACCTAAAAGATGGCAAAGAGCGTTTACTCCCCTTTGTTGATCAAACGATTTTAGAAGTAAGCATTGCAGAAAAAACGATGTTGGTCGATTGGCCGATTGAGTGGGATGAGTAAGTGATTCAGTTTGATGTCGTCACGCTTTTTCCGCCGATGTTTGATGCGATTAGTCAGCATGGCATCACTGCAAGAGCGCTAGAGAATAAGTTATACAGTTTGTCTTTGTGGAATCCACGGGATTACACAAGCGACAATCACCGTACGGTGGATGATAGACCATACGGCGGCGGCCCTGGCATGGTGATGTTAGCGGAGCCTTTAGAACAAGCAATACAAGCTGCTAAAGCAAGACAAATTGTAGCTGGCGTAGCAAAGCCTAAGGTGATTCATTTGTCACCAAGTGGCAAGCCACTCACGCATGAGATTGTGATGGACTTGGCTGCTGAGCAAGGATTGGTAGTGTTAGCTAGTCGATATGAAGGTGTTGATCAGCGATTGTTAGATCGTCTGGTCGATGAAGAATACTCGATTGGTGATTACGTGTTGTCTGGCGGTGAATTGCCGGCGATGGTGTTGATGGATGCGATTGTTAGGCAGTTGCCTGGCGCATTAGGGGATGCCGATTCTGCGATAGAGGATTCATTCGTAGACGGTTTGCTGGATTGTCCGCATTACACTAGACCTGAAGAATATGCAGGTACAAAAGTGCCTGATGTATTGACCTCAGGCAACCATGCAAAGATTAAACAGTGGCGCTTAAAAATGTCATTGAAAAGAACTCGGGATCAACGTCCCGATTTATTGGCCGTGAGGTCGTTGTCAAAAGAGGAATCTCGGCTGCTAGCAGAGCTCGATGTTGAGCTTGATGAGAAGCAGGAACAAGATTCGCATAACTAGAAGGAGCACGAAAGTGGCAAATATTATTGAAATGTTGGAAAAGGAAGAGATTGCGCGTTTAGGCAAAACGATTCCTAATTTTGCACCAGGCGACACAGTAGTGGTTGGTGTAAACGTTGTTGAAGGTACACGTAAACGTGTGCAGGCTTACGAAGGTGTTGTGATTGCTATTCGCAACCGTGGCCTTAACTCTTCTTTCATCGTACGTAAAATTTCATCAGGTGAAGGCGTGGAACGTACATTCCAAACTTACTCACCTTTGATTGCAAGCATCGAAGTTAAACGCCGTGGTGATGTTCGCCGTAGCAAACTTTACTACTTGCGTGAGCGTTCAGGTAAATCTGCACGTATTAAAGAGAAGTTGCAAGCACGTGACCGCGAGGTTATGGCGCCAGAAGCAGCAGAATAAGCTAAGCTTTATTTTTCAAAGCTTCAAAATTAAAAGCCTCAGACGACAGTCTGGGGCTTTTTTATTATCTGGTGTTTTGAATTTAGGCTAATATAAAGCGCATGGTTAACCCAACTACTCAATATCACGACGTCATTATCAATGCTCCATTCGGCGGGGTTGGCATTCATCTTGAAAGTGATTATGTCGTTGGTATTCAGCTGTTTCCTATCCAGCAAAATGCGCGTGAGACTTCTCACCAATTTGCGCAACACATAGCAAATAAAATCAGCCAGTATTTTATGCAAGTAGGCTCAACATTAGATATTCCTTATGCGATCTCGGGAACCTCATTTCAGCAACGTGTTTGGAAGGCCATCTCTGCTATTCCTGTTGGAGAAGTGCTGACATATTCAGAGCTTGCTGAAAAAGTTGGTTCTGGACCCCGTGCAGTTGCCAATGCTTGTGGTGCAAACAGATTGCCTTTGTTGATTCCTTGTCATCGTGTTGTTGCTAGAAATGGATTGGGCGGATTTATGCAGGGTGTTGATGGTGGGCTAAAAATAAAATCATGGTTGTTGGCACATGAATCAAAATAACTTATTAATAAATAATCAGGCCATTTTGGATGAGTTCATCGACAGGATATGGCTAGAGGAAGGTTTAGCCCGCAATACCTTAGATAGCTATCGCCAAGATTTAGCCCAATTTGCAGCTTGGTTAGAAAAGGACGCGGCTAAGGACTTGCTGCAGGTTGAGCAGTTTGATATTCAGCGCTATTTGGCAGTTAAGTTCCCTGTGAGTAAGCCGCGAAGTATCAGTCGTTTAATTGCAAGTTTAAGGCGCCTCTATCGTTTTGCTTTACGCGAAAATAAAATCGCTCAAGACCCAAGCTTACAAATTGAGTCACCCAAGTTGCCACGCTCACTCCCGAAAAGTCTAAGTGAAGAGGATGTTGAATCTTTGCTCGGCGCTCCTAATTTAGATGACCCAATAGGCTTGCGAGATCGGGCAATGCTTGAGCTCCTGTATGCAAGTGGTTTGCGGGTCTCAGAATTGGTTGGCGTAAAAGTGACGGAAGTTAGTCTTTCTGAAGGCGTGGTTCGTGTGACGGGTAAGGGTAGTAAAACACGCCTCGTGCCCATGGGGGAAGTGGCGGTTGATTGGCTGACACGTTACTTAAAAGAGGCTCGCCCAGCGATTCTAGAAAAGCGTCTTAGTGACAGTATGTTTGTAACGCAGCGTGGCGCTGCTATGACGCGGCAGGCTTTTTGGTATTTGATTAAGCGATATGCTTTGCTGGCGGGGATTCATAAACCTATGTCGCCGCACGTTTTACGACATGCTTTTGCAACCCATTTGCTAAATCATGGGGCCGACTTGCGCGTGGTGCAGATGTTGTTAGGACACTCAGATATTTCAACAACGCAAATTTATACCCATGTGGCGAGAGAAAGGTTGAAGCAGCTACATACAGCGCACCATCCGCGGGGTTAGGCTGATTTACTTCCTCGTTCAATCACGACACCGAGCGACTTCACGCCAGGCAAGATGCCAGGTTTGGCCACTTTAATTTTGACCCAAGGCGCTTTGAATTCTGTGATGATGAGTTGGCAAAGATGCTCCGCAAGCGCCTCGACCAACCTAAAACTTTTTTCATGCAAGGTATCACGTAAGCGAGTAACCACAAGGCCGTAATCAATGGTGTCAGCAATTTCATCCGTAACACAACTGGAGCTATTTGGCATGGCGATTTCAATATCCAGCACGATAGTCTGCGGCACTATGCGCTCCCATTCTGGCACGCCAAGTTTGGTCTGAATTTTGACTTCGCTTAAAAAAATGATGTCCATGCCGATCATGCCTATATGGTTTAGAATAAGTCTTTTGGATTTTAGAGCATCTCGCCATGAATGAGTTAGGTTTTATTGATGTTAGCCCAATTGCATTAGTGCAAATCATTGCGGCATATATTCTTGGGTCTATCGCGTTTGGGATTTTAATCAGCAAGCTATTTGGCTTGCCTGATCCGCGGACTGTTGGTTCAGGAAACCCTGGTGCAACCAATGTACTTAGAAGCGGTAAAAAATCAGCAGCGGCATTAACTTTGCTAGGTGATGCTTTTAAAGGTTGGTTTCCAGTATGGTTTGTGATGCAACCAGATGGCGGTTTGATGTGGGTCACAAGCGCAGTGGCGATTTCTGTATTTGTTGGGCATTTATACCCTGTGTTTTATAAATTCAAAGGTGGCAAGGGTGTGGCAACGGCGCTTGGCATTTTGTTGGCGATTTCACCTTGGTTGGCGCTGCTGATTATGCTTACTTGGGTCTTGGTATTCGCGGCAACTAAATACTCATCATTAGCTGCAATTGTCGCCTCAATCTTATTGCCGATTTACGCAGGCTCATTAAACTGGTTTGAGGCCTATCGTGATTATGAGATTGTCTTTGTGTTCTTGGCGGTGATGCTGGTTTGGCGACATAGAACCAACATCCAAAAATTACTCAAAGGCACTGAATCAGGCTTTGGCAAGAAGTAGCATTCCTCTCTTATTGCGGTTTCTGTAACTCAGCTAAATCCCAGCGTGGGCGCACAGTAAAGCTGTGATTTGGCTGAGTCCCTTTAAGCGCTTTTAATCTCATCGCCCCAGCAAAGGCAATCATCGCACCATTATCTGTGCAAAATTCAAGACGTGGGTAATGCACATGGCAAAGTTTACGTTTGGTCGCAAAACTCAATTGTTCACGCAAGCGCTTGTTTGCGCCTACCCCGCCAGAAACAATCAAATTATCAAGCCCTGTTTTGCGTAATGCAGACATACATTTGGCCGTCAGAATTTCAGTGACCGCTTCTTGGAATTCATAGGCAATATCAGCCTTGGTTTGCAAATCACTATCGTTTTGATTAGCCAGTGTAAGCACGGCAGTTTTTAAGCCGCTAAAGCTGAAATTTAAGTCGCCACTATTGAGCATAGGACGAGGTAGTTTGAATCGACCTTTTGTACCTTGGTTCGCTAGTTTTGAAACAGCCGGGCCGCCTGGGTAATCAAGCCCAAGTAGTTTTGCGGTCTTATCAAAAGCTTCGCCTGCGGCGTCATCTAGGGTATCGCCTAACAGTTCGTATTCGCCTATGCCAGTGACCTTCATGAGTTGGGTATGGCCACCGGAAACAAGCAAGGCAACAAATGGGAACTGTGGTGGGTTTTCTTCAAGTAAAGGCGCAAGTAAATGGCCTTCTAAATGATGCACACCTATGGTTGGGACATTTAGCGTGAATGCCAAAGACTCTGCAATACAGGTGCCGACTAATAATGCGCCAGAAAGTCCAGGGCCTTGAGTGTAAGCAATGCCCTCAATGTCTGATAACTCAAGCTTGGAGTCATTTAATACTTTTCGAATGAGTGGTAAGGCGCGTCTAATATGGTCCCGAGAGGCAAGCTCTGGTACCACGCCGCCATATTCTGAGTGCATTTCAATTTGCGAATGGAGCGCATGGGCAAGCAATCCGCGTTCAGTATCATAAAGTGCGATACCCGTTTCATCGCAAGAAGATTCAATTCCTAAAACAAGCATATTTGAGCGTTATCTGAATGATGATGCGTTTTTGGACGCAAAGTGTTTGATAAATTGTGGTTTAACCGATAGAATAGCAAACTTTTCCGCAATTTCGACCAAAAATTTAAGTAGAGAGAGTTCTATGTCTAGTGTACGTGTAAAAGAGAATGAGCCGTTTGACGTTGCGCTTCGTCGCTTCAAACGCATTATTGAAAAAACTGGTTTGTTGACAGATTTGCGTGCTCGCGAATTCTACGAAAAACCAACATGGGAACGTAAACGTAAAGCTGCAGCTGCTGTTAAACGTCACTATCGTCGTATTCGTAACCAAACTTTGGCACCAAAACTTTACTAATATTTTTTTAGTAGTTGTTTGTTGTTGTAAGTTTGTCGTTAGTTAATTAAGAATTTCGAGGTTGTTGTGTCATTAAAAGCGCGTATCACCGAAGACATGAAAAATGCAATGCGCGCTAAAGATAGTGCGCGTTTAGGTGCTATTCGTTTATTGCAATCAGCTATCAAGCAACGCGAAGTCGATGAGCGTATTGAGCTTGATGATACGCAAGTGATCGAAGCTATCGAAAAGATGCTAAAACAGCGTCGTGATTCAATTTCTCAGTACGAAGCTGCAAATCGTCATGATTTAGCTGATGTTGAAAAATTTGAAGTGACCGTTTTGCAAGAATACTTGCCACAAGCGTTAACCGATGATGAAGTGGGTGCAATTTTAGAGCAAGTGATTGCTGAAACTGGCGCTGCAGGCATCAAGGACATGAGTAAGGTGATGGCCGCTATTAAACCGCTGGTGGTTGGGCGTGCTGATATGGGAAAAATATCAGGCTTGATTAAAACAAGGCTCGGCGCGTAATTTCACAGTATTTAAAGTATGTTGGAAAATGAAAAAAGGAGCGAATCGCTCCTTTTTTGTTTTATTTGGCAATGCGTTATGATGTTTTGTGCGGAGAATTTCTAAGCCGCAACTTTCAACGATTTTGGTAAGATAAGCCTAAGAATATGATTCCAGAAAGCTTTATCCAAGAACTCATTAATCGCGTGGATATTTATGACGTGATTAACAAAAGTGTTCCGCTCAAAAAAGCAGGGGCGAATTACTCTGCCTGTTGTCCTTTTCATAACGAAAAATCTCCATCTTTTACGGTAAGCCCAACTAAGCAGTTTTATCATTGCTTTGGTTGTGGTGCGCACGGTACATCTATTGGCTTTTTAATGGAGTATCAAGGTTTGAGTTTTGTTGAAGCGGTACAAGAGCTTGCCAAGATTGCTGGCATGATTGTCCCGCAAGAAACTCGCGACATAGATAAGCCGCAACAAAAGGTTATTCCTGGCATGCAGGAGGCGCTTCAAACGGCGCTGAATTATTATCGTGCGGAATTAAAAAAATCACCTCAAGCAATAGCGTATTTGAAAGGGCGTGGTCTTAGCGGGCAAGTCGCCGCGAATTTTCAAATGGGTTATGCGCCGGCGGGCTGGCAAAATTTACAATCCGTCTTCCCTCAATATGAGAGTGACGTGCTTGAGACGATTGGGCTTGTGGTCAAAAATGAGCAAGGCAAGCGTTACGACCGTTTTCGAGACCGCATTATGTTCCCAATTCACGACCAAAAAGGCCAAGTAATTGGCTTTGGCGGACGTGTGATTAATCCTGAAGATACGCCTAAATATTACAATTCGCCTGAAACGCCTTTGTTCCAAAAAGGACATGAGTTATACGGCTTGTTTATGGCACGACGTGCCATGCGCGAGGCTGGTCGGGCTTTGGTGGTTGAAGGGTATATGGATGTGGTGGCATTGGCGCAATATGGCATTGAGTATGCTGTTGCTGCCTTGGGGACGGCGACTACGCCATTTCATATCGCCAAATTAATGCGCCAAACCGATGAAATTGTCTTTTGCTTTGATGGCGACAATGCTGGCTTAAAGGCCGCATGGCGTGCTGCGATGAATGCATTGCCAGCATTAACTGATGGCTTGAAATTAAGCTTTTTGTTTCTTCCTTCAGAACACGACCCAGATAGCTTTGTGCGTGAATTTGGCAAAGAAGCCTTTGAAGCTAAGATGAAAACGGCATTACCACTTTCACAATACATTATTCAGCATTTGAGTGCAGATAATCCATTGCAGTCGCAAGAGGATAGAGTCAGATTTTTAAATGATGCAGAGCCTATTTTGCAGCAAATCCAAGCGCCGCGTTCACGATTGTTTTTAAGCAAGCGAATTGCTGAATTAACAGGGGTTTCGCAAGAGGAAATGCAAAGCATGATTCGCTTGCCCAACCTTCAGCGTCCGCAGCAGGCAAGACCTAAGCAAACGCGAACGCCAGTTTCAATTCAGCGTCGGTTTTTATTAATGCTCTTGATGCGACCAGATTTAGTTTCTGCGCAGGATTTAAGCTGGGTGAAGGGTGATACCGAGGAGGATAGGATGCTGCGTGCGGGTATTGATGCTGCAATTTTGTATCCGAACTCTAAGCCAGCAGCCATTTTGCACCATATGCAAGATAAGGCAGATGCCAAGCTAATGCGTGAAGTTGAGCGTGAATTGCAATTGTTAGACGAAAGTTTGGATATTGCTCTTGAAATTAGCGGTGCGAGGACGCAGCTAATAGAGATGAACCAGCAACGGGCGCACAGCAGTTTGTTCGATAAGATTAAAGAAAAAAGCTTGAGTGAGCTGACTGAAGAAGAAAAAGCATTGCTTAGAGGTTTGGGTAATTCACAGAAAAATAGCTTGTGATTTTGAGGTATAATATCAGGTTTTCCATCACCAGTTCATGGTTATAGGATAGAGGTTACGCATGGCAAAAGACAAAGATCAGCAAAACGAACAAAACATTGATAAAAGCGAAGAGCAAGCGGTTGATGGTCGCACGCGTCTTAAATTACTGATTGTTCTTGGTAAAGAGCGCGGCTACCTTACGTATGCCGAAATTAATGACCATTTACCAGATGATGTTCAAGATTCCGAGCAAATAGACGGCATCATTGGCATGATCAATGACATGGGTATTCAGGTGTATGAAGAAGCGCCTGATGCTGAAGTGTTGTTGATGTCTGATGCACCACCAGCGGTTGCTGATGAAGATGCTGTGGAAGAAGCGGAACAAGCTTTAGCTACTGTGGATTCTGAATTTGGCCGTACTACCGATCCAGTGCGTATGTATATGCGTGAAATGGGCACGGTTGATTTGCTGACCCGTGAAGGCGAAATTGAAATCGCTAAACGTATTGAAGATGGTCTCAAACACATGGTGCAAGCGATTGCTGCTTGCCCAACAACGATTGCAGAATTGCTAGCAATGGTTGATAAAGTTGAAGCGGATGAGCTAAGTGTTGATGACTTGGTTGATGGTTTAATTGATTCGGATGTTGGCATGGATGATGTGATCACTGCGGCCAGCAATGAAGAGGAAGAGCCAGAAATAGAAGAAGAGGAAGAAGAGGATGATGACGGTGCAAAAGCTGCTGCCATCTCCGCTGAAGCCTTAGCTAAGCTTAAAGAAGAAGTATTGGTTCGATTTGCCGTTATCCGTGAATCAAACAAAAAAATGACGGTGATTCTTGCAAGTAAAGGCTCTCAAGATCCAGAGTATCAAGCGTTACAAGCCGCGATTTTGGAAGAGCTCACCGCATTCCGCTTCTCAGCAAAACAAGTTGAAGCGCTTTGTGGTCAAGTGCGTGACATGGTGGAAAGAGTTCGCGGTCACGAACGTAAGATTATGGAATTCTGCGTTGATAAATCAGGCATGCCACGCACCCACTTTATCAAATCATTCCCAGGCAATGAATGTGAGCTCACATGGCTTGCTGGCGAATTAGCAGTTGATAAGCCTTATGTTGAAAAGCTAGAGCGTTTTAAACACTCTATCGTGGATCAACAACAACGCTTGCTTGATTTGCAAGCTGATGTTGGTTTGCCAATTAAAGAATTAAAAGACATTAACAAGCAAATGACCACAGGCGAAGCCCGTGCTCGTCGCGCTAAACGTGAAATGATTGAAGCTAACTTGCGTTTGGTAATTTCGATCGCTAAAAAATACACCAATCGTGGATTGCAATTCTTAGACTTGATTCAAGAGGGTAATATCGGCTTGATGAAAGCGGTTGATAAATTCGAATATCGCCGTGGTTACAAATTCTCAACCTATGCAACATGGTGGATTCGCCAAGCGATTACACGCTCTATTGCTGACCAAGCGCGCACCATCCGTATTCCTGTACATATGATTGAAACGATTAACAAGATGAATCGTATCAGCCGTCAGATTCTACAAGAAACAGGCTTAGAGCCAGATCCAGCAACGCTTGCTGAGAAAATGGAGATGCCTGAAGATAAGATTCGCAAGATTCTTAAAATCAGCAAAGAGCCGATTTCTATGGAAACCCCAATCGGTGATGATGATGATTCACATTTGGGCGACTTTATCGAAGACAACACCACGCTTGCACCAGTAGATGCAGCTGTTTACGCAAGCTTGCGTGACGCAACCAGCGAAGTCCTAGAATCACTTACGCCACGTGAAGCTAAAGTCTTGCGTATGCGCTTTGGTATTGAAATGAATACTGACCATACACTAGAAGAGGTGGGCAAACAGTTTGATGTGACGCGCGAGCGTATTCGTCAAATTGAAGCGAAGGCGCTACGTAAATTACGCCATCCAACACGCTCAGAACGCCTTCGTAGCTTCTTGGAAACTGGTCAAGACTAAGTCTCTACTCTGTCCGTTTCGGCCCCTTAGCTCATGCTTGGTTAGAGCAGCGGACTCATAATCCGTTGGTGCTGTGTTCGACTCACAGAGGGGCCACCAATAAAAAGACCTAGAGGTTAAATTCTCTAGGTCTTTTTTATTTTAATGGAAATATTTACTCTTTATGATGGCTTGAACACCATCCAGTAAATATTCATAAGCGGCAGTAAAACCGCGAGTGCGCCAAATAAGTTCCAACGTTTGCTTAATTTCCAATACTCATCAGGGATGGCTTTCCCCTGAACAAAATTACGCGCAATACGTGCTTGTTTAATTTGTGTTGGAATTAAAATGGCGACCCAAATAACCCCAGAAGCGATAAAAAGACAACGTCCCCATGTGAGCCATTGTATGTCCCAGGTATTGGCCATAAAGCCGTAGGCCATTGAGTCACCAGCAGTAACGGCTAACAGAGCGCCTGGCGCCGTAAATACAAAATCAGTCAGCGTTACTTGTCGTTGCGCAAAGGCAATCACGTTCGGGTCTTTTGTTTTGTCCGCCATAAACTTCCACCATGCTGTGACGATGATGTTTCCCATCAGCAATATCACGCCAAGAAGATGAAGTGATTTTAATAATAGGTAGGTATTTTCCATTTCATTTCACTCAATATTAATATTCTGATTGATGTGGATGTTTATCGGGATGGCTTTCTAACCACTCCTGCCAAACCGCAAATGCAATTGCTAAAATAACAGGGCCTAAGAACAAGCCAATAAAGCCAAATGCTGATACGCCCCCAATGACGCCAAAGAACGCCAATAAAAATGGGATTTTGACACTTTTGGCTAGGATAATAGGGCGAATAATATTATCAATCCAAGATACGACCAAGGCGCCCCAAAGTAAAAGCTCGACACCAGCTACTGTGTTACCTGTGATGATGAGCCACACCCCGATGCCGCCCCAAACTAAAGGTGTTGCAAAAGGTAGCAAGGCGAATAGGGCTGTGATGGCTGAGAGCATGATAGGCGCATCTAGGCCGACCATCCAGTAACCAAATCCAGCGAATGCCCCTTGGGCGATGGCAGTGAGGACGATACCGTAAATCACCCCGCGAGTCGCATCTCCTGCGGCTTGAAAATAACTGCGGGCACGAATTCCGAGAAGGGATTCTAGAATTTGCTCAGATTGCGTCATGAATTTCAAACCGCCCTTGTAAGCAAAAAAGAGTGCTAACAAGGCAAAGCCCATCGTTGCAAGATTGCGACTAATGCCCCCAATAATGTCTATAAACCTTTGGTCAGCATTCATTAGCAAGGCGTGCGCCTCGGCTTTAAACTCTGCTGGATTTGCTAATGCTTTTGTAAGCCATGCGTTGATATCGCTGCCAACAAAAGGGAGCTCAGCGATAAACTTAGGAAGCACAATCCCGCCATTGGCTAGTTTGCTGGTAAATAGAGAAGTCGCGATGCTGAGTTCAGCTTTTAAAACCCAAAATAACCATAAAATAGGGGTAATCACAGCTGTAGCCATGACAGTCGTCATAATTAAGGATGCAACAGTGTCTCTTTTGCCTAATTTATTGAGTAGCCAAATGTAGAGAGGCCAGCTTACGTAGGCGAGGATGCAAGCCCAGGCGATAGCCGTAAAAAAAGGAGAAAGAACGACCCAAACGCCGATACAAATACTAACAACGAAAAGTGCGAATAAAATTTGCCTAACTGTATTCTGCGTGAGTTTTTGCAACTTGGTCTCCTGAACATGGATTGTTCAAATCTTTGCTAAAAATGCAAAATTGTTTCTAACAGTATAGATGATATAAAGTAATGCATGAATAATGACATCGTTTCGTTATAGACTATTAGTATTGATTTAATTTTAAGGCGCTTTATTAATGAGCCAACATAAGCATACCCATCAACACGCACATTCTCACTCCAAGCAATTGTCTTTTGATGATCCGCAGCGCTATGCACTTTCGAATCGTTGTACATGGACCAGTGTGTTTGTAAATATTGCGCTCACGATTACACAAGTGGCTGCTGGTATATTTTCTCATTCCCAATCTCTAATCGCCGATGGCGTGCATTCACTTTCGGATTTGGTTTCTGATTTCTTAGTGTTGATTGCCAGCTATCACAGTAAAACGCCAGCGGATGATGACCACCCCTATGGGCATGGCCGTATTGAGACTGCCGCTTCATTAGTGTTAGGCGCTATTTTAGTGCTGACTGGTGTTGGCATTATGTATAGCGCTGCGATTAAGTTGGAAAACATCGGTAACTTGCCGCCTGTGACTTCTTTAGCATTATGGACGGCTGGTTTGGCCTTAATCGCGAAAGAAGGTTTGTTCCGATATATGCTTAAAGTTGGTGAGCAATTAAGATCGCCTATGTTGATTGCAAATGCCTGGCATGCAAGGTCTGATGCCGCATCATCTTTGGTGGTTGCTATTGGTATTGCTGCCAATATGATGGGCTTTATCTATGCCGATGCGGTGGCTGCAATCGTGGTCGGCTTTATGATTGTGCGGATGGGATTTGTATTCGCGTGGGAGGCTTTTCAAGAGTTGATTGATGCTGGGCTTTCATTTGAAGAGGTGGCAAGCATTCGTCAAACCTTAATGGACACGCAAGGCGTTCAAAACGTCCATGATTTAAGAACAAGAAAAATGGCACATCGTGTCTTGGTGGATGCACATATTTTAGTGGATTCGAAAATCAGCGTTTCTGAAGGCCATAGTATTGCGGAAAGAGCCCGTAAGCGTGTGATTGATAGTCATGAGTCAGTGAACGATGTCTTGGTGCATGTGGATAATGAAGATGACGCGGGCTACGGTGAAGATGTGCCCATGGTATCCCCAAGTCGTGAGGAGTTGTTGGTGGCTCTAGCTAAAGTACTTGATGGGCTTCCTGCGCCTGAGCAAGTCACCTTTCATTATTTGGCTGGCAAAGTAGAGGCGGATGTTTTAATGGCTTATGACGCGCTTAAAACAACGGCGGCAATTACTAAGGCAAACCAATTAATCGAGGATAGATTAATTGGCCATGCCTTTTTTAGCCAAGTTAGGCTTGCTGCTAATTTAAGCTAATTAGTAGTTGCTACGCGCGCTTGATGCCACGCTAGGTTTTAAATCAAAGGCAATACAGATTCGCTCTTCGCTAGAAGTAAACGGGATAGTTCTGTGGAAGAGCGAAGATGGGAATAAAACAATCTCGCCCACATTTGGAACGACAGTACCAACAGGGAAGTTGCTGTGCTTTTGTGGATAAGCATCGCCGTGTATGCCATATTCAAAAGCACCTTCGGTAGGTGTCTTTTTATCTGAAGGCATTGCAAGATAAACCGCACCGCTAATCCAGCCAATTTCATGAATGTGTGCATCCAAATGACCGCCTTGGCGCATTTTTACATACCATGAGCTAGTAAATTCAAACTCTTCAGGAAATGATTGAATGAGTTCGCAGTCAGCCCCAGCGAATTTATTTTTGTAGTTCATAAACTCTTTTTTCACTAACTCGCCAAGTGTTCTAAATGATGCCTCTGGACGCTTAAACAAATTGCCTGCGGATTGTTTGCCGTTATGCAACATGCCTTGCACGCGTTCAGCAATCTCCGCATTGTTAATGTCCTTGAGTAAAGCCTTTAATAGCGGACTGTCTGGTTCTGAGAGCTCAGGTATCGCCGCGTTATAAACGAAATCAAAACCGTTTTTACAGAAATTGTATGGGTCTTCAACCCCAAAATTGACGGCATAGTGCGTGGATAGCGTAGCAAGGAATGGTGCGGTATGTGGTCCGGCCTCAACGATTTCATTTAATTTCTTCTTAAAATCATCAAAACGCGCGGCTTTGTATAAACAATACATGCTCCGCTCAAGCCAGTCATCGAGTTGGCTGCGTTCGAAATGCGGGATTGCTTCATCAAAGCGCTTGGCAAGATACAAAAACTCCGCCATGTTGTAGTTGGCGCTAGGGTGGTTTGGATTAAGCGCCAAAGCGTTTTGATAACTAGTAATGGCTTCTTGCATATTGCCTTGGTCGCGCAACGTTTCACCCAAGTTGCTGTGAGCATCAGCATAATTAGGAAATAATGCAATCGCTTGTCTATAGCTCTTAATTGCTTCGTCCAGCTTGCCTTGGTCGCGCAATGCTGTACCCAGATTAAAGTGCCCCCGTGGATCTTCATTAATAGAAAGCGCTTTGCGATAACTGGCAACGGCTTCTTCTAGCTTGCCTTGTTTTTGAAGGAGCGTACCGAGGTTGCCATAAGCTTCAAAGAACTTCGGTTGCAAAGCAATGGCCTTGCGGTAGCTGGCTGCAGCTTCAGTCAATTGACCTACATTACTTAGTGCAATTCCAAGATTGAAATGCAAATCAGGCATATTAGGTTGTAATTTCAGCGCGTTGCGGTAACTATTGATGGCACCTTCGTATTGGCCAAGTCCATCTAAAGCGATGCCTAAAACATTGTGCAAAATAAATGTGTTTGGATATTGAGCCAGTAAAGACTTTGCCATATTGGCTGCATTAGCTAGTTGTCCAGCATTTAGCACATTAAGTAGTGGTTGAATTTCGTGTTGGCTAGGTTGTTTATTTGATTGGGTGGCCATGATTGAAGTCTAAATTACGGTTGAGTTTGTTGGCTGTTCTTTAATTGTAGCGCCATGTGTTTCAAAAAGCGCATGGCAACTTTCGGTTCATTCAAAATAAGCGTTTGAATGTTGTTGGCATTAATCACAATAATATCGCAAAAATCCGAGTCCACAACAGCATCGGCAATACGGACGCTATCCCCTAGAATCGCCATTTCGCCAAAGAAGTCGCCTGCCGTGAGGTGCCTGACTAATCTGTTTTCATAGACTAGCTTCATTTTTCCATATGCAATGTAATATAAGTCTCGGCCTTCATCGCCAATATTGAATACCACTTCGCCATCTTGATAAATACAGCCGTGACGGGACATCACTTTAGAAATGAAGTTAGGGTCTTTTCTGATAGCTTCGTTAAACAAACCTCTCAATAAAAGCGTTTCACGCTTTTTAAGTGTAGAGATAAGCTCTGTGCCTAATAGAAAGATTGCAAAGGTGTAATAAAGCCAGGCCAAAGAAATAAACAAATTCTTCATCCCGCCAAAAATGGCGCCATAGGTGTGGTTAAGTGAAAGTACCTCACTAAATAATGGTCGCATTGCCATCCACAAAATAGCGGTGATGGCAGAGCCTGTGATAATAGTACTTAATGTTGCATTGGTTGGTAAGAAAGCGCGATAGAAAAGCGCAAGTAAGACGGTGATGGTGATTAAGGAGCCTGCGCTATCGAAAACGCTAGAGTGCGCGATGGATAAATCCAGTAGCTGTGAAGCTTTTTCAAGCAGCAAGTCAAAAAAGGTAAACATAAAGAACATCAGCAAAATACCGATCACCGATAAGATGTCTTGAATGGATTTGCGGATAAATGAAGGATGCTCAGTGACAGCAAAGATGGTCTGGAAGGCTGAGCGCAAAGTGCTTGCAAGCGGGATTGCAAACCAAAACAGCGCGATTGTAGTTAAAGTGCTCCACGCGGTTTTGTGTGAGGCCACCTTGTGAATCTCAAGCATGATCTTCTTGCTAAGCTTGGGTTCTAGTGTGCTGGTGATATTGGCTAGGTTAACAACGGCAGTATGTGAAGAAAATACCAGGTGCGATAAAAAGAAGAACATAAGTAATGCCATTGGAATCATGGCAAACATGGCATAAAAAGAAAGTGAGGCTGACAGACCCCAGCCATTGTGTAACTTAAAGGCACTAAATGTTTCGCGCATCACAAATAGCGGTGTGTCGTAGTGATGCTTTGCCATGCTCGCCTTGGGTTTGGCTATCGCAGGGTGGTCGCTAAAGGTGTTGGTAGACTTAAAGTGAATCGTCAAAATAAATACTCTATATATAGTGTCAGTTATTGATGGCTCATTCTAAATGCTTCTGTGGCCTCTACCAATGCTGAAGTGATGCCCGTTTCCATGGCTGAATGTCCCGCATCGGAAATCATTAAGAATTTAGCATGCGGCATGACATTTTTTAACTCCCAAGCACTAATTGGTGGGCACACCATATCGTAACGTCCTTGAATAATCGTGGTTGGGATTGATGATAAAGCCTTTGCTTCAGCGAGCAAGTCGCGATCTCCCACAAAACATTCATTTAATATGTAATGAATTTGTACCCTGGCGCGCGCAATCTCTACCTCAACCGGCGTCGCGTTTGCTGTCGATGCTGCGCGCGGTAATAAAGACATAATGCTACTTTCGTAAGCATTCCATTGGGTAGCAGCAGGACCTGCTATTTTAATATCATCTGAAAATACTCTGGTGCCAAAAGCTTGCAGAGGATTTGATTGTTCATTGGCAGGCAGGTATGCCAGGAGTTTTTCCCAGCTTTCGGGATAAAAACTTTTCACTTCCCCTAAAAACCACTTTAATTCGGTTGGCCGGCTCAAAAATACACCGCGCAAGATTAAACCAGTGACTGAACTTGGATAAGCAATCGAATAAGCTAGCGCCAGTGTGCTGCCCCAAGAGCCGCCAAATACAAGCCACTCTTTTATATTCAAATGAAGTTTGAGTGCTTCAATATCGCTTACGAGTGCAGCTGTCGTATTGTCTTCAATGCAACCTTGCGGCGTGCTTCGCCCGCAGCCGCGTTGGTCTAAAAGAATAATCCGATAGAAGGTTGGGTCAAAGAAGCGTCGCTGCGTAGCATTGCAACCGCTACCTGGGCCGCCATGTAAAAAAACGACAGGATATCCTGATGGATTTCCACATTCTTCGTAATAAATTGCGTGTTTTTCTGAAACTTTTAACATTTCACTGCGAAATGTAGCTAGCTCCGGAAACAAATTGTAAGTAGGTGAGTGCATGCCGTTTCAAGGCTTTCATGTTGATTATTTTGAATTTATTTGATAATGATAACACCGCGGAAAACGAGTTATATAAAAGTTTTCGATTAATTGTAAATAAATTGTTAACAGACTATTGCAAATCATTTTTGACTGTTCTAATATCTCAGTGCGCCCACATAAGTGAGGCGAAAGTAATGAATTGGAAAATTGACTAAATCACATATAAATGTGAACGACAATGATTCGGTGATTTACTTTGTAGTTAAACCCTTAGTAGTAACCACTATGGAGATTTAAAAAATGGAGATGAGCAAAATCAAGTTGGCTCTAGGTTTGGTAGTTGGTGCATCATTGGCTATGCCAATGGTTGCTTCTGCTGCTGCTGATCAAGAAGCTGCAATGAAAGACGCTAACAACTGGGCACACCCACGTGGCCAACAAAATAACCAAGGTTATTCAGCATTAGCACAAATCAACAAGGGCAACGTTAAAAACGTTAAAGCTGCTTGGACATTTGCTACTGGTGTAAACCGTGGTCATGAAGGTTCACCACTTGTTATTGGTAACATGATGTATGTACATACAGCATTCCCAAATAACATCTACGCACTTGATTTGAACGACAACCAAAAAATCGTTTGGTCATATTTCCCTAAACAAGACCCATCAGTTCAAGCAGTTCTTTGCTGCGACAACGTTTCACGTGGTCTAGGTTACGGTGATGGCAAGATTTTCTTGCAACAAAACGACGGTATGTTGGTTGCTTTAGATGCTAAGACAGGTAAAAAAGTTTGGGACGTTAAAAACACAGACCCTAAAGTCGGTGCTACTAACACAAACGCTGCTCAAGTTATCAAAGACAAAGTATTGACAGGTTGTTCTGGTGCTGAATTCGGTGTTCGTTGCTTTATCGCAGCTTACAACCTAAAAGACGGTTCACTAGCATGGAAAGCATACTCAACAGGTCCAGATTCAGAAATGTTGATCGGTGCTGACTTCAACA
>JBJOIS010000016.1:0-29850 GCA_046047035.1 Pseudomonadota bacterium
GCAAAAGCCTCACGCGCTGCTTTACGCTGCGCCATCCAATTGCGTGTTGCAATCAACGACGCCAAGCCAATAAATGCTCCTGGAGGCAAGATAGCTAACAAGAAGCCGTGATAATCAGGAATGACCGTCAATATCATAGACTTGGCCGATGGCCCAAACACCAAATCAATACCTGAAAACAATGTACCTTTACCAATAATTTCACGCACGCCCCCTAGCGTTGCTAACACCAACGCCAAGCCAAATCCCATCATAAATCCATCTAATGCTGAAGGCACAACAGGGTTTTTAGCAGCAAACGCTTCAACACGGGCAAGCACAATACAATTGGTCACAATCAGCGGAATAAAAATACCCAAGACTGCGTGCAAGCTTTGCAAATAAGCGTGCATAGACAAATCAATAATTGTCACCAATGCGGCGATAATCAAAATAAATACAGGAATACGGATTTCAGTGGGTACCCATTGACGAATAGGCGCTACACTCGCATTACTCGCTGCCATTACCACTGCTGTCATCACACCCAAACTAAAGCCATTGACCAAACTCACCGTCATCGCCAGTGTTGGGCACAAACCCAAGAGCTGAACCAAACCCGGGTTCTGTTTCCAAAGGCCGTTTTCTACGATTTCGTTGTAAAAGACTTTTGGCTGTGCTTTTACTTCCATCTCCTGCGCGACCTCTGGTGTTATTTCCTGGTTAATTTCACTCATCTGATTTCCTTTATGCAATTGGGCACTACTGTGCCAATGCCTGACCCGATGCCGTCTCAAAAATAGCTTGTTGATGCGCTTGATAAAACTTCAGCACTTTGTGAACTGCCTTAATCACCGCGCGAGGAGTAATTGTCGCGCCAGTCGTAAAATCAAACTGACCGCCATCTTTTTTCACAAACCAAGCATCATCATTGGTTTTTTCTAAAGATTGCGCATCAAAATTCTTAATCCAATCACTGTGTGCAATATCAATATAATCACCCAAACCTGGCGTTTCTTTGTGATCTAAAACCCGCACACCAACGATTTCGCCTGTTGCTTTAATCGCCACTAAAAGCTTGATATCACCACTATAGCCATCAGGGGCGGTTGCTTCTAAAATCACTGCAGCAGGTTCGCCTTTCACACGGGCCCTGTGAATCATGGTCTCATCACGATTACCCAAATCACCGCCAGTAGGCTGTTTAATCGCATCTTGAAGCAAGTCATTATCATACAAATCTGTAGGCAAAATCTGACCGAATAAACTCATACGCACTGCGGCTTCCGCCTTAGAAATTGGCGCTTTAGTTGTATGGTGAATAACCGCCAAGCCAACGGTACTCACAATCGTGAATGCAATCATCACCCAAGCAGTTTTTACAGCATGTTTTAAGATAGTAGGGTTCATTTTTTATGACCAAATACACGTGGTTGTGTCCATGCGTCGATCAATGGCACGCACATATTCATCAGTAATACCGAGAATGCAATGCCATCTGGATAACCACCATACACACGAATCAAATAAGTCAGCACAGCAATACCTGCCGCAAACACTAACTTACCCTTAGGAGTGGTTGGGCCACTCACAGGATCAGTAATAATAAAAAACGCGCCTAGCATTGAAGCACCCGTGAACAGATGGAATAGCGGATGCGCAAAATGTGTCGCATCCACCAAGTAAAAAGCGCCAGCCATCAAAGCCAATACACTTAAAAATGCAGTTGGCAAATGCCATGTAATCAAGCGCTGTTGCAATAGATATAAGCCGCCCAACAAATAAGCACCAACCACCAACTCACCGCCTTTAGCTCCTAATAGACCAAACTGTGGTGCTGCGGTGATTTCTTGCACTGAATGATGGAGCGTTAATTGTGTTTTCAAGTAATCAAGCGGCGTTGCCATACTCACAGCATCCAGGCTCAAACTATTCGTCGTTCCAAAAATATACTCAAGCTGGTTAGCAAAACTCAATTTAGCTTGCGCCAATTCAAGTGGTGCTGGCCAATGCGTCATGATGACAGGAAATGAAATCAATAAGACGGCATAGCCGACCATCGCAGGATTAAATGGGTTGTAACCCAAACCGCCATAGAGTTGTTTCGCAATCACAATCGCAAAGAATGTACCAACCACCACCAACCACCAAGGTGCTAAAGGTGGCAATGAAAGTGCCAATAACCATGCCGTAAGTAAGGCACTGCCATCCATCAAGAAAGGTTTGATCGGACGTTTGCGTAACTTGAGTATTAAAGCTTCTGAAGCTAAAGCCGAAACAGAGGCAAGTGCGAGCATCACCAAAATACCAGCGCCAAACACCCACACATAAGCGGCAATGGCTGGCACTAGTGCTAGCATCACCTTCACCATGATAACGCTCACGCTAGGCGCACTACTTAAATATGGAGATCGACTCATTTTTCATCCTGTGCGCTAGCAGTGTGATCGCCAGCTCGTTCAGTTATTGCTTGTTTTGCGGCTTCGCGTCTTGCATCAATCTCAGCAATTTCAGCTTGTACCGCAGGTTTTGCATCCACAACATTCTGAGGAACAGAGGCAGCTTTTAGTGCTTTCGCACGTTCAATTGCAGCAGCAATTGCGGCTTTCTTAGCAGCCATCGCGGCATCATCAGATGATTCAGTTAAATGTGTAGCTTCAGTTTTAGCGGCTTCCGCTTTTGCGCCTGCGGCTTTTTGTGCATGCTTTTCTGCGCGCTCTTGTTTTTCGCGCTCAATACGCATTAAACGGAACTCGTTACGTTCACGTGCCAAATCAGCCGCTTCTTTTGCACGGTCTTGCGCAATAATTTCGCTCTTAGCAAAACGGTAATATTGCACCAAAGGAATATTGCTTGGGCAAGCGTAAGTGCAACATCCGCACTCAATACAATCAAACAAATTGTAATCGCGTGCTTTTTCTAAATTGCTCGATTTAGAAAACCAATAAAGCTCTTGTGGCTGCAGGCTCACAGGGCAAACATCGGCACAACGCGCACAACGAATACAAGGCATTGCTGGAGGCGCTGGTGCAAACAAATTAGGTGCACTCGCAATAATGCAGTTAGCCGCTTTAGTAATGGGCACGTCCACAGATGGCAAACTAAAGCCCATCATCGGGCCACCCATAATGAAATCATCCGTATCATCCAAAGCGCCACCACCAGCTTTGACCAAATCCGTGACTGGCGTGCCAAACAAGACTTCAAAATTGGCTGGGGTTTTTACATTGCCTGTAATCGTCACAATACGAGATAAAGCTGGCTCACCAAAATCAAAGTAACGATGCAAGGCCAACACTGTTGCCACGTTAAAGCACTGTAAACCAACATCCGTTGAACGTTTATCTGCAGGCACTTCAATGCCTGTGAGCAATCTAATTAATTGACGTGCATCGCCGCTTGGATATTGTGTAGGAACAACCATCACTTTCAAGCTGACTGATTTAGCCAAAGGACTATTCGCGCAAGCTAAGCGCAATGCTTCAGCAGCCTCTGGCTTATTATCTTCAATGCCAATCAAACACTGCTTCGCACCCAAAAGATGTTGAGCAACTTCAACGCCCTTTAAGATTTGGTCCGCACGTTCTCGCATCAACATGTCATCACAAGTGATGTAAGGCTCACACTCAGCCGCATTAATCACCAATGTATCCACATGTGATTTCGCATTAGTTCGCAATTTCACTTGCGTTGGAAAAGCTGCACCACCAAGACCAACAATGCCAGAATTACGAAGGCTTTCAAGCAACTTTGTTTTATCTTCTTTACGCCAATCGTATGGCGCATGTTCAACCCACTCGTCCTTACCATCAACGTCAATCGTAATACAACGATCTGGCAGACCTGAAGGATGGGGAATAAGCGCATCTTCAATCGCGGCAATCGCGCCAGAAGTTGGGGCATGAATAGCTGCTGAGATATTACCTTCAGCCTCGGCTAGCAATTGTCCTTTAAGCACTTTATCGCCAACCGCCACCAACACTTTAGGCAAATTGCCAACGTGCTGACGTAAAGGCAACACTAGGCGCTTAGGAAGCGGCAATTGACCAATCGGCATTGTCGTTGATTCTTGCTTATGCTCAGGCGGATGCACACCGCCATTCACAGCAATGGAACTCAAGCCAAGACTTTGCTTAAAGATATTAACTAAAGCATTCATATATTTAATGACTCATGCTAGTTTGTAAATTGTTGACAGAGCTAGCAGGTTTAATCTCAAAAACCGGGTAACGCCACTTCCAATTATCAGGCGACTCCGCAATCGGCTCCATGGTGATGCAATCGACTGGACAAGGGGCAAGGCAAAGCTCGCAACCAGTGCACTCTGAAGCAATAATCGTATGCATATGTTTTGCGGCACCCAAGATTGCATCGACAGGACAAGCTTGAATACAAAGCGTGCAACCAATGCAGGTATTTTCATCAATCAGCGCGACCGATTTTGGCTTAGGTAATCCGTGCTCAGCATTGAGTGGTTTATATTCAACACCCATCAAATCAGCCAATGCGCGTGCGCCAGCATCACCACCTGGTGGGCATTGGTTAATATCGGCCTCTCCCGCCGCAATCGCTGTTGCATAAGGTTTACATCCAGGGAATCCACATTGGCCACATTGCGTTTGCGGCAAGATAGCATCAATACGGGCGACCAAAGGATCACCCTCTACTTTAAATTTAAGCGCTGAATAGCCCAGCAAAACGCCAAGCACCAACGCCAAACCTAACATCACATAAACAGCGGTCAGCATTAGCGCACTAACCCCGCAAAACCCATAAAGGCCAAGCTCATTAATCCACCTGTTACCATCGCAATAGCTGCACCTTGAAATATAGGCGGCACATCAGCAGCCTCTAAACGCTCACGCATAGAAGCAAACAAAATAAGCACCAATGAAAAACCAACTGCACCGCCGAAACCAAACACCAAGGACTCAAATAAATTGTGTTTATGCTGCACGTTGAGCAAAGGAATGCCAAGCACTGCACAGTTAGTGGTAATTAATGGCAAATAGATACCAAGCACTTGATAAAGCACTGGTGAGTTTTTCTCCATCCACATTTCAGTGAATTGCACAACGCCAGCAATCACCACAATGAATGAAACCGTACGTAAATAAAACAAATCTGCGCCGAGCAAATACTCGCTAATAAAATAGCTCGTGCCTGAGCCTATCGTCAATACGAAAGCAGTTGCCATCGCCATTGCGACAGAGGCTTCGAGCTTTTTAGAAACACCCATGAATGGGCATAGACCTAAGATTTTGACCAGCACAATGTTATTCACAAGGGCAGCGCCAATGAACAACAAAATATAGTTTTGTACCATAGCCTCAGCTTGAAAATTAAGTTGTGGGTGAAAAACGAGTAATTATACAGCGTTTATGCGCCTTCGTTTAGAGGCGCGCCGATAATGACATTACAATCTTAGCGTTATTTGAGTGCTCTATCATAAAGCTAAAATGTACCAGCCCAAATCGCATTTGCTTATAAGTTTATAAGGACTGATGATTAAGCGAATAATTCCATCAATATGATGAATAAAACGTATTCTAGTTAGCCCACTTTCAGTTAAAATGAAGCGATTTTATTAATTTGTCAGGTTTAATCATGCTGCAAGGCAGTTTTGTCGCTATCGTCACACCCATGCACGAAGACGGTAGTCTTGATATTCCATCATTACATCAGCTTATTGACTTCCATATCAATGCAGGCACCGATGGCATCGTTATTGTTGGCACAACAGGCGAATCGCCAACTGTAGATTACGATGAGCATCGAGAACTCATTAAAACGACTGTAGATTATGTTGCTGGACGCATCCCTGTGATTGCTGGCACTGGCGCAAATTCAACACGTGAAGCCATCGAGCTTACTCAAGCCGCCAAAGACTTAGGCGCTGACGCCTGCTTGCTAGTAGCGCCCTACTACAACAAACCGACTCAAGAAGGCTTATACCAGCACTATAAAGCAGTTGCTGAAGCCGTGGATATCCCACAAATTTTATACAATGTACCAGGCCGCACAGGCGTTGATCTTACCAACGAAACAACGCTGCGGCTTGCGGAAATTAAAAATATTGTCGGCATTAAAGATGCGACCGGGAGTATCGAACGCGGCACAGATTTAATTATCCGAGCACCTAAAGATTTTGCGATTTACAGCGGTGATGACGCAACAGGCATGGCGCTCATGTTAATTGGTGGCAAAGGTGTAATTTCAGTTACAGCCAATGTAGCCCCTAAGCTCATGCACGAAATGTGCGTTGCAGCAATGTCTGGCAAAGCGACTGAAGCCTGCGGAATCAATGCAAAGCTTTTTGCACTACACCAAAAACTATTCGTAGAAGCCAACCCTATCCCGGTCAAATGGGTGCTCAATCAAATGGGCTTAATTAGCACTGGCATTCGTTTGCCATTAGTGCAACTTTCAGCATCAAATTATCAAACACTATTAAACGCGATGAAAAACGCGAATATTTCACCAAAATAATGCATTACTTTAAGAGACCTTGCATGAATAAAAATCAAATCAAACCCATCATTCTAGCTTGCTTAATGGCGCTAACGGTGAGCGGTTGCGACTCCATTCCGTTCATGAACAACACACCGGATTACAAAGGCGCAGGGCGTTCAAGGCCGCTAGAAGTACCTCCGGATTTGACATCGATATCATCAAACGATACTTACACAGTGCCGGGTGGCTCAACAACTTACTCTGAGTTTAGCCAAGGGCAAGAAAACCCTGCAGAAAAAGAAAAGATTTTACCCACCCCTGATAGCGTTCATTTAGAACGTGCTGGCTCACAACGCTGGCTAGTGGTTCAAGCACCACCTGAAAAAATCTGGCCTGTAATTCGTGAGTTCTGGGCTGAGCTTGGCTTTGCTGTTCGTGTTGAAAACTCAGATACAGGCGTCATGGAAACCGAATGGGTCGACCCAAGCAGCTTAACTAAAGACGACAAAGGCAATTACTTGGACAAATTCCAAGGCTGGTTGGATAGACTCAACACACTTGCCAATCGCCAAAAATTTCGTACACGTCTGGACCGCGGCGAAAGTGAAGGCACAACTGAAATCTACATGAGTCACCGTGCGGTTTCTGACACACCAGATGATGGCAAGGTAAAAGTTCGCAATAGATTAGGTGAGTTTGACACTGGCTATGCACCACAAAATCAAGCAAGAACGATTGCAGAAAAAGAACGTGCTGATGCTGAAGACTTAGATGCAGAATTGCTCCGCCGTCTAATGGTGAGACTCGGTGTTGAAGATCAAAAATCTCGCAGCATTATGGGAAGCACCAGCACACAACTTCGCGCTTCATTAAGCAAAGCCTCCGACGGGACACTCACCTTGGCAGTGAACGACGAGTTCGACCGCGCATGGCGCCGTGTTGGCCTAGCGCTAGACCGCGTTGGGTTTGTTGTAGAAGATAAAAATCGTTCTAACGGCGTTTACTTTGTTCGTTACACAGATGTAGATATAGACACATCGCCTAAAGACAAAAAAGGCCTGCTCGACAACTTGAAGTTCTGGGGCGATGACAAGAAAGAAGAGAAAAAACCTGAGCCAGCTGTAGAAGCTAAAAAAGATGAATCTTCACTTTCAGAGAAACTCAAATTCTGGAAACCGGCCGAGAAGAATACGGTTGACCCATCCAAACAATACCGTGTAAAAGTGGAAGAGAACAACGATGGCGGCTCCAAAGTGACGATTATTGATAAAGAAGGTAACGTTAATAAATCAAGCACGGCTAACGTCATTATCAACTTGCTTTACGAGCAACTAAAATAACCCAAACTGCACATTCATGAGGTTTTCCTCAATCGGCAGCGGGAGTGCTGGCAATGGTCTGGTTGTTGAGCAATCATCAACCAGGCTCTTGTTAGACTGTGGTTTTGGCTTACGAGATACTGAACAACGACTCGCACGTATCGGACTTACCCCAGACCAACTCACAGGCATCTTAATCACTCACGAACACGAAGACCACGCTGGCGGCGTATTTAAGCTTGCACGTAAATACCGCATGCCTATTTGGCTAACGCATGGCACACTCAAAATGGTTGAGCGGATTTTACCTAATGAACCGCTTGATTTACGCATTATTGATAGTCACAGTAAATTTAATATCAACGAAATCGAAGTCACGCCCTTCCCTGTTCCTCACGACGCTCGAGAACCTGTGCAATACACTTTTTCAAATGGCGATAAAAAACTGGGCGTATTGACCGACACAGGTTGCTCCACACCTCACATACAAGAAATGTTGAATGGATGTCACGGCCTCATGCTCGAGTGTAATCACGATATCGACATGCTCATGAATGGCATCTATCCAATGTCACTCAAGCAACGCGTAAGTGGGCGGTTAGGTCACCTAGACAACAAAAGCGCTGCTGGCATATTAAGCAACCTTGATAACGGCCATCTTAAGCATATTGTTGCAGCGCACTTAAGCGAGAAAAATAATAAGCCAGAGTTAGCCATTGATGCACTGAGTAGCGTATTAAATTGTCAGAGAGATTGGATAAGCATCGCTAGCCAAGAAACAGGCTTCGACTGGAGAGAGATTTAATCCGGCATTACATTTAAATTGCGAATGCATAAACGATAGACACAAAAAAGCCGACCAAAAGTCGGCTTTTTTATTGAGTTTAAGCTAGCGAACTAGCTTTAGACTCGTACTGAATTACTTAGCTTCAGCAGCTGGAGCAGCTTCTGCAGGAGCAGCAGCAGGAGCAGCATCAGCTGGAGCAGCTTCAGCAGCAGGAGCAGCATCAGCAGCAGCAGGAGCAGCTTCTTCTTTTTGACCACAAGCAGTTAAAGCAAGAGCTAACAAAGCAGCAAGGATAGCAGAACGTGTCATTTTAAATTTCCTTAATATATAAAAAAATAAACCAGTACGGCACATATATGCACCGAGTGAGAAAATTTTAACAGCATCCCTTAAAAAAAACACTACTTTTTTAACAATTAATGGCGATTTAATTGAGTAAATGTCATATTTCTGCAAAATTTTATTAGGCAGCAATTCGTTTAATCGTAATTTCGACAATTATTGTGAAAATATAATACAGCCGGCCAAATACCATTCATGCATAAGCACCACAAAATCTTCACTGAACTCAGATGGCAAAGACAAATCTTCCGCAGATAATAATCGACTATCGGCTAAAGTAATCATCAGCGATTCTGTATCAGCAACAAAATTCACAGCCTCGCCATTTAGATAATAAGTTTTACCCACCTTCAATAACTGACTCTTAAAGCTCAATTGAATACCATGACGCTTCATGCGCTTTTCAAAAGCCTGCAAGCTAATGCTCTTAGGCGCATCAAACACAATGTGCGATTTAGGCTCTGATAGATATTGACCTAAAAAGTCGGCCACATCAGCATCGTTCCATTTCAACCCGTTCAAAATAGATGTCACTTGCTTAACCATGCTGCCGCCTACTTCTGCAGGATCCTCTTGCAATGCCAAATCAGGGTCTGCATACCTTCCTGATAGCGTGCGATTTTCCTGCAAATAATTCAAAAATTCAGCCGCTAACTCTTGTGCTGAAGGCGCTCTAAAGCCAATGGAGTAAGTCATGCAATCGCCAATTGCAATACCCCAATGCGCCACATGTGGCGGCAGGTAAAGCATATCGCCCGCTGATAACGTAAATTCTTGCTCCGTCTTAAAATTCTGAAGAATACGAAGAGGCGCCCCTTCTACCAAACTCAAATCTTCCTGTTCGCTAACGCGCCATAAGCGCTGCCCACAGCCTTGCAATAAGAACACATCATAAGAATCGAAATGCGGCCCGACACCACCACCATCTGGTGCGTAACTCACCATCAAATCATCTAAACGTGCGTAGGGAATAAAGTTGAACTGCTGCAACACATCATTAGCCTCTTGCAAATGATGATTCACACTTTGCACCAGCAAGGTCCAATCTCGTTCAGGCAGTTTCGCAAATCGCTTCTCAGCAAAAGGCCCCTGCTCTAACTTCCATTGTTTTTTTACATAAGAGATTAAGCGCGACTGCACATCCTCTTCACAGGCCAAGCCAGCCAATTCATTAGGGGTTAAGAAACCTTCAAACTCTGGCATTGCACCTCGAATTAACAAAGGTTTTTTATGCCAATACTCTTTAAGAAAGGTTTCGGCGCTAATGCCGCCAAGCAAAGTGATGGGCTCTGAATGTCGATTTAGATTTTTTTTCATGTTTGTATGATAGCGCATTGCGATATCCAACAAGAAATCAGGTAAAATTTCATGCTAATTTTTTCCATTTGAAAGAAACCATCATGCAAATCGCCATGAACACCGTAGTATCGATGACTTATGAACTCCGCGACAGCGAAGGTAACGTGCTTGAATCAAGCGCCGATCCTGTAAGCTACTTACACGGTGGTTATGACAATATTTTCCCACGTGTAGAAGAAGAACTTCATGGCAAAGCAGTTGGCGACTCAGTTGAAATCTCACTTGAGCCAGCGGATGCTTTTGGTGAATACGATGAAACATTGGTTCAAATGGAACCTATCGCAGCATTCCCAAGCAAGGACTTGAAAGTCGGCATGCAATTTGAAGGTGAAGACGAAACTGGCGATGTGATTTTATACACCGTCACCAACATTGATGACGGTAAAGTCGTGGTAGATGGCAACCACCCTTGGGCTGGCGAACGCGTACTATTCAAAGCTACTGTGACTGGCGTGCGTAAAGCGGTTGAAGAAGAAGTCGCCCACGGCCACGTCCATGGCGCTGGCGGTCATCACCACTGAGCTGTTATTGCTGATGCTAAAAAGCACCATCTCGATGGTGCTTTTTTATTGCCTACTAAATGACTTACAGTAAACTTTTTAGCTTATACAAAGCCTCAAGCGCCTGTTTCGGCGTTAAGTCGTCAGGATCTAAAATCTCCAGCTCACTCACCGCTGGGTGCAATGGTGCTTCAGGCACATCCTCTGCCACAAACATATCCGCCTGCGGGCCAGCATCAACATTTTGCTTCTCAAGCTGGGTAAGTTTGCGCTTAGCTGAAGCCACAACACTCTTTGGAATGCCCGCAAGCGCGGCCACCTGTAAACCATAACTTTGGTTTGCTGCACCCTCTTGCACGCTGTGTAAAAATACAATGCCATTACCATGTTCAGCCGCATCTAAATGCACATTGGCTACCTGCTTAAACTCTTCAACCAATCTGGTCAGCTCAAAGTAGTGCGTTGCAAAAAGCGTGTAGCTACGATTTTTTTCAAGCAACTGTTTCGCGCACGCCCAAGCTAAACTTAAGCCATCAAAGGTGGATGTACCTCGGCCGATTTCATCCAGCAAGACCAAACTATTCGCTGTTGCATTATTCAGAATATTCGCAGTTTCTGTCATCTCCACCATAAAGGTAGAACGCCCACCCGCCAAGTCATCCGAAGCGCCAATTCGGGTAAATATACGATCTATCTTGCCGATTTTTGATGATTGCGCGGGCACAAAACAGCCACAATGCGCGAGCAATACTATCAGCGCTGTTTGACGCATAAATGTGGATTTACCACCCATATTCGGGCCAGTAATCAGTAACAATTGTCGATAAGGGGAAAGCGCTACATCATTAGCAATAAAAGGTTGCGCTATCTGCTCCACCACAGGGTGACGACCACCCACAATATTGATGCCGTCCTCACTCACAAACTCAGGCGCCACATATTTAAGCGACTTCGCTCGCTCGGCAAATGTGCTTAATACATCAAGCTGAGCAACTGCTACTGCATTGGCTTGCAGAGCATTAATTTCTGGCGCTAATTGGTCAAGCACCAGTTCATATAGCATTTTTTCGCGCGCTAAAGCACGATCGTTCGCTGAAAGTACTTTATCTTCAAATGCTTTCAATTCGGGCGTAATAAAACGTTCAGCATTTTTAAGCGTTTGGCGACGGCGATATTCAGCGGGCGCATTTTCAGCTTGTGCGCGACTAATTTCAATATAGAAGCCATGCACGCTGTTATATTCCACTTTCAAATTTGCAAGCCCACTACGCTCTCGCTCTTCCGCCTCGTATTTCAGCAAGAACTCGCCACAATTCGCTTGCATGCCACGTAGCTCATCTAACTCTGCATCATAACCATCAGCAATCACGCCACCTTCCCTCAGCACACTGGATGGCTCTTGCTGAATTGCCTGCACAAGCAGATGTAACGCACCTTGTGGCACGTTTAATTGCTGAGCAACTTGTCTTACTAAATCAGCCTCAACATTATTCAGTGAAGCTTGCAAAGCAGGTAATTGTGCCAAGCTATCACGCAATGCTGACAAATCTCTTGGTCGTGCTGTTCTAAGTGCCACGCGGGTGGTAATGCGCTCAATATCGCCAATATTCCTTAAAGCATCACGAATCACACTTTCATCTAGTTTCATCAACGCTGAAACTGCACTGTGACGTGCCGAAACCGTATTTAAATCACGTAATGGATGATGCAACCAATAACGCAGCAAACGCGCGCCCATTGCCGTTTGTGCGGTGTTAAGAAGTGAATATAGGGTTGGTGATACTTCACCACGAATGGTTTGGTCAATTTCTAGATTGCGACGCGTTGCGCCATCTAATTGCACAAACTGACTAGACTGCTCAACGGTTAGGCCATTAATATGCGGCAAGGTGGTTCGTTGAGTATGTTTCACGTAGTCTAGCAAAGCACCTGCAGCAGTGATTGCCAAGCTTAAATCCGCACAGCCATATCCATCTAAATCATGCGTATTAAATTGTTTGGTGAGCAGTGTTTTAGCTGAATCCAAATCAAACTGCCAAGCACTTAAACGCTTTTTGGAGCAAGCCGCATGATGAACCGCAATATGATTCACATTATCTGCAAACAACAATTCTGCTGGAGCGATTCTCTCTAATTCCTGCGCTAATAAGCCGGGGGCAATTTCGCTCAAGATTAAATCGCCAGACGCTAAATTAATGCGTGCCAGGCCAACCAAGCCTTCGCCAAAACAAAGCGCTAATAACCAATTGTCTCGCGTGTCATCTAGCAAAGCGCTATCGGTAAGAGTGCCTGGTGTGAGGATTCTGACTACTTGCCTTTCAACGATGCCCTTGCTTTTAGCTGGATCGCCTATTTGCTCGCAAATCGCGACAGCCTCACCCATTTTGGTGAGTTTGGCTAAATACTGTTCAGCCGCATGATATGGCACACCTGCCATTTTGATAGGCTCACCATTATGGGTACCGCGCTTGGTCAGCGTAATGCCTAATAACCGCGATGACTTTTCAGCATCTTCAAAAAATAATTCATAAAAGTCACCCATGCGGTAAAACACCAGCATATCTGGGTGCTGGGCTTTCACAGCAAGATACTGACGCATAAACGGCGTGAGATTATCTTTTTCGGGGCTAGTTTTATCGGTCATAAATTGATTTGCGCCACATCAAGAATCATTCATGTAGCTTGTTATTATTTGTGCTTGAAAGTGTCATTTTATCGTAAGATGCCGTCTAACATGTTTGATTTATGGTTGATTTAAAAACTACGCAGTATCTAAATATGAAAACGCCCTGCCTTATCCTATTACTATTAGCGCTCAGCTCAGCTGCAAAAGCTGAGAATGCTAATTACTATTGCGAAGGTGAAACCACTAGCACCATAGGCAATGGGCCACACGTGGAAGAAGTCGATACCAAAACTTATGCAATGGTAGGCAACGAAATAGAGCTTTATACAGAAAAAGTAAAATGCGACGTAGATCAGAAATCCATTCATTGTCACAGCAAAAAATTCAACCGCACCCTGGAAATCAACAAAGCCACTGGATACACCAGCGATACTTACGATATTTTCAAGAATGGAAAACCACACGCCAAAATTGAGTTTATTGGCATGTGTGAACCCTACTAACATCAGCTCATCTAATAGCTTTCAAAAGGACTCTATCAATGAAATGCTTATGGCTTATTACTTTATTTTTTGTATGCTTAAGCACAAACGCTCAAACTGCTTTTACCGGAACTGACTTCAGCGGGATTTATGATTGCACAGGCCAAGATAACAGCGAAGGTACTTAACACAGGCAAAGTGACGATTAATTTGGTAAAGGAAAAAAGCGCTGGGGAATATGGCGCTTATCAATTCAAGTTAGAAGTGCCTGGCTTTGGCGCCTACCCGGGGCATGCAGCGGCAAGAGACAACAACATGGCGATCTACTTTGCCAATACCGACCCAAGCACCAAAGATTTTGGCACTGGCATTGCAAACTTCGTTAAGAATAAAGCGGGAAAATGGTCATTCAAAAAGTTCTATTACGAGCCTGAGTTTAAAGGCGGAAACTTCGGTATCGAAACCTGTACCGCCCGTTAAAAATTTACATCAGTGAGGTCGAGTTTGCCTCTCAGAGGTGATGTTTTCTTGCGCCGCCAAGATAATCTCACGCAAAAAACACAGTAAGCCGATGGTGAGTGAAAACATGGCCGTAATAAAGGCAATCAGCACAAAGTGAGGCAAATTAAGCTTTAACTCTGCGCTAATAAATACCGATGCAATAGACAGCGCAACACACAAGCCCGCAAAAATAAATAAGCCAACTGACCAGCGCATCCACATGGTTCGCTTCACAATGACATTCAGCTCATCCAAGTATTTGTAAAACTGCTCGTCATTCATCGCGTTAATCACACGTGCGCGGTCAATGGAACGGCCTAGACGATTGACCAAAACCCCTAAAATTGAGCCTATGCCTGTTAACAAAAACACGGGCGCAACGGCATCTCGAATCGCTAGTGATACATCACGAATATCAGTCGGTGTAGGCAATATCATTTAATCAAACTCCATATTTAGCACCAATCCGGATTTTGAATTTGGTGGAAAACGCTTTTAAGGCCTTCTGACCAAGCTTTTCGCACCACTGCATAATATGGATCATTTTCAGTAATACGCTGAGAGCAATCGCCGTGAAAGGTATCTTTGCGATAAAGCATTAAATCAATCGGTGCAGCCACTGAAATATTGCTGCGAATAGTCGAATCAAAAGAAATCAGCAAACACTTCACCGCGTCCATCATCTCGGTATCATGCTTAATGACTCGGTCGATAATGGGTTTGCCATATTTGGTTTCGCCAATTTGAAAATAAGGCGTTTCACTACTTGGCTCAATAAAATTCCCTGCGCTGTACACATTAAACAGGCGAGGTTTTTCGCCTTTAATTTGCCCCGCCACAATAATGCTGGCAGAGAAATCTGCATGATGATTTTTGAGATGTTCAGCATCGCGCTCAAAGGCAAAACGCACTTCATCGCCCACCAAACTGGCGGCATCAAACAGGCTAGTTACATTATTAAGATGCGGGCCTTCGTCTTTTTTAATTGCTTCACGCAAGCGATTCACCACCAACTGTGTAATCGCCAAATTGCCTGCTGTGAGCAAGGTAATCATGCGCTCACCACGCACTTCAAAATGATGCATTTTGGGGAAGATAGCCACTTGGTCCACACCCGCGTTGGTGCGGGTATCCGAAGCGAGTACTAAGCCCTCATCTAGTAATAGGCCAACGCAATAGGTCATACTTTTTTCTCCGTCCTACTTTTAATAATTATTGTTGTACTTGTTCAATTTGTTTTTTGATATCGCGGGATTTGTCATCAGCACTTCCATTTCCCAAGCCTAATTGCCAGACATTCACGCCAACATGCATGGTTTCCATGCCCCCACCAACCCGCACACCACTCACGGGGCAAGCATCGTGGTAATCCAACCCCGTTGCCAAGCGCACGTGCGCGGCATCGGCCAAACAGCGATTTGAAACATCCACACTGACCCAGCCAATGTCATTTAACCAAGCATCCGCCCAAGCGTGGCTTTCAAGCAAATGCCCATCATCGGTGAACAAATAGCCGCTCACATAACGTGCTGGAACACCCAAGCTACGGCAACAAGCGATAAAAATATGGGCGTGGTCTTGGCATACCCCTGTGCTAGCCTCAAAAGCTTGCGGGGCTGTTGTATAAACACCTGTCGCTCCTTTTACATAAGGCACACGCTCAATAATCGCCGCGCTTAGCTTTTCCAAATCCGCAATGGTTTTTAATGGTCCCAATGGCGCTGCAAAATCTCTAATCTGAGCATCCACTTCTGTGAGCGATGTGTGTCGCAAAAAGATGGTTAAAGGAAGTCGCTCTTGATTTGCCAGCATAGGCAAGCCTGTTTCCACCTCACCTTTTGCGATAAGTTTAATCTCGCTGTGGTTGCCATCCAACACCATGGTATGCACCACATTGCCATAGGTATCAAAGTGCTGGCTCAGCTGCCCATTGACTGAAATCGCCCAGTTTTTAACGCGCTGCCCAAAACCATCGTGTGGCGTTAAGCGTAATTGCTGAATACTGTAATTGAGCGGATGGCTATAACTGTATTGGGTGGTGTGTTGAATGCTTAATTGCATAATGTTTAGTCAGTCTTTATAAGTGCTTGTGAATGCAGATTAAGCCGCATGAATATTGAGGAAGCTGTTTTGTATTTCAGCGCCCAATTGATTGTTACATTCAATAAATTCGGTTAGGAATTCATGCAAACCATTTTGGAAAATGTGATCCATGCGACCGTATTGCAAGCTCGCATTAATCTCACCTGCAATGCGCCTGCATTCCACATGACGGCCTGTCGTGAGATTTTCTAAAATCGCAGTAATTTCGGTAAAACAAGCGTGCAAGGAACGCGGCATATCTTTACGTAGCACCAATAACTCAGCAACTCGCCAAGGTTGAATGGTGTCATTAAAGACCTTTTGATAAGCCTGAAAGGCTGATACAGAGCGGAGCACAGCACTCCATTCGTAGTAATCAACCCCGCCACCGACCTCTTCTTCTTTTGGTAGCAATAAATGGTATTTCACATCCAACAATCGCGCGGTATTGTCCGCACGCTCAATAAAAGTACCTAAGCGTAAAAACTGAAAAGCATCATCACGAAGCATGGTGCCGAAGCTCACGCCGCGGAATAAGTGTGAACGGGCTTTAACCCAATCGCAAAACTCACGCAGGCCATCTACTGCTAAATCCTTCTCCTCAAACTGGCTAAATTCCAACCACAGCGCATTGATGTTTTCCCAAGTTTCCGAGGTCATCGCCACGCGAACAGCACGGGCATTTTCACGCGCACTGTACAAAGCAGAGTAAATGCTGGATGGATTTTCTGGGTCCATCGCTAGGAAGTGAATAACGTTACTCGCTGTAAAGTCAGAAAAGCGCTCTTGAAAAGATTCGGCATTGCCTGAAATCTCCAAAGCAGGTTGCCACAAAGCCGCTTCACTCAAGGCCGCATTCGGCACCAAAGCCATGTTCGCAGTCACATCCAAAATGCGCGCCATGTTTTCTGCGCGTTCGATATAGCGGGCCATCCAATACAAATGGTTCGCGGTTCTACTTAACATACAGCCACCTCATCTTTTAATGCTGCTTCAATCGTGGCTTCTTTAATCAAAGCGACTTCTTGAGGAGACTTTTCTTGTAAGACCCAAGTATCTTTTGTACCTCCGCCTTGCGATGAATTCACCACTAGAGAGCCTTCACGCATGGCCACACGGCAAAGCGCACCTGGTACCAAAGTCACCGTTTCACCAGATAATACGAAGGGACGCAAATCCACATGGCGTGGCGCAATGCCTTGCTCGACCAATGTTGGGCAAGTGGAAAGCGCCAGTGTAGGCTGGGCAATATAGTTGCTTGGGTCAGCCAAAATACGGTCACGGAAATCAGTGATTTCTTGCTTGCTTGCAGTGGGCCCCACCAACATGCCGTAGCCACCAGAACCCTGCACTTCTTTCACCACCAGCTCAGGCAGGTTATCCAGCACATAAGCGAGGTCGTCTTTTTTGCTTAACTCATAGGTCGGCACGTTAGCCAAAATTGGCTCCTCCCCCAAATAGAACTTAATCATTTCAGGCACACGAATATAGGTCGACTTATCATCTGCCACGCCAGTGCCAACCGCATTGGCGAGGGTTACACCACCATTACGATATACGGAAAATAAGCCCGGCACGCCAAGCATACTGTCTGGGTTAAACGCGAGCGGGTCGATGTATTCATCATCCAAACGGCGGTAAATCACATCCACCCTTTTAGGGCCTTCTGTGGTGCGCATATACACCGCATTACCACGCACAAATAAATCTTGACCCTCCACCAGCTCAACGCCCATTTGCTGCGCCAAAAATGCATGCTCAAAATAGGCACTGTTGTAAGCGCCTGGCGTAAGTAATACAACGGTTGGGTCTTTCACGCCACTTTGTGCCACTGCGCGCAAATTGTTTTTGAGCACCTGCGGATAATGTTCAACAGGCGCAATCGAATATCGACGGAACAGTTCTGGAAAAAGCCGCATCATCATCTTGCGGTCTTCCAGCATGTAAGAAACGCCAGAGGGTGTGCGAAGATTATCTTCTAGCACATAGAACTGATTTTCACCGGTGCGGACAATATCGATGCCTGCAATGTGCGCATAAATGCCACCCGGCACATCCACATCAAACATCTCCGGACGATATTGGCTATGCGTGAGAATGTTCTCAGAAACAAGCCCAGCCTTGATGATTTCGCGGTCATGGTAAATATCATGCAAAAACATATTGAGCGCACGCACACGCTGAATCGCACCTTTGGAAAGCACATCCCATTCTTTAGCCGCCAGCAAACGTGGAATCACATCAAACGGAATTAAGCGCTCTGTGCCTGCGTTTTCCCCATAAACGTTAAAGGTAATCCCAACCCGTCTAAACAATAGTTCAGCTTCTTGACGCTTACTTTCGAGTTGCTCTGCAGGGACATCGCGCAACCAATTGGCATAATTCGCATACAAATTGCGCACCCCTGCTGGGCCAGAATTCATTTCATCAAAATAGGTTCTTGTTTGGCTTTGCATAATGACTCACCGTTTTACCCTTGAAGTATTACTTAAGATAAAAGCAATCGGCGTGCCACCTCTTAAAACACAGCTTAAAGAGGCGAGAATTGAGGATGAATGACTTGCTGAGCACTATTTAAGTGCGGGTATTTTTGCCCTGCACTTAAATAGTGATATTGATGCTTACAACCTAGAAATTTCAGAAGTTGTGAAAGCATGCTTTGGTTTACAAATCGTCTGTTAAAATTAATGCATTAAATTTAATTCAGAACTGGCGATCAGTAATGGCTAACGTATTAGTGCTAATTTTTGTCATCACATATCTTGCGATAACACTGGAGCACCCAATTAAAGTAAACAAATCAGCCACCGCTCTTTTAGGTGCAGGCATCCTATGGACAATTTACGCAGTTGCGACTAATGACCACATCATGGTCAAGCACCAACTTAGCGAAACAATTGCGTCTACCGCAGAAATTGCTTTCTTTTTAATTGGGGCAATGACCATCGTAGAGGTCATAGATTCGCATAACGGCTTTGAAGTCATCACCTCAAGAATCAAAACCACAAAACTTGTCTCATTGCTTTGGATAGTCGGCTTTCTCACCTTCTTTTTAAGTGCAGTTTTAGATAACTTAACAGCGACTATCGTGATGGTTTCTCTCACCAGAAAGCTATTAAAAGAGCCAAGTGACAGACTGTTTTTTGCAGCGCTTATCGTCATCGCAGCCAATGCTGGTGGCGCCTGGTCTCCAATTGGGGACGTCACGACGACCATGCTTTGGATAGGCGGGCAAGTTACTACAGTGGCTATTATTAAGGGCTTATTCCTTCCATCATTGATCAATTTACTTGCCCCATTGCTGGTCATAAGCTATTCCATGCGCGGGAAACAGATTTCAGCCCCAATCAACGCATTAAAAACATCTAACACCTCAAAATTTGAACGCAACACGGTTTTTTACTCAGGTCTTGGTATTTTAATTTTAGTGCCTGTATTTAAAACACTG
The DNA here is from genome assembly GCA_046047035.1 of Pseudomonadota bacterium. Lineage (GTDB taxonomy): Bacteria > Pseudomonadota > Gammaproteobacteria > Burkholderiales > Methylophilaceae > Methylopumilus_A. The sequence goes on from JBJOIS010000016.1 coordinate 19,879, forward strand.
ACACATTTACCTCCATTTATGGGGATTCTTTTTGGCTTAGGGTTTCTTTGGCTAATAGGCGACTTGATACATTACAAAAAAGACGACGCAGAAAAAGAAGAGCTTTCGCTTGTTCATGCTTTAAAGAAAATTGATATGTCATCCATCGTTTTCTTTATTGGTATTCTCTTAGCGGTCGCCACACTAGAACATAGCCATATTTTGCAATCATTTGCGGCCCTATTAGATAAAACCATCGGTCGGCAAGATTTAATTGTGACGCTATTAGGCTTAGTCAGCGCAATTGTTGACAATGTGCCGCTCGTCGCTGCTTCTATTGGGATGTATGATTTAGCACAATACCCAGCTGACAGCTTTTTATGGGAGTTTATGGCTTATTGTGCTGGTACTGGTGGCTCTATTTTAATTATTGGCTCGGCGGCAGGTGTAGCGGCAATAGGATTAGAAAAAATCCCATTCTTTTGGTACGTCAAGAAAATAAGCGGGCTGGCTTTAGTTGGTTACTTTTCTGGCATTGCGGCTTATATTATTCAGTACAATTTGACGCATTAAACTTACTAAGGCCAATACAAGCATAAAAAAGCTGTATATATATAGGATGTAATGGATCTGTGTTGAAATGACAGGCAAAAAAATGGCTACCAATTAAGCAGCCATTTAATTTTGATGCTGAATGCTGGTGGGAGATGCGAGGGTCGAACTCGCGACAAACGGATTAAGAGTCCGCTGCTCTACCAACTGAGCTAATCTCCCATGAGGGGCGCAATTATCAAGTTAAAGCTGGTAAGTGTCAACCTGAGAAACAATAAACAAGGGCCAAGTAGTATGAATGTTCAAACAATCACCAGCCAAGCATTTGCTGACCAAAAACCAGGTACGTCAGGCCTGCGTAAAAAAGTAACCGTATTTCAACAGCCCCATTATTTAGAGAATTTTGTTCAAAGCATTTTTGACGCTATTCATGTCCCCAAAGGCGCGACATTGACCTTGGGTGGTGATGGCCGTTATTACAATCGCGAGGCCATTCAAATCATCCTCAAGATGGCGGCGGCGAATGGCTTTGGGCGCGTGCTGGTTGGGCAAGCCGGCATCCTTTCCACCCCTGCTGCCTCTTGCATCATCCGCAAATACAAAACCTTTGGCGGCATTATTCTATCGGCCAGCCACAACCCTGGCGGTGTGGATGGTGACTTCGGCATTAAGTACAACACTGAAAATGGCGGCCCCGCCCCAGAAAAAATTACCGAAGCAATTTTTGAGAAATCCAAAAATATTCAAAGCTACAAGATTGTTGATGCCCCTGATGTGCCGCTCGATGTCATTGGCGAAACTGACTTAGCCGGCATGAAGGTGCAGGTGATAGACGCGGTGGCTGACTATACCGAACTGATGGAATCACTCTTCGATTTTAATGCGATTAAAGATTTACTCGCGTCTGGCTTCCGCATGAAGTTTGACGCCATGCACGCAGTGACTGGCCCTTACGCCCAAGAGATTTTTATTCATCGTCTTGGCGCACCAACTGACAGCATGATGAACTGTGTACCACTGCCTGATTTTGGTGGTGGCCACCCTGACCCTAACCTCACTTATGCACATGAGTTAGTGGAGATTATTTATGGCGAAAACGCACCTGACTTTGGCGCGGCATCCGATGGTGATGGCGACCGCAATATGATTTTGGGCAAGGGCTTTTTTGTCACGCCTTCAGACAGCCTTGCGCTGATTGCCGCTAACGCAAAAATGGTGAAAGGCTATGCCAAAGGCATTGCTGGTGTAGCCCGCTCCATGCCGACCAGTGGTGCCGTGGATATGGTGGCAAAATCTTTAGACATCCCCTGCTTTGAAACGCCCACTGGCTGGAAATTTTTTGGTAACTTGATGGACGCTGAGCAGGTAACGCTTTGTGGGGAGGAAAGCTTTGGCACAGGCTCAAGCCATGTTCGTGAAAAAGACGGTCTTTGGGCGGTATTGTTTTGGCTCAATATTTTGGCGATTAAACGCCAATCGGTTGAGCAAATTGTGAAACGTCATTGGCTACAATTTGGGCGCAATGTTTACTCACGGCACGATTATGAAGATTTACCGCTAGATTCCGCCAATGGCGTGATTGAGCATTTACGAGATAACTTTAGCGCGATGACGGGCCAAGCCTTTGGGCGTTATACCATCAAAACTTGCGATGACTTTAGTTACACCGACCCGATTGATGGAAGTATTAGCACCAAACAAGGTCTGCGCATTTTATTCAACGATGGCTCACGCATTGTATTTAGGCTCTCTGGCACAGGCACATCTGGCGCAACGCTTCGCATCTACTTAGAAGCGTTTGAACCTGACACCAGCAAACACGATTTAGACGCGCAAATCGCATTGAGTGAGATGATACAAATCTCGTTGCAGATATCCGAACTCAAACAAAGAACGGGACGCGACAAGCCAACCGTTATTACCTAACAAACTCACTTAACCTTCACAAGGCCGTGCTATGCTGACGGCCTTTTTTATTTCTTTTGCTTGAAAGCCACGCGATGCAAAACACCCCTAACACCAGCACCGAAACCTTTATTCCAAGTAAAGATGCTTCACTTGAATACTCGATTAAAACGCTACAAGCCAAGCTTTTAGATATCGGCTTTCATGTAGAGGAGCGCTCATGGCTCAATGAAATCGAGGGTATTTGGTCGGTGCATGTGACAGATCGTGATTGCACACGTTTATTTAGCAATGGCAAAGGCGCATCACAGCTTGCAGCAAGAGCGAGTGCGCTTGGTGAATACTTTGAACGCCTCAGCACCAATTACTTTTGGACGCACTTTTACTTGGGCGAAGCAATTAGCAATCAAGATTATGTGCATTACCCAAATGAAAAATGGTTTCCGCTCGCTGGCGACAAATGGCCTGCTGGCTTGCTTAACAAAGAGCTACACAAATTCTATAACCCAGAAGGCACTGTTTCAGCGACTAAGCTGATTGATCTTAACTCGGGTAACGCCAAACGCGGTATTTGCGCTATTCCATACACACGTTTGCGTAACGATGAAGTGGCGTACTTCCCGGTGAATTTAATTGGCAACTTGTATGTCAGCAACGGCATGTCTGCTGGTAACACCCTTAAAGAAGCCCGCACCCAAGCCTTGGCAGAGATTTTTGAGCGCGATATTAAATACAAAATCATACGTGAAGGCATTTGCTTGCCAGATGTGCCTGAAGCAGTGATTAACCGTTATCCACGCATCGCTGCTGGCATTAAAGGCTTGCGCGATGCAGGCTACGGCATTTTGGTGAAGGACGCTTCATTGGGTGGCCAATACCCTGTGATGAACGTCACCTTATTGCATCCAGAAGACCAAGGTTGTTTCGCAAGCTTTGGTGCACATCCACGCTTTGAAGTTGCGCTAGAGCGTGCATTAACCGAGCTATTACAAGGTCGTGCAATTGATGGGCTCAAGAATTTTGTTGCGCCAGGTTTTGATATGGAAGAAATCGCAGACTCACAAAACTTAGAAATTCATTTTGTAGATTCAAGCGGCGTGATTAGCTGGAACTTCCTGCGCGACACGCCAGATTATGACTTTGTGGATTGGAATTTTGGCACCACAACGGATGAAGACTATCAATGGTGCTGCGACACCATCCACGCCAGCGGTCACGACATTTATATTTCAGACTTCACGCATTTAGATGTGTATGCATGCCGAATTTTTGTGCCTGGCATGTCAGAAATCTACCCTGTGGAAGAACTTGAATGGGAAAACAACACTGTGGGCAATTTAGTACGCCCTGCTTTGCTTCGCACACAAGACCTCAGACAAGAGGAAAGTGCTGAGCTGCTAGAGACATTACTAGACCTTGAGCTAGCTGATGAGCTCCCTGTGACCACACTCATTGGCCTTGCAGCTGACGCGGGTAGCGTTTGGGCTGATTTACGTGTTGGTGAATTAAAGGCCTTATTAGGTTTAGCCGTGGGTGATGTTGATGTGATCTTAGAAGGCTGTGATTGGATTAGCCAATTTGGGGAATTGCCAGAAAAGCGCGCCCGCGTTTATCGCTGCATTGCAGACTTAGTTCAACTACAAGAAATGACTGAGCTAGACCACACCAAACCATACAACGCCAACTTGGCACTGATGTATGGCGCTGAAACCTTGCAACAAGCCCAGCAATTACTCAGCCGTGAATCTCGTTACTTTGACCTGAATAATCTAGGTGCCAACATGGAAGGTAGCGAGATGCACAAACAGTTGTTATTGGCTTACCACAAGGTGAATGCTAAGAAACACTAAAACGGCAATTTAACTTGCGGTGCCGCTCCTAAAATCACTGTTCTAAAAGCATGCTGAATGCGCTTTAAGGCGTCTTCAGAATCCGCCTCAAAACGCAGGACAATGACTGGCGTAGTGTTAGATGGACGCATTAAGCCAAATCCATCGGGATACTCCACACGTAAGCCGTCAATGGTGATGACTTCACTTGCGCCTTCAAACTTGGCGGATTTTTGCAAAGCGGCAATCAGCGCATGTGGCTCACCCTCTTGCATTTTAATGTGTTGCTCTGGCGTGCTCACACTATCAGGCAGGTTGTTTAGCGTTTCACTTGGGTTAGCCACTTTGCTCAAAATCTCCAGCAAACGTGCACCTGAATAGAGACCATCATCAAAGCCATACCAGCGTCGGCCTTTGTCGGGATTATTACTATCGACTAAATCATTAAAAAACACGTGCCCGCTCATCTCGCCAGCTAAATCAGCACTGGTTTCTTTGATTTTTGCCTTCACCAGCGAATGGCCTGTTTTCCACATCAGCGGCTTGCCATTGCGAGCTTTAATCCAAGGCGCAAGGTTGCGCGTCGATTTCACATCATAGATTATCGTTGCGCCTTGGTTACGCTTTAACACCTCTTCTGCAAACAGCATCAATTGGCGGTCTGGGTAAATAATCTTGCCGTCTTTGGTGACCACACCTAAGCGGTCGCCATCACCATCAAAAGCCAAACCTATCTCGGCATCTCCCATGGCTAGGGCTTTAATTAAGTCGGCTAAGTTTTCTGGGACAGATGGATCGGGATGATGGTTAGGGAAATGGCCATCCACCTCACAAAATAGCTCCTGCACTGAGCAACCAAGCGCCTCATAAAGCTTTTTAGCATAAGCACCTGCAACGCCGTTGCCGCAATCTACGGCTATTTTCATACCGCGAGCCAGTTTTACATCCGAAGCGATTTTGGCGATATACGCTGGCGCAATATCGTGTTGGCTTTCTGTGCCGTTACCATTCACCAAGTCACCATTTTCAATTCGCATGCGCAAACTTTGTATGGTTTCGCCTGATAGCGTTTCACCTGCTAATACCATCTTGAGGCCGTTATAATCAGGTGGGTTATGGCTGCCTGTGACCATGACACCGCAAGCTGTGCCTAGCTCATAAGCGGCAAAGTAGACCATAGGCGTAGCGACCATGCCAAGCTGAACCACATTCACCCCTGCTTTTCGTATGCCGCTAGATAAAGCCCCTGCTAATTCTGGGCCTGATAAACGACCATCATAGCCAATACAAATCGTTGTTTGTTTTCTTGCGAAAGCCTCTGAGCCAAGCGCCTGACCAATCGCCTCAACGATTTCTGGTGTCAGCGTTTTGCCAACAATCCCGCGAATATCGTAAGCCTTAAAAATCTCTTTTGGGATATGCACCATTAAACTTCGTCTATCCAAGCAAGTTGAATTGCTTCCAGTATTTTTTCATTAGACTTATTTGGCTCATCGCTAAACCCATCCAAAGCCATCACCCAAGCATGCAAATCGGTAAAGCGAATAACCTGAGGGTCAATATCAGGATGTGCATCGTATAAAGCTTCTGCAATTGTTTGTACGTCAGTCCATTTCATTTTAGCTACCTCAAAAATTATTCAACATTGGCTTGAATTATACCGCCTAGATACGGTCAAGAGGTGGGGTGAAATCAATCCCAATATGATAAAATGACAAAATTATTTTTTAAGCCTACGAGAAAGTGACTTATGTTTAGCCGAGCAAAAACGTTGAGTGTTGTAGATCCTGAATTAGCAAAATATGTAGAACTTGAGCGCGTTCGCCAAGACGAACATATTGAATTGATTGCTTCTGAAAATTACACCAGCCCTGCTGTGATGGAAGTGCAAGGCTCACAACTCACTAACAAATACGCTGAAGGCTATCCAGGCAAGCGCTTTTACGGCGGCTGTGAATACGTTGACCAAGTAGAACAACTGGCAATTGACCGTATCAAAAAATTATACGGCGCTGAATACGCTAACGTGCAACCACACTCTGGCTCACAAGCGAACCAAGCGGTTTACTTCTCCATCTTAAAGCCAGGCGATACCGTGATGGGCATGAACCTAGGTCACGGCGGCCATTTAACACACGGGTCACCAGCCAACTTATCAGGCAAGCTTTTTAATATCGTGCCTTATGGCTTAAATGACAAAGAAGAAATCGACTACGACGAAATGGAACGCATTGCGGTCGAATGCAAACCAAAACTCTTGATTGGCGGCGCTTCTGCTTATGCGCTTCGTTTCGATTGGGAACGCATGGCGGCAATTGCTAAAAAAGTAGGCGCGTATTTCATGGTTGACATGGCACACTACTCAGGCTTGATTGCAGCTGGCGTTTATCCTAACCCAGTACCTCACGCTGACTTTGTAACCTCAACTACACACAAAACATTGCGCGGTCCACGTGGTGGCATCATTTTGGCAAAAGCTGAATTTGAAAAATCAATCAATTCATACGTATTCCCTGGCTTGCAAGGCGGCCCATTGATGCACGTCATCGCTGGTAAAGCCGTGGCTTTCTTGGAAGCATTGCAACCAGAATTCAAGACTTACCAAACACAGGTGTTGAAAAACGCGAGTGTAATGGCTGAAGAATTAGCAAAGCGCGGCTTACGCATTATTTCTGGTCGCACAGAGTCACATGTTTTCTTGGTGGATTTGCGTCCTAAAGGCTTAACCGGCAAAGCAGCTGATGCAGCTTTGGGATTAGCACACATCACCGTGAACAAAAACTCTATCCCTAACGACCCAGAAAGTCCATTTGTGACTTCTGGTATTCGTATTGGCTCACCAGCGATCACCACACGCGGCTTTAAAGAAGATGAAGCAAGACTAGTAGCTAATTTGATTGCTGATGTATTAGATAATCCAACAGATGAAGCAGTCATTGCGGCAACGAAAGCAAAAGTACACGCGCTGACTTCTAAGTTTCCAGTTTACGGGGCTTAAAAACGTTACATGAAATGTCCTTTTTGCAGCGCTGATGATACGCAGGTGATTGATTCACGCGTCAACGACGAAGGCGATTCTATTCGTCGTCGTCGTCGCTGCGCCGTATGTGACAAACGCTTTACCACGTACGAAACTGCTGAGCTGCATTTGCCTCAAGTAGTGAAGCAAAATGGTACGCGCGAAGAGTTTAACCGTGAAAAACTACGTAGCTCTTTCACCCGAGCACTTCACAAGCGCCCCGTGCCAACAGAGTATGTGGACAGAGCAATTGAGCATATTGTGCAAAAGATACTTGGCCAAGGAGAGCGTGAAATCATGGCACGTGCTTTGGGTGAAAGCGTGATGCATGAATTAAAAGCCATGGATAAAGTTGCCTATATACGCTTTGCATCCGTGTATCGTAGCTTCCAAGACGTGGATGATTTTAATAACGTGATTCGCGACCTTGACCCACCAACACACAAGAAGTCTTAATGATTAATTGAGGTTTTAGATGAGCAACGAAACACCACAAAACGACGTCACCCGTATTTTCATGACCATCACTTGGGCTTCTGCTGTGGTGGCTTTAGTTGCGACGATTGCTTTCTTTACTTGGTGGGGCATGAAAGATCGCATCGAGTTTGGCGACGAGAAATTTGACCAAGTCGCATGGATTACCGCCTCTAGTAGTGCGGATAAGACCTGCCACCGCGGCGACATGGCTTACGACCTACAGCAACACGTTTTGCAAGCAGGCATCACGCATGAGGCTGCGACTTCATTGCTTGGCCGTCCAAACTGGGAAGAAGCCGGCCAAATGGAATATGACTTAGGTAGCTGTATGCACGTGATTCACGGCCTGCGTTTATTCTTTAACGAAAACAATCAACTCACGCACAGCCGCATCGTGCAACACTAACGGTGAGTGCCAATTAATAAACGCGAGGTAATCCATTATGTTTACCAAAGCCGACCATGAATACATGAGCCTTGCCCTGCGCTTAGCGGAACAAGGTTTATATTCCACCACCCCCAATCCTCGCGTCGGCTGTGTGCTTGTTAACAATAGTCAAATTATCGGCCAAGGCGCGCATTTAAAAGCCGGTGAACCGCATGCTGAAATCATGGCATTGCGCGATGCAGAAGCCAAATTCCCAAACCTTATTGAAGGCGCTGACGCTTATGTCACGCTAGAACCTTGTAGTCATTTTGGGCGCACCCCGCCCTGCGCTGACGCTTTAATTAAAGCGGGCGTAAAACGCGTGGTAGCCGCCATGAAAGACCCTAATCCACAAGTGGCAGGTAATGGTTTAGCAAGATTGGTGGCGGCGGGCATTAAAACTGAACATGGATTAATGGAAGCCCAAGCGCAGGAGCTTAATGCCGGCTTTATTTCACGCATGACGAAAAACAAACCTTTTGTGCGCGTCAAAATCGCGGCGAGTCTAGATGGCAGAACCGCACTCGCCAATGGCGAAAGCAAATGGATTACAGAGGAAGCTGCAAGGCAAGATGTGCAACATTGGCGCGCTAGGTCTTGTGCCATATTAACCGGCATAGGCACCGTGCTAGCAGATGACCCACAAATGAATGTGCGTAACATTCCCAAAGCACGCCAACCGCTTCGCGTTGTTGTCGACAGCAAATTGCGCATTTCTCCTCAAGCTAAAATATTAGAGGGCGGCAATACGCTGATTGCCTATGTATCTGATGCGGAGAATAAAGCCGACGCTTTAAGCAAAGCTGGCGCAGCGTTGATAAAGGTTGAATCGAGTGATGGCAAAGTATGTCTTAAACAGCTTTTAAGGCATCTTGCAGAGCGCGGCATCAATGAAGTGATGGTGGAGGCAGGACAGACGCTCAATGGCGCCCTATTCGCACTTCATTTAGTGGACGAGTTTTTGTTTTATTACGCCCCCACTTTGTTAGGTACTGATGCACGCGGCATGCTTGCATTTCCTCAGCTACAAAACATGCAAGACCGCACGCAATTAAGTATGATCGACCTACGTCAATTTGGCCAAGATATTCGCCTTAGAGCCAAACCCATCAACAAGCCATAAAACGGACACTATGGCGCTCATTGATACTCACTGCCACCTTGATGCTAAAGAATTCGATGCAGACCTTGAGAGCGTCATTCAAGAAGCTTTAAACAATGATATTCAAATGATGGTCGTACCCGCAATCCATCGCTCTAACTTTGAATCCGTGACTCAATTAGCTCAAACGCATTCTTGTTGCGCGCATGCCCTCGGCATACATCCCATGTATGTTTCAACATCAACATTGGAAGATTTGGAATTTTTAGCGGATGAAGTTTCCAGACAACTAAAAAGCGACCAACCACCAGTTGCAATCGGCGAAATAGGGCTGGACTTCTTTATTCCCGATTACGATAAGACATTGCAAGAGCATTACTTTGTAGAACAACTTAAGATTGCCAAACAATTTGATTTGCCTGTGATCTTGCATGTGCGCAGCGCCATCGACAATGTGTTGAAACATTTACGCAAACAAAAAATACGTGGTGGCATTGCCCATGCATTTAATGGAAGTCGTCAGCAAGCGGAGGGGTTTATTGATTTAGGATTTAAATTAGGATTTGGCGGCTCACTGACTTACCCACGCGCCTTAAAAATTCGCGAGCTTGTTTCTACACTTCCGCTAGAAGCCATTGTATTAGAAACAGACGCCCCAGACATTCCTCCAGAATGGCTAAAA
>JBJOIS010000017.1:0-26982 GCA_046047035.1 Pseudomonadota bacterium
ATTCTCCAACGTGTAGCCCATGATTTGGAATTTGAGTTTTCATATTTTGATGATTTGGATATTTTAAAAAACTTTGCTGGTGAAGCATTCACTATTGAATGTGATACGCCAACTTTAATTTATCTTGAACCTGGTGCCTGGATGAAGAATCTAGATGAGGAAAATCGGCCTGCAGATGAAATTCTCCGTTCAACACAGGAAAATATTTGTAACTTGATTGAAAACTTCAATCCAGAATTCCCAGTGATTTATGCAACTTCAACGGATGAATTTGCTAAATTGTCTCCAAGATTTAGAAAGGTTGGATTATTTGATCGTCGTTTTGAATTAATTAAGCCTTCGTTGGAGGAAATAGCTGAATCATTTATTGAGCTATTAGGTGAAAATCTCTGCGGCCAGTCACTCAAGGATCATTTAGGTAAAGTCGGCAAGCTGCTGGATTTAGATTTCGATGACAGACGTCGTAAAGAGCTTGTAGCGTTAACTCTGAGAAGAATAGCAAAACGCAATAATAGGCAAATTGAGTTTGCTGATTTGCTGGATATCTCTCTGCAGGGAAGTGGAGAGTTTGATAGCTACCCAGCTAAAACTGAGTCGGTGTTAAGGCAAACTGCAATTCACGAAGCGGGGCATGCTACGGTAGCTATCATTGATTCAGAAGGCGAGAACCTACCTGAGTTTGCGAGTATTGTTGAGTCTAAAGCATACAACGGCGTTGTGGCAGATTCTCTTTCATATCATTACTCAAAAAATAATAGAAAGAGCTATGCTGATGTGCGTCACCAGATTCGCGTAACACTAGCTGGCAGGGTGGCTGAGCATTTAGTACTGGGTGCAGAGAACATTCGAGTAAGTTCGGCAAGAAGCGATTTAGAAAAAGTGACTAATATCTGCTTCGATATGTTTGCTTGTCGTGGAATATCTGAAGATATGGAAAGTTTTGATGGTGCTTGTTCTAATCTTAGCGTAGAGCTTGAGCGCAATAGCCCATCTAATTTATTCAAACTTGAAAGCATGGTGCAGAGTTATCTAAATAAACAGTACAAAATTGTTTATGACATGCTCAATAAGAACAAGAAAGTCTTAGATATGATTATTGATCAGCTTATGAAAAACAAAGTTCTAGATCAAACAGACTTGGCTAAGATTGCTAGTCTCACAATCAGCTAATTCAAATTAGGAGAATAAATGTTAGGTTGGCAGGTATATATTAATAGGCATCCAACTAGAGATGGATTTGCATCAGAGTCCTCTTTGAATGATGAAACTCTTCTTTCTACTTGGGTGACAGGAATAAACGGGCTTGATTGGTTAAGGGCTCTAGTTAAAAGCGGGCAAGCTAAGGATTTGGGAGGTACTGGGTATCCCCACAGTTATACAGTTGAAGCTCGAGTGCTTTTACCAGTTCTTGCCTCGTTACCCAAAAAACATGAAGGACCTATTGTTGTTGGAGATGACTACGTTCATCTCGGTGGATTTAATGAGAAATTTAAAATACATCAATCAAGAATAGACGCATGTCCAATTGATGAAATATTAAGCATTGAGGCTTGGGATCAAAGTTAATTTGATAATAATTTATGAAATTTAAAAGTCAGTTAGATAAGGATCTTATATCTGCTTATGAAGTAACTAATTTTCACGTTAAACGTGATCCGGCATTTATTCTCAACGTGAATAAAGTAAGTGAAGATCTCAAGGCGCTGTATAAGCAAAGTAGAGTTGATAGCGCAGTTTTCATAACGGCTTGGAATCCATACAGTAAATCATTATCAAATGAAGAGAATCAACTTAGAAACAATGATCTTGAAAATGAATTAAATCTTAGGAGCTTAAAATTTATCAATGGCTTTGGGCAAGACCCTCTGGGTCAATGGGCTGGAGAAGAAAGTTTCTTAGTTCTTGGTATTAGCCTGGAAGCTTCAAAGAAATTAGGCGTGCAGTTTGAGCAGAATGCTATTGTTTGGTCTGACAAAGATGCTATGCCACAACTCGTATTGCTCAGATGAAATTATCCAATAAAAGAGCTTACTAAGTACTGGAGTAGAAAAGTTATGAAAGTTGATCAGGACATTATAGATGATGCAATAAAGCAAGGAATGCCACCTAAGCCCCATCCTAAAGATTTTAGTAGTGAAGAGTCTTTTGAAGAGTGTTATGGGTATTGGATGAGTCATTACGGACGGATTCTAGCGTTAAGACAACAAGCAAGAAATCTAGAAAATAATTAGAGCGATACTTAAAGAGGTGTTCGTATGAAATGTCGGGAATCCCGACGTTTTTCAAAGTGAGCGTCAAAAGAATTGACGCTCACAGTCTAAATCATTAACATTCATTTATTGTACGAACGTACAGAAAGTGAATATGATGAATCTCATTAGTTTTATTTCCGCCTATAACCGCAAGCTACGTAATTACTTTATTGGTAATGTTGAGGCTACTTATGTCTGTGGCTTTGACGGTACGGTATCAATGCCCCTTTATGACAATCCGGTGTCTGCTGGTTTCCCTAGTCCAGCAGCAGATCATGTTGAAACAAGATTAACCACAGATGATTATTTGATTAAGAATCCCGTATCGACTTTCTTTGTGAAGGTCAAAGGAGATTCAATGATTGATGCTGGCATTTCACATGGTGATGTATTAATCGTAGATCGTTCAATTGATCCTGTTGTGGGTAATATTGTCCTAGCAGAATTGGATGGCGAATTCACAGTGAAGTATCTTGGTCACAACGAGCTCATTCCAGCTAATAGCAAATACAAACCGATTCGATTTATAGAAGGTCAAACAGTCAGTTTAGTTGGTGTTGTGACTGGATCTATGCGCAAGTATCTATGAGCCGCAGTATTGCGCTCATCGACGTTAATAACTTCTACGTTTCTTGTGAACGTGTATTTAACCCTAGGCTCAATAATAAGCCCGTTGTCGTTCTATCCAATAACGATGGCTGTGCTATCTCAAGAAGTAATGAAGCAAAAGCCTTAGGCATTAAGATGGGTGAGCCTTGGTTTAAGTGCCAAGAGATTGCTCGTAAGCATAAGATCCAAGGCTTATCCAGTAACTACGCCTTATATGCCGACATGAGTAATCGTGTCATGGCGATCCTCAAAGACTTCAGCCCTAACCAAGAAGTCTATTCGATTGATGAGTGCTTTCTAGATCTCACTGGTTTTAATAATCTCACTAGCTATGGGCAAGAGATGCGAGGCCGCATCCTTCAATGGACGGGCTTGCCTGTTTGCGTTGGGATCGGTGCTACTAAAACACTAGCAAAGCTCGCTAATCACTGCGCTAAGAAGATGCCCGAGTTAAATGGGGTGTGCGACTTTAATGCACTAGCAGAGCATGAATTAAATCTGCTATTAAAAAAAATAGAAGTGGGTGAAGTATGGGGAGTAGGGCGACGCTTGAGCGTAAAACTGATGGCACTTGGCATTAACACCGCCTATGACCTTAAACACGCAGATCCTGAATACTTAAGACAGCAATTCAGTGTTGTTATGGCTAAGACAGTCAGTGAGCTCAATGGCACTATTTGTATCGAGCTAGAAGAGATTAGTCCACCAAGAAAGCAGATCTTAAGCTCACGTAGCTTTGGACAGCCTGTGCGTGACTACAATAGCCTTGCTGAAGCCATTACCCTGTATATGAGCCGTGCTGCTGAAAAACTCCGCGCACAAGAGTCTGTAGCGGGCTTATTGCACGTCTATATTCGTACTAATCCCCATAAGCCTGATGAGCACCAGTACGCAAATGGCATGACAATTAGCTTACCTAGTCCTACAGATGACACATTACAGCTTGTGAATGTTTCTTTATGGGTGCTTAAACGCCTCTACAAGCGTCACTATGCGTACGCGAAGGCCGGAGTTTACTTGGGCGACTTAATACCAAGAACTTCAGCGCAGTGTGACCTCTTTACGTCAGCACAGCCAACCAGTCGCAGCCAAAACCTCATGAGCACAATCGACCGAATAAACGCAAAGATGGGGCGTGAGTCCATAAAGTTAGCTAGTGAAGGTATGAATTACAGTTGGAAGATGCGTAGCAGTAAGAAAAGCCCCAATTACACGACTAGTTGGGATGGGTTGGTGTTGACTCATTTATAATTTAATTATTAATTTCAGTCATCAACTCAGAAATCCCGTTCAAATTTCTTATTTTTTCTAGAGATTGAATAAGTTTATGGTGGGGTATCTTGCTTGAGAGTTTTTTCATAATCTCAAGCCAATTCCCTTGTATGTCGTAAATTGGAGGGTGGAGATCGAATAGCTGATCAATAATCTCATATGTGAAATTTGGATCCAATTCCACTAAGCGAGAAATATCTTCGATGAATAGATAGTGTAAGTTGTCTCGAGTTAGAGCGATTGATGTGGATTTAATAAAAGCTTTAGATTGGCTATCAAGTTCATTTATGTAGCAGGTGAGAAGCGCTAACTTATTGAGCAATTCATTAGATTCTATGTTTTTCGAATTCAACCATTCTAAACAGAATGATGCAAACTGATTAATTAGTGAAATATGTTCATCTTTTAAGTCCGTTCTTTTTAGACTCCAAAAGTATTGGCTCAAGATACATAACGCGTCGATCCGTTTCTCAGAAAAGATTTTATCGAAAATCCCTTCACTGAGTTTTTCGAATCCCCATAAGTACCCCAACCCAATTCTCTCAATAATTCCCTTTTGAATATCGCTGTTCAACTCATTAAGTTGTAAGGATCTGAAAAAGATTTTATGTTCTTTAATTAACTCATATGTTTTGAATGTTGGTTGACCATATATAAATCCGCCAATTGCAGCAGTGAACTGGCTTTCAACTTCTGGAAATAATTCGGAAAAATTACTACTTAGCCAATCAATGTCTAGATATTCCAGATTCGATAGATAGGTGGCAGCTAATGTGTGGAACTCGAGATTCTCGTTAGTTTCTCTTTTTAGTAAATCAGAAAGTATAGGGCGAATATTCTGGCGAGTAGCCTCATTATTACCACTTGCAGCAACCTCCATACGACTCATTCTCAAAGCAACTGAGAAGAAAGATTCTATTGCCTTTCCATACGTTGAATTGATTGCATTCGACATAGGATCTTTTTGACCATTATTTCCAGGCTGAGCCTTAGAGAAAATTTTATTGAGAACTTGAAGTGAAACATTGAAAATTTCAGCAGAAAAGCTATGTGAATCTTCCCTTGAGATTGATTTAATGAAATCAGCAACTAAATCAGGAATCCACTTCGCATTTGGAGTGCCGCTGTTATCAATATTCTGATCATCAGTCCATAATTGTTCATCATCAATGATGTCTTTAATGAAAAGATGAATTTTAGGCCAGGCATGCACCCAATCTATTTCAAAACCATCTTTCTTAGACTTTTCCCAAGATTTCTTCAGTCCAGATAGAACGCTGTAAATGAAGGTATATTTTAAATATTTTAGATTTGATAATTTGGAGATAAAAATAGATGGTTCGGAGTACACTGAGTTTTCTAGAGTCTCCGCTAGCCCCCTGATTGAATTACCTAGCCATGAATCTACTTCTTTAAACGAATTTAGCTTTTCTACTAGCGTACCTGAATCCAAAAGTCCTATTAAATCTGTCTCACTGTAAACGGATTTACTTTCATTCCAACTTGTTTCAATGAAGTATAAGAAATCAGGATGTTCGGGAATATTTAACTGTTGGTTGATAATGAGATCGTTTAGAAATTCATCTGCAGCCACAAATCCCTGATTGGAAATTGCTGAAGCCCATCTTATTTTCCATTTATTCTCATAAGCTACTTTTTCTTCAATAGATTCTGGAGCTGTGATGCTTTGGATAATTGATAAAATTCTTCGCTGTTGGTCTTTGTTAAGTTTCTTGAAGTTGTTTTTTAAAAGTAAATATAGTTCGTGTAAATATTCAAATTCAAAAAGACTTGCGCTTATATTTTCTGTAAATACTGCTGATAATTTTACCCAGTGCTCGTTTATAGAATTAAGAGCAATCCTTCTAAACAATGGATTTTCGGTTGTTAATAATTTATAAATAAAGTCATTACAATGACCTTCAGTATTGTTATCAACCCAGCTATTTAAGCAGTCCCGATAGGCAACAATTAGTATATTTTCTATATCATCTTTGAATGAATTTTGTTGGTTATCTTCTATTGCAGGTCTTATTAGAATACTCGGTTCTTTATTTGGTATTGAAAATAGGTGATTAATCATTCCATGCAGAACACTTATTGCAGGTTGACCAATAAACTTCCCGAACTCTTTAATATTGTTCGAATAAAACTGTTCTAACCAGTACTTCTCTATTATTGGTTCATGCTTAGAATTTTCTCCAGCGTGCGAATAGCTGCTGAGTATTCTTAATATTTCTAATGAATATTTTGAATAGTCTGAGCCTAAACTGAGGTATTTCTTTATCAAACTCTTATCAATTTCATGGCATAGAATGCCGTTATTATGTGTGTTGCAAATCCACTTTTCGATAAGTTTGATATTTTCTAATGTGATTATTTCTGTAGGAAGTTCACTGTAAATTTCAATAAACTTTTTGGTAACATGAAAGTTGAAAGGTAAGGGATGCATTGATTCATAGTAGCTTGTTACATCTACTATAATTTTTATAATCTTTTTAGCTAATTCATGCTGATTCGTACGTCCTGAAAATTTAGCACATTCAAGAAGAAATGTTGTTGCTGGCCAAAAAGGTAAAACAATCCCTTCATTAATTCTTAGAGGTAATGGTGCTTTGTTTGACTTAAAGAAACCTTCATTTTCGAGTAGATCGAAATATTCATGGAAGTTTTCTTTTTCTAAGATCAAATTAAAACCATGTTCCTCTAGTTCATGGCTTTTTTTCATTTTTGTAAAAAATAGATTTAGTTTGCTGTTGGCAGTAATCATAGCAGGCTAGCCATTGTTATTTTTTCTTGATGAATCATGACTGGTTGCATAGGCACTTTGGCTGCTAAGTCTTCAATGATAGGTATAAGTTGTTTATAACTATTTCTGTCTTTTAGAAAAGGTATTAATTCGACACCAAATTTTTGGAAATATACCTTCAAATTTTTGGCAACTTCAATCTCATGACTAAAGAACCCTTGTAGCAAAAAATGTTTAGATTTCGGCTGTGAAGCCTCATTTTCTTTTATCAAGTTACTTTTTGTAAAAACATACTCAAGAATTTCAAGTTCTTCCAGGCTATAGCCAACGAAGAATACCGACCTATTCTCAAACAAAACTTCCAAAAACTTTAGGTATTGATTTTCTGGCTCGTCAGTCGGGTTGCTGTATCTCTTCAAGTAGTCTGTTGTTGTTACGACCATGGATTTATCATCCATGATTGAACCATGGATATGAACAATAGTATTCGTGGCATCCAATAGTAATGGGGTGATGTCTTCTCTCTTGTAGACTACATTCACTATTAAGCTGTTGAGTGCGTTCGGAGAGCTGTTTTCTGAGATGTCTATTGAGTCATTGAATGGTTTATCTAACCAATCATCATAATTCGTAGTAACAATGAGAGTGCTCAGCTTTCTTAGGCTTGCATAAGCTTTATCTGCATCGTCTTTTTTGGATTTATCTTCCGATGGACTAAGAATTTTCTTGTAATCAATTTTCTTCTTGTATTTTCGTTGGAGGTCATCAGCTAACGTAAGCTTAACTCTTGATGGCAATTTGGATAGCTGGTCATAATGTCCATGACTGATACCACTGTCACCAATGAATGACCTTAGAGCTCTATTGGCTAGTTCACTCCAACTAGGGCAGCCACCTAGCATCGAAACTCCTGCGCCTATGAAGGGTACTAAGATACCTGAACTGGCCGCAATCAACATGCCTTCAGGGATTATTGGAAGTTCTTCTAGAGATAATTCTTCATTTGACATATATGGGTGATTTTAGCCCTAAGTTTATGTTTAGGGTACTTAGAGTGTTTAAACTTTTGACACAGTTTTAGCACGGTTCAATCAATACCATTTTTTGACTCAAGGGTAGTGCGCTCTAGAACAGAGCCTCGACACTTTTAATCCGTAGATCGGGTCGGTAAAAAGTATCTAGGCTCTTATGGATTATTCGGTGTAATTCGCTGCTGCAATGATCATGCGTTTTATATCTTCATTTTCATTCATTGGAATTAATTCAATTTGCGGACTTCGTTTTGCAAAGATTCTAAAGACCTCATCAGCAAATGCTTGCCCAATAAAATCCACCCCTTCGAAATCAAGAATAACAGTCTTAAATTTTTCTACACGATTCAAAATGCGTTTTGCTTGTGAACGTGAAACTAATTTCTCGCCTTCATACAATGCTAAGCGAACTGGAACGATAGTTTTGTTGAAAGCATAGTCTTCATCTTCATTACCAGTGAAGCTATCAAACACTGAGCGAAGGGTTCTATCAGTATTGATATCCAAGTTCATTACTACAGTTGTGCCTTGATGATTTTTATCATTGTGTAATAAAAAATCCTTTTCTAGTTTTTCACGATGAGAAAAGACTAAGTCGCCTGAGAAAATTGCGTATTTATCAAATGCTCTAGAAGTGAAAAAGATACCTTGGCCAGTATGATTATCTGGATCCGTTGTTAATTTCCCTTTGCTTAACTCAAGGATCGACTCTCGTGGATCTTGAAGATTCATGATTCTTGCGATGTGATTAAAGATCCCTTCACCGTCATCATTAATAGTGATGTTGATTTCTTTTTCAGTTCTATCTGCGGAGATGTTTACCTGAGTGCCACAAGAGTGATCAATAGCATTGTTAAGCATTTCGGTGAAGCCGTAATGACAGATGCTTTCAATATTCTTTTCTAGATCACCGAATATAACGCTGAAGTCTCTGTAGTAGACATCACTTTCTTGTAGGCCTTTGAGGTTAAAAACCCCGCTGTGGAATCTTTTGATTCCTAAGTTGTAGATTCTGCCTCTAGTATGTCCTTCCGCTTTTAGGAAGCCTAGCTTACTCAATTCAGATAAGTGCGTATGAACTGCTTGGCGACTGATGCCAAATGCTTCCATTGCATCTTGAATAAGATGAGGGCTGTTTGCTTTAACAGCATTTAGAAGAAATCTACGTATTACTTCTGAGCGTTTTGTCGTAGCTAATTTCATATATTTGTAAAGATGTCAGTCTCTGATTGTAAAGTTTATTAAATCATATTGTAAAGTTATTTGCTTTAGATTGTAAAGAGTGTGTTGAGTTTTTTTATACGTTTGGATCAAAACAGGTTAGGATACTTTTTAGCACGGTTCAATCAATACCATTTTTTGACTCAAGGGTAGTGCGCTCTAGAGCAGAGCCTCGACACTTTTAATCCGTTTGTCGTGGGTTCGATCCCCGCACAGCCCACCAATAAAAAGAAATGGTTACGTGAAAACGTAGCCATTTTTTTCGTCCAAAATTTCAATGCGGACCTGATGTGTGGTTTTTCCTCGGGATTGAGGAATTTCCAAATTGGACGCTTAGGTGTTTTAAGGATTGAAACATCTTTGGCCTCCATTAAGGCGATACTTAGTTTCCGATAAGTGCGGGAGGAGATGCTCTAGTATCAACAATTGATTTAAGTTCGCTCAAATTATCAACAATCCCAATATTAACGATTAACTTTTTGTTGTCTGCTCTTTGCTGAATTAACTTGATACAGCTAGGTGCGTTAACAGCATACTTACTTGAACATCTAACAGCCTGAGCATCCTCAAGTTGACCATCTTGAGAAAATGATCTTGCCATTTCAAGAATCATACATTCAGTTGCCTCCCATGAAGACCCTGAGCTAAATCCGAACATAACTGAAGTTAGACCCATCGATGTCGATCCCATACATGGGGCAGTTGGCAGATTCGCTGGAGAGTAAGATGTCGACACCGGAATTCTTGCAGCCGTGTAGTTT
The DNA here is from genome assembly GCA_046047035.1 of Pseudomonadota bacterium. GTDB lineage: Bacteria > Pseudomonadota > Gammaproteobacteria > Burkholderiales > Methylophilaceae > Methylopumilus_A. Next base: position 9,896 of record JBJOIS010000017.1, read on the forward strand.
GCACTGATTGAGTTATTGCCTGAAGTGTTGCCAGTCGAAGATGATTGCCCTCCTTGGGAAGTTGATGCTCCAGTGCTTAAAATACTATCACCAGTGGAGAGTGAAGAATTTCTACCTAAGCCCCCGAGCCCCCCATTAGCAGTAATGGCACCCGTTGTAGACGATGCTGTTCCGCCGAGCCCCCCATTAGCAGTAGTCGGTCCAGTTGTCACCGTTTGGACTGGACTGCCAGTAGCAGTATAAGTCCCACCTGCTTCTACTAATACTCCATCTGCATAGGCATTGAGAAATACAATTGCCATTAAACTTGCAGCTGCAAGTTTCGCTTTATTCATTATGGAATCTCTATTGTTACTGCTTGGGGGGGGCATGAAAGCCTAAGACAGTTAGGAATATAACTGTGAATTGATAGTAGTGGAATTGACCAGCGATAGATACAAAAGAATTAATTTAAATAATGAAACAGCCTATTGATATATTTGTGTCAAAACTATTAACGCTAGAAACGTCGGAAATCCCGACTATTTTGAAATGCGTACAAAAATATGTACAAAATTCAGACTGTAAAATAGCTTAGGATTAGCGTAGGGGCCTTCTTGATAACGTTTAGTTCCACGCACAGCAAGCAATAGAATAACTTGTGAAACTGCAAGATACTAAAAAAGCCCCACGGTTCGCGCCTTGGGGCTTTTTCTTTGTTTGAACCATTACTTTAAAAAATATCTTCATTTCTACATTCCTTTGATCTGAGACAACACTATTAAGGTGATTAAGCGATAGCATGAAATCTTTACTATCTAGGAGTTTAGCTATGTCTTTAAGCCATGCAGTTGTTTGGATCGACCATCAAGAAGCGCACGTGATTCAGTTTAATGTAGATACGCATGAAAATTCGACCATTACGACAAAATCTAAGCATGGCCATACTCACCAAAAGGCAGGAGTTCTCACGGGGCATCATCAAGTGAGCTCTCAAGCATATTTGCATGAGGTGGTTGAGGCGGTTGCAGGCGCTAATGAGATTTTGATTGTGGGTCCAGGTGTGGCGAAGCTGGAGTTGATTAAACATATCAATCATCATGATGCCAAAATCAGTAATAAAGTTGTTGCTGTTGAGACGGTAGATCACCCGACGGATGGCCAATTATTGGCTTATGCGAAGAAATATTTTTTGCGCGTAGATAATTTACGTCCGCTTTAATTTTTAAAATCCCCATGCGACGTCAGATTTCTATTCTGTAACATTTCAGAAACGTCCTTGGCGTATAATAATTAAAAAATTGTATGCCTAAATGTAATTTTAAGGAGTTGATATGAAAAAGAATATGATGGGTTTGGCGCTATTAACGACATTATCAATGACTTCGTTTGCTGCTTCTGCTGAAGATGACGCATACAAAGGTGCTTGGTATGCGCTTCCTGGCATTAGTTACAATTGGACTGATAGTGCCTTAAAAGCTGATGATGGCATGGGTGGCTTTATTCGTGTGGGTAAAGAGTTTGCGCCAAACTGGGATATTCAATTTGGTGGTTCCTACGCGAGTGTTGACGGCAATGCTGGCGGCAAATACAAGCAAACACTTGTGGGTGTTGATGCGCTTTATATGTTTAGTCGTGAGAAATTGCGTCCATTCTTGTTGGTTGGTGTGGGTTATGCGGATAACAAGTTGGATTATGCAGTTGGCGGCGGCTCAAAAGGCTCAGTGATGGGTAACATTGGTGCTGGCGTGCAGTATTCGCTGACTGATAGTATTGGTTTGCAAGCTGATTTGCGTTCGGTTTGGAGTGAGGCTAATGTTGGTGGCGATAGCAAAACCGTTGGCAATACCGTACTAAATCTTGGTGCTATTTTCCGCTTTGGTACGCCTCCTGCACCTGTTGCAGTCTCAGAGCCAGCTGCTCAGCCAGTTGCGGCTGAGCCTGTAGTTGAAGCGCCAGCGCCAGTTGTTGCTGCTAAACCAGCATGTAAGCCAATGCTTGAAACGATTACGATTCAATCAGAAGCTTTGTTTGACTTTGATAAATACACAATCAAGGGTAAAAACAATCAAGTTTTGGATGAGGTTGCTGGCAAAATTAAAGCGCATGACGATATTGAGTTTATCTTAGTGACAGGCCATACCGATAGGATTGGTACGGATGCTTATAACCAAAAACTTTCTGAGCGTCGCGCAGATGCTGTAAGAAAATACTTGGCATCTCATGGTATTAAAGACGTTCGCATTAAATCAGTGGGTAAAGGCGAGTCTGAGCCAGTGGTTGATTGCGCTGGCGTTAAAGGTAGTAAGAAAATCATTGAATGTTTAGCACCTAACCGTCGTGTAGTGGTGGATGCAACGCATAAACAAGAAGATGGTTGCGCTACAAATTAATTTGTTAAGCTAATTTCTTCTCTTGAAAAGGGTTGCGTAAGCAGCCCTTTTTTATGGTCTAAGCAATAAAAGGCCAATTAGATTGATTTGTCATTATTTTGATTTATGATAACTACATATAAAAAATTGGATGTTTCAGATGCTTAGCTTAATACAAATGAAGAAGTACTTATTAACGCTATTGTTGATAGGCTTAGGGCTTATCGGTAATGCGATGGCTAAAGACATTAGCGATGAGCAATACCAGGTGCGCATGGCACAGAAAGAGTTCGATACCGCTAACCGAGATCATCAGATTTTAGCAGATAGCATTAAAGAGCTTGAAAAAAGAATCGCACAGCAGACGCAACAATTGGATGTGCTTAAAAAAGGTTTGCCAGCTAAAGAAGAGCGATTAAATAAAGCGCAGAAAGCGCTGGAAGAGAAACAAGTGGTGCTTGATAAAGCCTGGGAAGAGAATAAGAAGTAGTCATTACTTGGTTCTCTTCTTTTTATTGAGCTTTCGCTTTTCTCGCCATTCAGCAATTCTTTGGCGACGCATGATAATCGTCATCACCAACACTGCCCATCCAAGCGCTAACCAAGGCAAAGTCCCTGCATAAATACTAATCACAATCAGATGCGGAAACGCTGTGGTTAGAATCAAAGGTAGTAGCGCTAAAATCAATCCGAGCAATATTAAAAGCATAGTCTCTCTTTAGCTTTTTAAGTCTCTAGCTTCCGCAAAACTCACTTGTATATTGAGCCCTTTTTTCTTAGGCTCATCATTAATTTCCACGTTTGCTTGGTGTAGTTGTGCAATTTCCATCACGATAGCTAAGCCTAGGCCACTTCCCTCTTGCCCAGTCCCCATTACTCGGTGAAAGCGTTCGAATACTTTTTCACGCTCTGCTTTCGGGATGCCAGGTCCGTTATCAATCACGCTTAAAACGATCTCACCTGCTTCACGTTGAACTTTCACGGTAATTTTCCCACCTGCTGGGGTGTAGAGCACGGCATTATCTACTAAGTTATAGAGCATTTCTTTTAGGCGCTTGCTGTCACCTAAAATCATCGTGTTTTGAGTTGCTGCTTCAAAGCCAAGATCTAAGCTTTTCTTAATAGCCGTCGGCACCATGTCGGTAGTGACTTCTTGTGCGATTTGGTTGAGATTGACGGGGCTTAACACCATGTTGTGCGAAGCGTCTTGCTGATTTCTCGCTAAGCTAAGCAATTGGGTGATGGTATGAGACAGGCGCTCCATGCTTGCGCTAACTCGCTCTAATAGCTGTTTGTGTTGTTCTGGGTCGCCTTCTAGCAATGCAAGCTCTAGTTGCGCTTGTGCACCTGCTAAAGGCGTTCTCAGTTGATGCGCTGCATCTGCAATAAAACGATTTTGTGCACTTAAAACACTCTCGAGTTGCCGCATTAGTGAGTTGACTGAGTTCACTAAAATCATCACCTCTGTTGGCACGTCAGGCATTTCAATCGCACTAAGATCTAAGTAAGAACGCTTGGATACCGCTGCTTGTAAATCAAATAGTGGTTGTAGGCCTCGCTCAACACCAAACCAGATAATCCCAATGGTAAATAGAACGAGTAGCACTTGTGGAACGATAATATCAATCAACACATGACTCGCTAATGCTTGGCGTTTGTTTAATGTTTCGGCCACTTGGATGTAGACGGGAAGCTCATCACCATTCCTCTGTATCTTTACTAAGGTTGATACGATGCGGACATTTAAATTATTCACTATCCCATCTCGGAAATTTGGGTTTGAGGCTTGCTCTTTTATTTGAGGCATTAGCCCAGCATCAGAATCGCCATTGAGTACTTTGCCATTTGTATCCACAACGTTATAGAAAATCACATCAGACTGGTCGTTTAATATGAATTGTTTTTCGTTTTTTGGGAGCGATAGATTCTCAATGGAGTCGTCTGATTTCTGAATCAGTTGATAGATGGAGTATGCTGAATCGTAAAGCGCATTATCAAAAGCATCGCGCTGCTCAACAATTGCAAAACGAAACAAAATTGATGAGGCAATGAGAATAAGAATGAGCAACGGCGGCACTAATAAGAGCAGTAGTTTTTTGCGTAATGACGAGTATTTTTTCATATTAAGCCTGTGCCTTTTGTAGCAAGTAACCTAGTCCGCGTATTGTCAGCACATTGATGCCGATAGGTTCTAGTTTTTTGCGGATTCGGTGAATATAGACCTCAATGGCATTGTTGCCAACGCCTTCATCCCACTTGCATAGTGCCTCCACAATCGCCTCTTTGCTAACCACTCTGCCAACGCGTGAAAGCAACATTTCAAGCACGCCAAACTCACGCGGCGATAGCATCATTTGTTCTCCATTCACGGTGAGCATTTTGTCGGTAATGTTGAGCACCAAAGGACCATATTCAATGGTCGATGCGAGGATGGAGTTGTTACGACGTATTTGAGCGCGCAGACGCGCTTCTAGCTCAGGTAATTTAAATGGCTTAGTCAAATAATCGTCAGCGCCTAAGTCCAAGCCTTTAACGCGGTCATCTAAGTCATCTCTTGCAGTTAAGATAATCACAGGCACCATCACTTTGCGCCCACGCATTCTTTTCAGCACTTCAAAACCGTCAATTTTAGGTAATCCTAAATCGAGAATGACGGCATCGTACACATGGTCGTGCAGTGCTATATCAGCCTCGTAGCCATCGTGCGCCCAATTCACAGTATAGCCTGCACGATTAAGTGAAGTGCTCATTGCGTGGCCGAGTGCCGCATCATCTTCAACTAACAGAATTTTCACTTATTGCCTTGAGGAGAACGTCAGTAATGCACTTATTCTACTTGGATAAAATGGATACTTGAAGCGTAAAACAAAAAAGGCCTACAGCGTAAACTGTAAGCCTTTTTTATTGTTTGGTGCGCCCGAAGAGATTCGAACTCCTGACCCCTTGGTTCGTAGCCAAGTACTCTATCCAGCTGAGCTACGGGCGCGTGAGGCGTGAATTATACGCGAAGTTGGGTTTATTTCCAGTAGAAAAAACCTAAATTAGCGATAAACAGCCATTATTTGGCGGAGAGCGAGGGATTCGAACCCTCGATACAGATTTAAGCCCGTATGCTTCCTTAGCAGGGAAGTGCCTTCGACCACTCGGCCAGCTCTCCGTTTTGTTGCTATGTTGCTATGTTGCGAGGGCGTAACAATACTCGATTACGCCTCAAAAATCAATCTAAGCTTCTTCTAACTCAAACGCTTTGTGAAGCACACGAACCGCTAATTCCATGTATTTCTCGTCTATCACAACCGCGATTTTGATCTCGCTCGTTGAAATCATTTGGATGTTGATGCCTTCTTCAGCAAGTGTACGGAACATTTGGCTTGCGATGCCCACGTGTGAACGCATGCCTACACCAACGATAGATACTTTAGCGATCTTGTCATCGCCGCGGATTTCACGTGCGCCGATGTGTGCTTGTACTTGGTTAAGGATACCAAGTGCTTTTGTCATGTCGTTTTTGTGCACAGTGAATGTGAAGTCTGTTGTGCCGTCTGCACCCATGTTTTGGATAATCATGTCGACGTCAATTTTTGCATCTGCCACTGGGCCTAAGATTTGGTAAGCGATACCTGGTTTGTCTGGTACGCCTAGTACCATAATTTTTGCTTCGTCTCGGTTAAACGCGATGCCTGAGATGATTGGTTGTTCCATGTTGCTGTCCTTGTTTTCGGGATCTTCAAATGTGATGAGTGTGCCTTCGCCATCCTCTTCAAAGCTTGAGAGCACACGAAGTTTTACTTTGTATTTACCTGCAAATTCGACTGAGCGGATTTGTAATACTTTTGAGCCTTGGCTAGCTAGCTCAAGCATTTCTTCAAAAGTAATGGATTTTAAGCGACGCGCCTCTGGCACTACGCGAGGGTCGGTTGTGTAAACGCCGTCAACGTCAGTGTAGATTTGGCATTCATCCGCTTTAAGTGCTGCAGCTAAGGCTACGCCAGTGGTATCTGAACCGCCACGACCTAGTGTTGTGATGTTGCCGTTTTCATCCACGCCTTGGAAGCCAGCAACAACAACGACATTGCCAGCATCTAAGTCTGCACGGATGCGCTCTTCATCAATGCGAAGAATTCGTGCTTTAGTATGTGCATTATCTGTCACGATGCGCACTTGTGAACCTGTGTAGCTTTTTGCTTTTAGGCCAAGTTCCATTAGTGCCATTGCTGTTAGGCCAATAGTCACTTGCTCACCTGTTGCTACCATCACGTCTAATTCACGTGGGTCTGGCTCAGGCATGATTTCTTTGGCCAAGGTAATCAATCGATTTGTTTCGCCTGACATAGCTGAAACTACTACGACGATTTGATGGCCAAGTGCTTTGAAACGTGCCACGCGACGTGCTAAGTTTTTAATGCGGTCTGGGCTACCAACCGAGGTGCCGCCGTATTTTTGAACAATGAGTGCCATAATTTTTTACTGTTTAAGGTTAATTAAGTTTTTGTTGAACCCACGCTTGCACGCTTGCAAGTGCTTGAGGTAATTGACTAGGATCTGTGCCGCCAGCCATTGCCATATCTGGCTTGCCGCCGCCTTTGCCGCCCACTTGGCTCGCCACATGGTTGACCAAGTCGCCAGCTTTTAGTTTCGCGATGACATCTGGCGTGACGCCTGCTGCAAGGCTGACTTTGCCGTCACTCACGCTTGCTAAGACGATAGCTGCAGATTTTAGCTTGTCTTTCAGCTTGTCCATGGTTTCGCGCAAGGCGTTAGCATCAGCGCCTTCTAGTGTTGCCGCAAGTACTTTAACGCCGTTAATTTCAATCGCTTGGTCTGCAAGGTCGTCGCCTTGTGAAGATGCGAGTTTAGATTTTAAACGGGCTAGTTCTTTTTCGAGTGATTTTTGTGAATCGAGTAATTGCGCGACTTTTGTGCCTAGTTCATGCGCCGGTGATTTTAGTTCGCTAGCAATATGGCTAAGCAGTGCTTGCTGGTTTTGCACTAATTTAAGTGCATTCGCACCTGTTGTTGCTTCTAGACGACGCACGCCAGCAGCTACGCCACTTTCACTGGTGATTTTAAAGAGACCAATATCCCCTGTGCGGCTTACGTGTGTACCACCGCAAAGTTCGCGTGATGAGCCAATATCTAAAACACGTACTTCATCGCCATATTTTTCGCCAAACAGCATCATTGCGCCAGTTTTTTGTGCGGATTCAATATCCATCACGCGCGCTTGCGTTGCAGCGTTGGTGAGGATTTCAGTGTTGACGATATTTTCAACTTGGCTGATTTCTTCGTCTGTCATTGGGGCATTGTGAACAAAGTCAAAACGCGTTTTTTCTGTATCGACTAACGAGCCTTTTTGTTGCACATGTTCGCCTAGTACTTCGCGCAATGCTTTGTGCATCAAGTGCGTTGCTGAGTGGTTGCGCATTGTGCTTGCTCTAGCGTTCGTATTCACGCGGGCTTGAAGGGTGTCGCCTACTGCTAGCTTGCCTGTCGTGAGTACGCCGTGATGGCCGAATACGCTTGCTTGAATTTTTAGCGTATCTTCAACACTGAAAATACCATCGCTGGCTTTTAAGTCGCCACAGTCGCCAATTTGACCGCCTGATTCAGCGTAGAAAGGCGTGTTGTCTAAAACAACAATACCTAAGTCGCCTTCATTCAGCGTATTTACCGCTGAGCCATCTTTGTATAGTGCAAGTACTTTTGCTTCTGTTGAGAGCTCTTCATAGCCGCGGAAATTTGTTGATGCGCCATCGTATTCAACGTTGGTTGCCATTTTGAATTTACCAGCAGAGCGGGCTTGTTCTTTTTGGCGTGACATCGCGGCATCAAAAGCGGCTGAATCTACAGTCACATCTCGCTCACGGCAAACGTCTGCGGTGAGGTCTAGTGGGAAGCCATAAGTGTCGTGCAATTTGAATGCAGTTTCGCCATTGAAAGTTGTGTTGCCCGCTTTTGCCATTTCAGCTAACTCGGCTTCTAAAATCGCCATACCGTTTTCAATGGTTTCAAAGAATCGGTCTTCTTCTTGTTTGAGTACTTCAGATACGCGTGTTTGCGCACTTGAGAGTTCTGGATAGGCTTCGCCCATCTCAGCCACTAAGTCTGGCAGCATTTTATGGAAAAATGCTGCGCGTGCACCAAGCTTGTAGCCGTGACGAATTGCGCGGCGGATGATGCGGCGTAGCACGTAGCCACGGCCTTCATTGCCTGGGATCACGCCATCGGCAATTAAGAAGCTACACGCGCGGATGTGGTCAGCCAACACTTTAAGTGATGGATTATCTAAATCCGTTGTTTTGGTTTCGCGTGCCGCAGCTTTAATGAGTGTTTGGAATAAGTCGATTTCATAGTTCGCGTGTACGTGTTGAAGTACAGCGGAAATACGCTCTAACCCCATGCCTGTATCGACAGACGGTTTAGGAAGCGGATGCATCACACCGGCTTCGTCGCGGTTGAACTGCATGAACACATTGTTCCAGATTTCGATGAAGCGGTCGCCGTCTTCATCTGGGCTACCTGGAGGGCCACCCCAGATGTGTTCGCCGTGGTCGTAAAAAATTTCAGTACAGGGACCGCAAGGGCCTGTGTCACCCATCATCCAAAAATTGTCTGATGCGTAACGAGCGCCTTTGTTGTCGCCGATGCGGATAATGCGTTCAGTTGGAACGCCGATTTCTTTTGCCCAAATGTCGTAAGCTTCGTCATCTTCTGCGTAAACAGTGACGGTGAGTTTGTCTTTAGGAAGCTTGTAAACTTCGGTCAGTAATTCCCATGCGTATTTGATGGCATCGCGTTTGAAGTAATCGCCAAAGCTGAAGTTGCCTAGCATTTCGAAGAAGGTGTGGTGACGTGCTGTGTAGCCAACGTTTTCTAAGTCATTGTGTTTGCCGCCAGCGCGCACACATTTTTGGCTGGTGGTTGCGCGTGTGTATGGACGTTTATCAAAGCCTAAAAACACGTCTTTAAATTGGTTCATGCCTGCGTTAGTGAAGAGCAGGGTGGGGTCGCCGTGCGGCACCAATGAGCTAGAGGCAACCACTTGGTGACCTTTAGACGCGAAAAAGTCTAAGAATTGTTGTCTGATTTCTTTAACAGATACTGTTTTACTCATTCAATTAGCCTATTTATTTTCTTTGGTGACGGCCTTGCTAAACTTCGTCTTCTTGCTCGTTAATGACTTTTTTTATTATCTCAAACCCAAAGCCGCGGCTTTGTAAAAACCGCGCTTGTTTTGCCCATTCATCTCTTGAACTTGGTGCCGCATCATACTTTTTACGCCAAACGGCTTTTGCATTTACCAGCTCGTTTTCTTTTATATCTTGAACCGCTTCGGAGATAAGTTCGTCAGAAACGCCTTTTTCTCTTAGCTCATGTGCGATGCGCGCACTTCCAAATTTTGATTTACGCGCATGTAAAATTTGCTCAGTAAATCGGGTATCAGACACCCAGTTACGTTTTTTGAAATCCGCTAGTATTTCAGGGATTGCTTCTGCATCTAATTCGTATTGTCTTGCGACGGTGTTCAGTTTTTGCGCAAGTTCCGCAACGCTGTATTCACGTTTGGCCAGGTAGTCTAGCGCTCGCTGGCGCAGCGAAACTTGCGGCTTTTTCTTTTCGTTAATCTGCTGCGTCATCTGGGCTAATCGTCTTCACGATAGCATCTAGATTGCCTTTTGCATTCGCACGAATTTTGGCATCAATTTCATTAGCCACTTCTGGATGCTCTTTCAAATATTCGCGAGAATTGTCTTTGCCTTGGCCGATTTTTTCACCGTTGTAGCTATACCAAGCGCCAGACTTCTCAACAATTTTAAGGTCTGAGCCAAGCTCTAAAATCTCGCCTTCGCGTGAAATGCCTTCGCCATACAAGATATCAAATTCAGCTTGTTTGAATGGCGGTGCTACTTTGTTCTTCACAATCTTCACGCGGGTTTCAGAGCCAATGACTTCATCACCCTTCTTGATTGCACCTGTGCGGCGAATATCTAAACGCACTGAAGCGTAAAATTTAAGTGCGTTACCGCCAGTTGTTGTTTCTGGGTTGCCGAACATCACACCAATCTTCATACGGATTTGGTTGATGAAAATGACCATGGTGTTTGTGCGTTTGATGTTACCTGTGAGCTTACGTAGCGCTTGGCTCATCAAGCGGGCTTGCAAGCCCATGTGTGAGTCGCCCATTTCGCCTTCGATTTCGGCTTTTGGAACAAGCGCTGCGACCGAGTCGACAACAACGATATCAACAGAGCCTGAGCGCACTAACATGTCAGCGATTTCAAGGGCTTGTTCGCCAGTGTCTGGTTGCGAGATTAAAAGTTCGCCCACGTTCACACCTAATTTTTGTGCGTATTGTGGGTCTAGCGCGTGCTCCGCATCGATAAACGCTGCTGTGCCGCCTAATTTTTGCATCTGTGCAATCACTGATAGCGTCAGTGTGGTTTTACCAGAAGATTCAGGACCGTAGATTTCAATTACTCGGCCACGAGGTAAGCCGCCAATGCCAAGCGCGATATCGAGGCCAAGTGAGCCTGTTGAAACAGCTTGAATGTCTTCAGCGACTTCGGTGTCGCCCAAGCGCATGATTGAGCCTTTGCCGAATTGCTTTTCGATTTGCGAAAGTGCTGCTGCCAGTGCTTTGCTTTTGTTGTCGTCCATGTCGTCCTCTGGTTTTATCTTGATTAGTTTAGGCTTTTTTATGCCAAAAAAGTGCTAAAAAAGTCTTCAAATCAAGAATGTAATTATTCCACAATTCAGGCCTAAAAGTAAGGCTAAGACTAGGACTAATTGCCGTTGATTAGTTATTTTGAAGCGCTTTTTAGCGTTGGTTTTTTGATTTTAGCAAACCATTGTACGAACGTACACTATTAATTGAAAAATAATGTGGTGGTGTTTATATTTAATGCTGTTGGTTGAGTAAGTCTTTGAGTCCAAAAAGCAAAGCGATGGTGGATTGCTCTCGGATTTGCTCGCGATCGCCTTGAAATTGGTAAGTTTTGCTGATGGAAGGTAAATCCTCGCTAGTCCAAGCAAAGCAAACGGTGCCGACAGGTTTTGCTGTGGTGCCACCATCTGGCCCTGCGATACCTGTCACGCTAGCCGCGATAGTTGCTCGGCCTTGCTGTAGCGCGCCAATCGCCATTTCCATGGCCGTTTGTTCGCTCACTGCGCCGTATTGCGAGAGCGTAGTCTCTTTTACTTTGAGTAAATCCTGCTTGGCTTGATTACTATAAGTCACCAGGCCGCTATCAAACCAAGCTGAGCTACCTGCGGTATTGGTGATAAGCGCTGAAATTAGTCCGCCAGTGCACGATTCCGCTAAGGTAAGCACGTGCTTTTTAGCCAGCAGTAACTCGCCAAGCTCTAGTGACAATGCTTTTAATTCAGGACTAAACATATTATTTTCAAGCTGATGATGGTGTAAATTGCGGCGAGTAAGTCGTCAAACATCACGCCAAAGCCACCTTTGAGTTTTGCATCGCATTGACGGATGGGCGCAGGTTTCCAAATATCAAAGAGTCGGAAAAGCACAAAAGCGACAGCCCACCAAAGCGGACCTGCTGGCGTGAATTTAAGTACCAGCATCATGGCGACAATTTCATCCCACACAATACTGCCGTGGTCCGACACGCCCAAGCTATTGCCAGCTTTTGTGCAAAGCGGAATGCCGACTAAAAATAAAGCGGTGAGTGTGATGAAGTGCGTAGATTCTGGCGTGAAGGTGAGCATCCAAAATAGAGGTAAGCCAACCATAGTGCCGACAGTGCCAGGTGCTTTTGGCGATAGCCCAGTGCCAAAGCCTAATGCAATAAAGTGGCTTGGATGGCGAAGTAAAAACTGCAGGCTTGGAGTAATGTTTTTAGCTGAAATGTTCATAGCCTGTGCTTTTTAATTCTATGAGTTGGTGATTTTTATCATAAAGATTTAACTTGGTCTCTTGAGTTGTTTCACCAATCGCTGAAAGTTTGAAATTCAGTTTTTTACCGATTTCTAAAATTAAATCATGCTCTGATGCGGGTGCGGTAAAGCATAACTCATAATCATCGCCACCCGCTAGGCTAAGGCTTTGCAGCTTTTTAACATCAATACTGTTGATAATATTAACGTGTGGGATCTGTTCCCAATATAGATTTGCGCCTAATTTTGAGCGCTCTAAAACATGCCCTAAATCGGCTAGCAATCCGTCAGAAATATCGATGGCGCTATTGGCAATATCTTGTAAGGCTAGCCCCAATGCCACTCTAGGTTGCGGTGCTTGAAGGGCATCAATACAAACTTTTTTTTCTACGGCAGATAACGTGTTTTCAGCTAGCTTGTTTTGCAATTGCGCTAAACCTAGTGCTGCTTCACCTAAAATGCCAGACACCCAAATTTCATCGCCAGCTTTTGCGCCATCTCGGCGTAGTGCTTTACCGACGGGCACTTCTCCCATGATTTGCACGCTGATGTTAAGTGGGCCACGTGTGGTGTCGCCACCAATAAGGCTGATGCCAAACGCATCCGCACAAGCAAAAAATCCGCGTGAGAATTCAGCCAGCCAAGCTTCATCTATACTAGGCAAAGCAATCGCAAGCGTTGCCCATTTGGGTGTTGCACCCATCGCTGCCATATCGGAAACATTCACTGCGAGCGACTTCCATCCTACAAAATAAGCAGGGCAGTTTTCTAGGAAATGTGTACCAGCCACTGACATATCTGTGGAAATCGCCAATTGATGCCCTGCGCTGATTTGAATGAGTGCGGCATCATCTCCCACGCTCAAGTCAGCATTCTGGCTTGGGCGCGTGAAGTATTTGTCGATAATATTGAATTCAGTTGGCATAAGTGAAGCAGTTGTTACGCGTCAATTAGAAAAGGTTTTGCGAGCAATAGAAACGCACAAATACCAATGATATTGATTGTTGTTGCTGTGCCAAAAATTCTAAATCTGAAGTCTTCATTAGCTTGGCTTACACCATATGCATGAATAGCTCGCGCCGTCACTAGCGCGATGCATAAGCTGTGAATAATCCATTGTGAGTATGACTGCATCTCAAGTATGGCAATGAGCAAGATTGTAAATGGCACATATTCTGAAAAATTCGCATGCACTCGTGATGCTCTTAATATGCTTTTTTCGCCGCCATCGCCAATCGCCACTTTGTGTTCGCGCCTTGTTTTGATCGTTCTCACAGAGAGAACAATAAAGAGTAATGCCAATATGGCAGCGTAGTATGGGGTGATGTTGAGATGCATAGCGTTATCCTTCTTTATTTTTAGCGGCCGATTTTGGTCTAAATGCTTGAACAATGTCAGTATTGGTTTCGATATATGGCGCACCAATTAAGTCCAAGCAATAAGGCACTGCGGCAAAAATGCCATGTACCGTTTGTTTGCCTGCATCATCTTTTAAGCCCTCTAGCGTTTGCGCGATGGCTTTGGGTTGGCCGGGCAAGTTGATAATAAGGCACTGTTTACGGATCACCGCAACTTGGCGGGACAAAATGGCCGTTGGCACAAAGTTTAAGCTGATTTGACGCATTTGCTCGCCAAAGCCGAGCATTTCTCTATCGGCAATCGCTAATGTCGCTTCTGGCGTCACATCACGTATCGCTGGGCCTGTGCCGCCTGTGGTTAAAACTAAGCTGCAACCTTCATCATCTACAAGTTGTTTTAGTGTGAATTCAATTTCAGATTTTTCGTCTGGGATTAGACGTGTTACTGCTTGCCAAGGCGTGGTGAGTGCTTTATCTAACCACTCTTGCAAGTGTGGCAAGCCAAGGTCTTGGTAAGCGCCTGCTGAGGCGCGGTCGCTAATTGAAACAAGGCCGATTTTAATTGTTTGTGCTGACATGTGAATTATTTTGGTTGTCTGATGGTCAGAGCTATAGATTATATTTTAAAGTTAAATCATCCCATATTATGAGGCTGAGTAGTCATCCTCATTTTAATGACAAAGGAAACACCATGCGTTTATTGCGTTATAGCTTGATAGGACTTATTTTGGCAGCCAATGTTTCTATGGCTGACGATAAGCAGTCCTTGGAGTCAGTTGTTGCGAATGAAAATTTCTTTAGCAGCTCGTTCGTTGAGTCTAAGCCAAGTAACGCTAAACGTATTGTGTCTGATGCGTCCCCAAAAATATATGCAGGCACAGATAAAATTGCAGATAAACACCGAATGGAAGAACGCGGCTTTGAGCTGATCGGGTACTCTGACTTTAAAGCTGGGAGTGTTGCGCCTGAGCTAGCTTTGCCACAAGCGCAAAAGGTGCATGCCGCGTTAGTGTTGGTTTACAGTGAGCGTGCAGGTCAGCCTTCTGCAAGTGCAAAAATTCAGCAATTGCGAGAAGCCAAAAAGACTGGCCAAGCGCCCATGGAAGCAGGGACGAGTTATGCTTACTTTGCTTCTTATTGGGCAAAAATTTCGAAGCCTTCATTGGGTGTGCATGTCAAAGTGCCGGAGAAAGATGATGATGCAGAGGGCCTTAAGGTTCTGGTGGTGTTAGATGGCTCGGCTGCTGAAAAAGCTGGGCTGTTGAAAGATGACTTGTTGATAAGTATCGGTGACGTTCAACTGCTAACAGTCACTGATTTATCAAAAGCTGTGAATCAGTATTCAGGTAAAACTGTAGATATGGCTTTTGTCAGAAATCGCATGCACCAAGAAAGCAAAATCAGTTTTGATTAGAAGCTGATGGTGTCAGATTTCCTCGTAAGCGTCTTCACTTGATTCCCCAGTTTGTGAATCAGCCGTGATTTCTCTGAGTAGCTTAAAGAGATCTCTGCTACTTTTAGGTGGTTTGTTGGCTGAAGCTTCGCGGCGGGCATTACGAATTAACGTACGAATTTGTTGGCTATCCACATTGGGGTATTGCTGAATAAATTCAGATAGCGCACTTTCCTCTTCAATCAGGCGAGCGCGCCAGCGTTCTAGATTATGGAAGTAAGCGTTCTCGGCAGTGTTTTTGCCTTCCCATTTTTCCATTTGCTCAACAATCGGTGCGACATCAATTTCACGCATCAAGCTGCCGATATATTGCTTCTGGCGGCGAGTGGCGCCATTTGCTGTGATGCGTTTAGCTTCGTTGATGGCATCCACCAAACGCTCGGGCAGATCAAGCTGTGTAAGCTTGCTATTGGGGAGTGCAACCAATTTAACGCCGATTTCTTGCAGGGCATCTGCTTCGGCTTTTAGTTTGGTCTTGCTGATCGGTTCGATTAAATCGACTTCTTCAGCGTTGGGATCTTTCTTTTTGGGTCTCATAGTACGATATGATAGCAGTTTTTAGAAATTCCTTTGAATGAGAACGGTATCAAGCCCATGAGTGAGCCACGATTTAGTTATTCCTTAGCGCAATTGCAGGAAATGAGCGAGACGGTTTTACGCCTGGCTAAAGAGGCTGGCGCAAGTGCCGCAGAGGCTGAGGTGAGCTTGGGCTTTGGTCAAAATGTTTCGGTGCGGATGAATGAAACTGAAACCATCGAATATAACCGTGATAAAGGCGTTTCAGTCAGCGTTTATTTTGGACAGCAAAAAGGCCACGCAAGCACTTCGGACCTTTCTCCTCAGGCGCTTCAAGATACTGTTGCCGCTGCTTGTAATATTGCCCGCTATACCGCTAAGGATGAGTTTTGCGGTTTGGCAGATGCCGCTTTAATGGCAAAAAATATCCCCGATTTGGATTTGCATCACCCTTGGGATATTACGGTGGATGGTGCGATTGAATTGGCAAAAGTATGTGAGTCTGAAGCCCGTGGTGTTGATACGCGCATTACGAACTCTGAGGGCGCTTCTGTTTCCACTTATGAAGGCATGTTTGCCTATGCAAACTCGCATGGGTTTAATGGTGGATATGCAAGCTCACGCCATAGTTTAAGTTGCTCGGTGATTGCTGATGACGGCCAAGACAATATGCAGCGTGACTATTGGTATAGCACGGCAAGGTCCGCGGACGATTTGGAATCGGCGCAACATGTAGGCCGTTTGGCGGGTGAGCGTACGGTAAGAAGGTTGGGGAGTCAGCGCATTAAGACTGCCCAAGTGCCAGTGATGTTTGATGCATCGATATCTTCGGGTTTAATTTCGCACTTAATCTCAGCCATTTCTGGCGGGAGCTTGTATCGCAAGTCATCATTTTTGTTGGATAGTTTGGGTAAGCAGGTGATGTCGCCACTAGTGACAATCGAAGAGCAACCACATTTATTACGCGGCTTAGCGAGTGCACCGTTCGACAATGAGGGTGTTGCGACGACACCACGGACATTGGTCAAGGATGGCGTGCTTCAAGCTTACGTTTTGTCGAGCTATTCAGCGCGAAAATTAGGTATGCAAAGCACAGGAAATGCAGGTGGTAACCATAATTTAATCGTGAGTCATGGCACTTTAGATTTTAATGCCATGCTCAAAACCATGGGCACAGGCTTATTGGTGACAGAGTTGCTTGGTCATGGCATCAATATGGTGACTGGTGATTACTCTCGCGGCGCTGCAGGCTTCTGGGTTGAGAACGGCGTGATCGTGCATGCGGTGGAAGAGATTACGATTGCTGGCAACTTGGCTGATATGTTTAAGCAAATTGTGGCAATCGGTAATGACGTTTTAGTGCAAGGCTCCAAACAGGTGGGCTCTGTATTGATAGAGAGCATGACGGTTGCTGGTGATTAGATCGCGGTTTGGAAAATAAAAAGCCACGTAAACGTGGCTTTTTATTTTTATAAGTAATGATGATTACTTAGTTTTAGTCGAATTGTCCTG
>JBJOIS010000018.1:0-18077 GCA_046047035.1 Pseudomonadota bacterium
GCGTAAAGCAGCGCGTGAGGCTTTTGCGCCAATTTCGGCTGGCCTCGCAGCTCACTAAATTACCTTCTAAATGAATGCCGAAAAACGCTATGAGATTTTTCGTCGATTAGCGATTGCCATTCCCGAGCCTAAAACAGAGCTCAATCACAAGAGTGTGTTTGAGCTCCTCATTGCGGTCATTCTTTCTGCACAAGCAACTGACAAAGGCGTTAACCTCGCCACAGCTAAGTTATATCCAGTCGCTAATACGCCGTCGGCTATTTTGGCTTTAGGCGTTGAAGGATTGGAGCGCTATATCAAAACTATCGGGCTTTATCATAGCAAAGCCAAAAACGTGATTGCGACATGTCAGATATTAGTTGAGCGTTTTGATAGTGTTGTGCCTGACACGCGTGAAGCTTTAGAAAGCTTGCCGGGGGTGGGGCGTAAAACGGCTAATGTGATTTTGAATACTGCCTTTGGTCAGCCAACCATTGCAGTGGATACCCATATATTTCGCATCGGTAATCGCGTTGGACTTGCCCCAGGCAAAACCCCTTTGGCGGTCGAGTTAAAGCTTATGAAAGCGGTTCCTAAAGAATTTATGCAAGACGCGCACCATTTGTTGATTTTGCATGGCCGCTATACCTGCATCGCGAGGCAACCAAAATGTGGCGAATGTGTGATTCGAGATTTGTGTGAATATAAAGCGAAAGCGGCATAAGAAATATGGCCCTATTTAACCCAACCCGCGACCAAGTAAGAAAATTCTTTTTTGACACTTGGGAAAAATTTAACGCGAAACAAACGCTCACTGACTTAGAGGTCATCGCCTTGCAAGTCATCCATATGCATCCTGAATACCATGCGGTGTTAGATGCGCCAGAACGATACATGGAGCAGGCTTACTTTCCAGAGATGGGAGAAACCAACCCGTTTTTACACATGAGCTTACATATGTCGGTTTTAGAGCAAGTGGCCATTAATCAGCCGATTGGAATTGCACCTGCCTATCAAGCATTAAAGCTCAAGCATGGCAATGAATCAGATGCGCAGCATGATTTAATGGATTGCCTTGCCGAAACAATTTGGCAAGCCCAGCGCGATAGCGCACCACCTAACGCTGACGCTTATGTGGCTTGTATGCAAGCTAAAGCCTCTTAACTGACAAGTTTTAGTCGGAACTAAACTTCGTTATGTTGTCTAGATGCTTACAAATTACTTATTGGGTAAAATTCAAATTTTATTGGGAGATGTAAATGTCTGCATCAAAAAAATCTTTAGTTTTAATCATGGGTGGCGCATTTGCCGCGTCAGTGTTGTCAGCCTCTATTCGAGCAGCTGAAAATCCATTTAGCGCAAAACCTTTGGCGTCAGGCTATATGGTGGCTGATGCTAGCGATGCTAATAAAATGAAAGATGGGCAGTGTGCATCTGGTAAATGTGGTGCAACGCAAAAGCCAAAAAAAGAAAAGGCTAAAGAGAACGCATGCAATGCTGAGAAGATGAAAGATGGCGCTTGTAGCGCTGAAATGCGTCATGCCGTGAAAAAAGCCAAAGAGGGTTCTTGCCATCACGACAAGAAGTAATCGATAGTCATTAATGATGCAGCAATTTCAAAATAGCCGTGCTGCTGGGTTGGGATTGAAGCGTGAATTAATTCCACAAATTCAAGCCCAGTTCGGCAAACAAGAAATTGCTGCTATTGATTTTTTAGAAATAGCCCCTGAAAACTGGATAGGCGCTGGTGGAAAAGTAGCTAAGCAGCTTGCTTGGTTTACAGAGCGTTATCCTGTCGTTTGTCATGGACTGTCGCTTTCACTCGGCGGGCCAGATCCGCTCAACATTCCTTTTTTACATCAAGTAAAACATTTTCTTATTACGCATCAAATACCACTTTATACCGAGCATTTAAGCTATTGCGCAGCTGGCGGCTATTTGTATGATTTATTGCCTATCCCCTTTACCGAAGAGGCCGTTCATCATGTTGCGAGTCGTATTAAGCAGACTCAAGATATTTTAGGTAGGCGTATTGCGGTGGAAAATGCATCTTATTATGCTGCAGCGCCTATTTCTGAGATGGATGAACTTAGCTTTATTAAAGCGGTGCTTGAAGAGGCTGATTGCGATTGGCATTTGGATGTGAATAACGTTTATGTAAATAGCGTGAATTTTTGCTTTGATGCAAAAGCCTTTTTGCAAAATGCCTTCGATGCTGGGCTTGCGGGTCGTGTTGTTTATGGGCACACGGCTGGGCATTATGAGGAGGCGCCTGATTTACTAATCGATACGCACGGTGCAACGGTTATTGATCCTGTATGGGACTTACTAGCGGATGCATATCGCCTATTTGGCAATTTCCCAACGCTTTTAGAACGCGATACCAATATTCCGCCATTACGCGATTTGATGCCGGAAGTAGAGCGTATCGCAATGTTGCAGAGCTCGAAATGACAGCGCTAAAAGATTATCAAATGGCGTTCACGCGCCATATTCGAGACCCTCAAAACACCAAAGCACCAGCAGATGTTTCTGAGCGTGGCATGGCGGTCTATACCGAGATTGTTTTTAACAACATTGAATCTTCAGTTGCAGCTTGTTTTCCTGTGCTAAAAAAAATACTCGCCGAAGAGGTTTGGCTGCGGTTGGTGCGGGAATTCTTTATTCATCAGCCATGCGTCACGCCCATTTTTAGGGAAATCCCTGAAGCTTTTTTGGCTTATATCGACAGGGTGAGTGGCTTGCCTCCTTATGTGCAAAATTTAGCGCATTACGAATGGGTTGAGCTTTATTTGGCCTATGCGGATGAGACTATTCATTGGTCTCAAATAGATACCGAGGCCCACTTATTAGACTACCCTGTGGCTTTTGTGCCAGCAATGGCATTGCTCAGTTATGACTATCCTGTGCATCAAATTTCGCCAGAAAATATCCCAACATCAGCACTAGAAACCCCTGTGAATTTGATGGTATTTAGAGATTCTGATGATGAGGTGAAGTTTGTCGAGCTTAATCAGAAGACCGCTGCACTAATTGAAGACTTACAAGATGGGCAGTTAACCGCCAGACAAGCTTTGATTGGTATTGCCTCAGTGATGGCGTTTGATGATATCGATGCGATTGTGGATTTTGGCTTGGATGTGTTGAACGACCTAAAATCGCAAGGTGCGATTTTAGGTGTGTTAAATGCTAATCCTGCTTAATGTCTTGGTTGCTATCTAATAAGCTGAAATAGTTTGATGGCTCTAAAACGGTAGGCACAGCAATATCCAGCATTTCAGGATAGTCTTTGCTGTAATGCAGACCGCGGCTTTCATGTCTTTCCATTGCGCTGCGCACAATCAATTCCGCCACTTGTAATAAATTACGCAATTCAATCAGATTGTTCGTCACTCGGAAATTGCTATAAAACTCATGTACTTCATCGCGGAGTAAATGAATACGGTGCATCGCGCGAGTTAGGCGCTTGTTGGTTCGCACAATGCCCACGTAGTTCCACATAAAGCGTCTAAGCTCATTCCAATTGTGGGTGATGATGACTTCTTCATCAGCGTCTGTGACACGGCTTTCATCCCAATAAGGTAATGCCACAGTTGGTTTTGGTGCTTGCGCCAAAATATCGTTTGCTGCTGCTTGGCCAAATACCATGCATTCTAAAAGCGAGTTGCTGGCAAGACGATTTGCACCGTGTAAGCCTGTGCAAGCGGTTTCACCGATGGCATATAAGTTAGCTAAGTCTGTACGACCTGTGTGGTCGGTCATCACGCCCCCACAGCTATAGTGCGCGGCAGGTACAACAGGAATTGGCTCTTTGGTGATATCAATCCCAAGTTCCATACAGCGACGATAAATGGTCGGGAAGTGTGAAATCACAAAGTCTGCGGGCTTGTGTGAGATGTCTAAAAATACGCAGTCTAATCCCCGCTTTTTCATTTCAAAGTCAATGGCTCTTGCCACTACGTCGCGTGGCGCTAGTTCGCCGCGAGGGTCATGTTTTTGCATAAATCGGGTGCCATCTGGCAGCTTTAAAATTCCGCCCTCACCGCGTACCACTTCTGTGATTAGGAAAGATTTCGCTTTAGGGTGAAATAAGCAAGTTGGATGGAACTGAATAAACTCCATATTTGCCACACGGCAGCCAACACGCCAAGCCATTGCAACGCCGTCGCCTGTGCTCACATCAGGGTTTGTTGTGTATAGGTAAACTTTACCTGTACCGCCTGTGGCTAGCACAGTATGTTGTGAGCCTATGGTCATAACTTTACCGCTCTTATTGTCGAGCACATAAGCGCCCAAACATTCGGCATTGTCTTGTGGCGCACCAATGCCAGCTTTGCGTGAAGTGATTAAATCAACCGCAATATGGTCTTCAAGCACAGTGATATTAGGATGGCTAAGGACTTGCTCGGCCAGGGTTTTTTGTACGGCATGTCCAGTGGCGTCAGCCGCGTGGATGATACGTCTATGGCTATGACCGCCTTCACGGGTTAAATGGTAACCGCTGCCGTCTTCTTCTCTGGTAAATGGAACGCCTTGAGCAATTAGCCATTCGACAGTTTCACGTGCATGGCTGGCAACTTGCCTGGTGACTTCTTGGTCGCAAAGGCCTGCGCCTGCGATTAATGTATCTTGGATATGCGCTTCAATGGAGTCGTCGTCTGTCAGAACTGCTGCAATACCACCTTGTGCCCAACTGCTTGAATTGTCGTTGATTTTACGTTTGCTCACTAAGCAAACTTTTTTCTCTGAGGCTACTTTAAGTGCCACAGTTAACCCGGCAAGACCACTGCCGATGATTAATACCTCAAATTGCTGCATATATATCCATTACATTGAACTTTGAGCAGTTTAGCGTTGTCTGTTTCACATGGCTAGATAATAAAAAAAGCTAAAGGGGATTGTAAAAATGATAGACGTTAAGAATATTGCTGAAATATCCCGGATGGGGTTCGTTGATACAGCGGCAGCGGGTTATACTTCAAGCATCGCAACTAGCAAACAAACGGGGAGCATCGCCATCATGAACGGCAATGCCAATAATAACAATGCAGGAGGAGGCCAAGTTCCGGGTAACCGTGAAATTGACCAAGCTTTAGTCGAGCGTGCGCAACGTGGCGACCAAAAAGCTTTTGGCATGTTAGTTGAGAAATATCAACGCAAGCTAGGGCGTTTGCTGTCTAGAATGGTGCGAGATCAAGCTGAAGTGGAAGATGTCGTACAAGAGTCTTTTATAAAGGCTTATCGTGCATTGCCTAACTTTAGGGGCGATAGCGCTTTTTATACTTGGCTTTATCGTATAGGCATTAATACTGCGAAGAACTATTTAGTTTCAATGGGTCGTCGTCCACAAATTAGTCACGATGTGGAAATTGAAGATGCAGAAAATTTTGAGGATGCGGAAGAACTTCGTACCGCTGAAACGCCTGAAACTGAAATGATGACTAAAGAAATCGCGAAGACCGTCAATGAAACCATGATGGCTTTGCCTGATGAACTCAGAACGGCTATTACCTTACGTGAGTTAGAAGGCTTGAGTTACGAGGAAATTGCAACATTGATGAATTGCCCAATTGGCACGGTTCGATCACGTATTTTTAGAGCGCGTGAAACTATTGCCGTTAAGCTCAGGCCTTTGCTAGATACGCCTGATGATAAGCGTTGGTAATTAGAATAAATTTGAACGTAGGAGAAGTAAATTGAAAGAACAAATTTCAGCTTTAATGGATGATGACTTGCTGCTTGAAGATGCTGAGTACCTGATGACGGCCTTAAAAGCCAATGGTGAAGCCGCTAAAAGCTGGGCAACTTACCATTTGATTGGAGATGTCATCCGAGGCAATAAGGTTCTTAGGCATGACATGACAGCAAGCATTATGCAAGAGATTGCCAAGCAGCCAACGGCATTGGCACCTAAACCAAGTTTGGCTAAAAACAAACAAGTGGTTTGGTCTATTGCGGCTTCTGTTGCGGCAGTCTTCTTTGTGGGTTTGGTGGTGTTACATCAACAGTCACAAGAAGCAAGTGTTGCGCCAATTGAAATTGCACAAGCTGTACCAGCAGAATATTTACGTGCACATCAATCCATGTCGCCAAGTAATGCGGCTTATTTCATTCAGCCAGCTGCTTTTTCACAAGATAAGTAATGTTTATAAAACAATTTTTTATTGGCCTTGCTTTTGGCTTTTTTAGCCTATTTTCAGGGGCTTTGTATGCGGGCCAAGACGACGCATGGTTGATGTTGCAAAAGGCTTCACAAGCCGCACGCGAGCTTAGCTATAAAGGCGTTTTCGTTTATCAATCAGGTAGTGCCTCGAAGTCCGTTCAGCTCACCCACATGAACTACGGTCAAGGCGAGTATGCACGCATGGTGGTGCTTGATGGCGCCCCCCGCGAAGTGTTAAGCCAAGGTTCTGATGTTGTAATTTTTAGTCCTAAAAACGAAAAAATCATGATTGAAAAAAAGCGCGGACAGAATATGTTTCCCGCTTTATTACCAAGCAATATGGATGCGCTAAAAGCGAGTTACCAAGTTCAGGTTCACGGCACAGAGCGTATTGGTGGACGTGATGCGACAGTGGTCAGTCTGTCTCCTAAAGACCAAATGCGATATGGCTATAAATTTTGGGTGGATAAAGAGTTTGGTTTGTTGCTTAAAGCCGTGACTTTGGGTGAGCACGGCGATGCCTTAGAGCAAATTGGATTTAGCCAGCTCACCTTGATGGATGGTCAAAACATGGATTGGTTTAAACCTAAATTCGATCCAAGCAAGTCTTATGTGATGGACCAAGATGGCCCAGCAAAAGCGAACTCTGCTGATATGGATTGGGACCTTACTCAGTTGCCTGCGGGCTATCGTAAGGTGGACCAAGTTAAACAGTTGGTTCAAGGAAAGGGTTTGCCTGTAACTCAGATGATTTTCTCTGATGGCTTGGCTTCTATTTCCATCTTTATCGAACCCCTTGCTAAAGGGGTTAGACCTAAAGTTGGGCATACGATCGTTGGTGCAACCAATTTTTACGCCTTGGTTCATGAAGGTCATCAGGTTATGGTGATTGGTGAAGTGCCAGAAGCTGCTGTGACACAGTTTGGGAATGCAGTCAGTTTCAAGGCTAAAAAGTAAGTTTAAAGTTAAAAATCGTTGTAAATATTTAGCAAAAAAATCTAAAGTCATTCACAATAATGCTCTGTTATTTTCAGCATTGAACCCCACATCATGATTCAAGAAAACGCGATTGTTATTAGCATCGATAAAGATGTTGCTAGCTTAGAGATTGTTCGTAATAAGCCTTGTGGATTGTGCGGGCAATCTCGCGGTTGCGGGATCTCTATTTGGGGACGCTTATTCGGTCATCGCCCTAATATTTTTAAAGCACAAAATACGGTCAACGCAAGCGTAGATCAAATCGTTGTTGTTGGCGTGGAAGAGAGCGCCTTGTTGTGGAGTTCTTTTGCTGTGTATGGCATTCCTTTAGCTTTGTTGATTTTAGGCGCCATACTCGGCAGCACAATTTTTTCTGATGCTTTGCATGCGGATAGAAATACTGCATTTGGCGCTCTGCTAGGTTTGTTTATAGGCTACTTGTGGTTAAAAGGGCACAACCAAGGTAGCACGCTAGATGCACGATATCGGCCCGTGATTTTGGGCTTAGCAGAGCCATCTTCAATTGTTAATGTTCAATGTAAAAAAAGGTAAAAGTATGATTAAAAAAATAGTCACCATTTCTACATTTCTGCTTGCATTTGCTGGCACCGCATTGGCAAAAGAGTTGCCAGATTTTACGGAACTTGCCGAAAAGCAGGGGCCGTCGGTGGTGAATATTAGCGTCACGCAAGTGGTGCAGGGCAATGGCAATCCATTTGCCGGGTTTCAAGACGATGAGCAGTTTAATGAGCTGTTTCGTCGTTTTGGCTTACCAGTTCCTGGAGGCCCCAGAGGGCAAGCGCCTCAGCAAGAGTTTAAATCTCAGTCCTTAGGTTCAGGCTTTATCATTAGTTCAGATGGGTATGTGTTGACTAATGCCCACGTGATTAACGCGGCTGATGAAGTCATCGTTAAGCTTTCTGATAAGCGTGAATTTAAAGCCAAGATCATTGGTTCAGATCGTCGAACTGACGTAGCTTTGCTTAAGATTGACGCAAGTGGTTTACCTAAGGTTTCAATCGGCGACCCTAATCAATTGAAAGTTGGTGAATGGGTGGCTGCCATTGGCTCGCCATTTGGTCTTGAAAACACGATGACAGCGGGGATCGTAAGCGCTAAAGGCCGCGCTTTGCCGCAAGAAAACTTCGTACCATTTATTCAAACAGACGTAGCGATTAACCCTGGCAACTCAGGTGGTCCGTTGTTTAATTTGAAGGGCGAAGTGGTTGGCATTAACTCTCAAATTTATAGTCGTAGTGGTGGCTCTATGGGCTTGTCTTTTGCTATTCCAATTGATGTTGCCATGGATGTTTCTAACCAACTTAAATCTGGGGGTAAGATTTCTCGTGGCTGGCTGGGTGTTTCTATTCAAGAAATCACCAAGGATTTGGCTGATTCATTTGGTATGAAAAATACCAATGGTGCCTTGGTGGCGGGTGTTGAGAAAAATGGCCCTGCTGATAAAGGCGGTTTGGTTGCTGGTGATGTGATTCTGAAGTTTGATGGCAAGGCGATCAACTCATCCTCTGATTTGCCACGCGCAGTTGGCGCTGTGAAGCCAGGGAAAGCTGTCAATGTTGAAGTGCTTCGCAAAGGCGCTAGCAAAACTTTATCGGTGGTTGTTGGTGAAGCGCCCAATGATAAAGATGATGTTAGTGCGCCAACTAAGGGTGCGACTAAACCAGAGGTTAACCGTATTGGATTAACATTGAATGAGTTAACGCCTCAGCAAAAGAAAAAGCTTAACGGTAAAAATGGATTGTTGGTTATTGATTCACAAGGTGCTTCCGCAGTTGCTGGGGTTCGCCGTGGTGATATTGTGCTTGGTATTAATAATGCCGAAGTGACTACCGTAGAGCAGTTTAATAAGACTTTGTCAGGCATCTCAAACGGCAAAACCGTAGCGGTTTTAGTCTTGCGAGGCGAAAGTACTTTGTACGTGCCAATTAAAGTCACCGACACCAAGTAAAGAGGTGAATTAATCAGGCTTAGTACTTCATAGTAATAAGCCTCTAATTACTGTAAAATCAAACCTTAGTAGTAGGTTGCAGGGGCGCTTAGGCGCCCTTGTTGTTGGTATAACTTTTGCACTGAATTTATGAACAATATCCGTAACTTTTCTATCATCGCCCACATCGACCACGGCAAATCGACCTTGGCTGACCGTATTATTCAATTATGCGGAGGCTTGTCTGATCGCGAGATGGAAGCTCAAGTGCTCGATTCTATGGACTTGGAACGTGAGCGTGGCATTACCATTAAGGCGCAAACCGCGGCTTTGCAATACAAAGCTTTGAATGGGCAAGTGTATCAACTCAATTTAATTGACACTCCAGGTCACGTCGACTTTTCTTACGAGGTTAGCCGTTCATTATCAGCCTGCGAAGGCGCATTGTTGGTGGTGGATGCCAGCCAAGGCGTAGAAGCGCAAAGTGTCGCAAACTGTTATACCGCATTAGATTTGGGTGTTGAAGTGACTTCAGTGCTCAATAAAATTGACTTGCCATCTGCAGATCCTGACCGCGTCATTCAAGAAATTGAAGATGTGATTGGCGTTGAAGCGCAAAACGCAGTGCGCTGTTCAGCCAAAACTGGTGAAGGTGTGCGTGATGTGCTTGAGGCTGTTGTCGCAAGAGTTCCACCTCCTGTTGGTGATCCAACAAAACCACTTAAAGCGCTAATCATTGACTCGTGGTTTGATAACTATGTGGGTGTGGTAATGTTGGTGCGCGTTGTTGATGGCACACTAAAACCAAAAGATAAAATTCGCCTGATGGCGACAGGTGCAGTCCATCTATGTGAAGAGGTTGGCGTATTCACTCCTAAATCATTCCAAAAAGCGTCACTTTCAGCGGGTGAAGTTGGTTTCATTATTGCGGGCATTAAAGAGCTCACAAGCGCTAAAGTCGGTGATACCGTTACTTTGGCTGATAGGCCTGCGACTGAAGCCTTGCCTGGCTTTAAGGAAGTGAAGCCACAAGTGTTTGCGGGCTTGTATCCAGTTGAATCCAACCAATTTGAAGCATTACGAAGTGCGCTCGAAAAATTACGGTTAAATGATGCTTCGTTGCAATTTGAGCCAGAAAACTCGACAGCTTTAGGTTTTGGTTTCCGTTGTGGCTTCTTGGGTCTGTTGCACATGGAAATTGTGCAAGAGCGTTTAGAGCGCGAATATGACATGGACTTGATTACTACAGCACCAACAGTAATCTATGAGCTTTTGCTGAAAACTGGTGAAGTCGTTCAAATTGAGAATCCTTCACGCTTGCCGGAACCTTCACGCGTTGAAGAAATTCGTGAGCCGATGATTAATATTAACTTGCTCATGCCACAGGATTACGTCGGCCCAGTCATGACGCTATGTACTGGTAAACGCGGCATTCAAAAGAATATGCAGTATATGGGCAGACAAGTGATGCTCAGCTACGAAATGCCGCTTAATGAAGTGGTGCTGGATTTCTTCGATAAGCTTAAATCAGTTTCACGTGGCTATGCTTCTATGGATTATGAATTCCTTGAGTTCCGCGCGGCTGATTTGGTTAAGTTAGACATTATGGTGAATGGTGACCGTGTCGATGCGCTTTCACTCATTGTGCACAGACTCAATGCAGTTTATCGCGGTCGTGAAGTTGCTTCCAAAATGCGCGAACTGATTCCTAGGCAAATGTTTGATGTGGCCATTCAAGCTTCGATTGGCGCGAATATTATTGCCCGTGAAACCGTTAAAGCGATGCGTAAAAACGTATTGGCGAAGTGTTACGGCGGAGATATTACCCGTAAGAAGAAACTGCTAGAGAAGCAAAAAGAGGGTAAAAAACGCATGAAACAAGTGGGCAATGTTGAAATCCCACAAGAAGCGTTCTTGGCCATTTTACGTGTTGAAGATAAGTAGAAAATATAAAAAATAGAGGGCAATCAGCATGATGTTCGCGTTATTTATGGTGTTAGTGTTATTGGTGACAGGTTCTATCTGGCTGCTAGATAAGCTTGTTTTACGTAAAAATCGTGCACCAAATACACCAGATCCGATGTTGGTGGAGTATTCAAAAAGCTTTTTCCCAGTCATCTTGGCTGTATTTCTAATACGTTCATTTATCGCTGAACCCTTCAAAATTCCTTCTGGCTCTATGATGCCAACGCTGTTAGCGGGTGATTTTATTTTGGTGAATAAATTCACTTACGGTTTGCGCGTGCCAATTTTGAACAGCACTTTTATTGAAACTAGCCATCCAAAACGTGGCGACGTATTTGTATTTCATTATCCGCCAGACCCATCTATTGATTACATTAAGCGTGTGGTTGGCTTGCCTGGCGATAAAATTTTGTATCAAGATAAACAGCTTTATATTAATGGTCAAAAGCTCGATATGGCTTATATTGACGATTACTCTTATGAGAGTGCTGGTTTAAATCAAGTGCATGCAAAGCGTTTTGAAGAGCAGTTAGGTGATGTAACACATGATTTGCTGATTGAAGAAAATAGCATGAGCCGTGAAGGCGCTTTTGAAGTCCCAGAAGGGCATTATTTTGCGATGGGCGACAACCGCGACAACAGTCGTGATAGTCGTTATTGGGGCTTTGTGCCAGAGCAAAACTTAGTGGGTAAAGCTTTTTTTATCTGGTGGAATTTTGACCAATTAAAACGAATTGGTACAAGCATTCATTAATTATGCAGTCTCTATTCAATAAACCTCTATCAAATCAGCTTGATGTTAAAGTTTAAGGCGACCACTGAGCATTAATCTGATGCTTCTCTCATGATGAATAATCCAACCACTTTCGGACTCCAGCGCTTAATTGGCTATAATTTTCATAATCAAGCCTTGTTAGTGCAAGCGCTGACGCACCGCAGTTTTGGCAGTATCAATAACGAGCGTTTAGAGTTTTTGGGTGATGGGGTGCTTAACTTCATCATCGCTAGTCAGCTCTATCTTGCATTTCCGAAACTGGATGAAGGCGATTTAAGCCGTTTAAGGGCGCATTTAGTGAAAGAGCCAACGCTGGGTGAATTAGCATTGACGCTGAATATCGGCGATGCGCTGCGTTTGGGTGAGGGTGAGCTAAAAAGTGGTGGATGGCGTCGTCCTTCAGTGTTGGCAGATGCCTTGGAAGCCATTATTGGTGCGGTTTTTCTTGATGCTGGCTTTGATGCGGCTGAGATGGTTGTGATTAAACTGTTCACGCCTTTAATCGAAAAAATAGACCCGAAATCCATCGGCAAAGACCCAAAATCTTTATTGCAAGAATATCTACAATCTAAAAAAATCGACGTGCCAATTTATGAAGTGTTGGCGATTGAAGGTGAGGCGCATTGTCAAACTTTCCGTGTCGAATGCAAAGTTTCAAAATTCAATATCACCACACAAGGTGAAGGCACAAGTCGCCGCAATGCTGAGCAAGAAGCAGCTAAGCTTGCCTATCAACAAATAACAGCCTAAATATTTGCGTAAAAGCGAAGATGTAAAATCGCGAAAATCCGAAATTGAAAGTATAGTGAAAGCATAAACATGACTCAAAACAACCCATTCCGTTGTGGCACCGTTGCCATTGTTGGTCGCCCTAACGTTGGCAAATCAACATTGCTCAACCACATTATGGGAATGAAGCTCAGTATCACTTCACGCAAAGCGCAAACAACGCGTCATCGCTTGCTTGGTATTCACACCACCGATGATACGCAATTCTTGTTTGTTGATACGCCCGGCTTTCAGCAAAAGCACATCAATGCATTGAATAAAACACTGAATAAAACGGTGACTCAAGTGCTTAATGAAGTCGATGTCGTGCTCTTCGTGATTGAGCCTATGCATCTTGGTGACGCGGATAAAATTGTATTGAATTTATTACCGAAAGATAAGCCTGTCTTGCTAGTGGTGAACAAAGCCGACTTGATGGGTGACAAAGGTAATTTGTTGCCGCTGATTCAAGACTTTGATTTGTTATTTCCTTTCGCAGCTATCGTACCGGTGAGCGCTAAAAAGAGCTTGTATTTAGATGAGTTATTAAGCGCTGTACGTGAATACTTGCCTGAGCAAGATGCGATTTATGGTGAAGATGAAATTACCGATAAGAATGAGCGCTTCCTTGCGGCAGAATTGCTCCGCGAAAAAGCTTTCCGCTTTTTGGGCGAAGAGGTGCCTTATGCGATTACCGTTGAAATTGAAAAATTTGAAATGGAAGGCAATTTGCGCCGCATCCATGCCGCATTTATTGTGGATAAAGAAAGCCAAAAACCTATGCTAATTGGCAAGGGTGGTGAAAAACTTAAGAAGATTTCAACCGAAGCACGTCAGGATATGGAAAAGCTGTTTGACGGCAAAGTTTGGTTAGAAACTTGGGTGAAAGTAAAAGGCGGTTGGGCTGATGATGAGCGCGCGCTTAAGAGTCTGGGTTATTAGGTCGGCTTACTAGGATAAAAGGCTTTTAAATGGCTGTTAGCAGTATATCTCGTCAGGACAATCAGCCAGTTTACGTTCTGCACACTTATC
The DNA here is from genome assembly GCA_046047035.1 of Pseudomonadota bacterium. Classification (GTDB taxonomy): domain Bacteria; phylum Pseudomonadota; class Gammaproteobacteria; order Burkholderiales; family Methylophilaceae; genus Methylopumilus_A. The sequence goes on from JBJOIS010000018.1 coordinate 13,609, forward strand.
CATTTAAAGAGACTAGCTTGGTTGTTGAGCTATTTACCCGAGATTTTGGTCGGGTATCGGCGGTAGCCAAGGGAGCAAGAAGACCGCGATCTGCTATGCGTGGTATGTTGCAGTCTTTTCAGCCCTTGCTTGGTGCATGGTCGGGTAAGCTAGAGCTTAAAACGCTACATTCTCTTGAGTGGTATGCAGGCTTGCTCATGCTCCAAGGCGAGGCCCTGATGTGCGGGTTTTACCTCAATGAGCTATTGCTTCGTTTGTTGCCACGTGAAGATGCACACGAAGCCTTGTTTGATGAATACACGCAAACGTTGAAATTACTTGCGCTAGCGCCGGATGATTCAGCCAATATTTTGCGCCGCTTTGAGCTATGTTTATTGCAAGCCTTGGGTTACGCAGTGCCTTTAACGCACAACATTCGTGATGAGGCGGTGACTGCTGAAGCGCAATACTATTACGTGCCAGAGGTCGGGCCTGTATCACTCAGGCATGACTATCAAGAAAATGGCGTACAATTATCTGGTAAAACCTTGCTGGATATGGCGCAAGATGACTACGCTGATGTGCAAACACAGCAACAAAGTAAGCAGTTAATGCGTCTTTTGTTAGCGCATTATTTGGGTGATAAGCCGCTGCATACTAGACAACTTTTAATTGATTTACAGGATTTATGATGGCATCTAACATCAAACTAGGCGTGAATATCGACCACGTAGCCACTTTGCGACAAGCGCGTGGCACCAAGTACCCGAGCGTGGTGCAAGCCGCTTTACGTGCCGAAGAAGCTGGGGCTGATAGCATCACTATTCACTTGCGAGAAGATAGACGCCACATTCAAGATGCTGACGTTTATGCGCTACGCCCATTACTACAAACTAAAATGAATTTTGAGATGGCGGTGACTGATGAAATGGTCGCTATCGCTTTAAAAGTCAAACCACAAGATGTTTGCCTAGTGCCAGAGCGTCGTGAAGAGCGCACGACTGAAGGTGGCCTTGAAGTGGCGGGCAATTTGGCGAGGGTTACAGCGGTTTGTAAAACGCTGGTCGACGCAGGTATAAGGGTTTCATTATTTATCGCACCAGATATAGCGCAAATCAACGCAGCTAAAGCGGCAGGTGCCCCCGTTATTGAAATTCATACAGGTAAATTTGCGGATAGCGAAGGCGCTGAGCAAGCTAAAGAATTGGCGCGTATTCAAGAAGCGACAGCGCATGCTTTGTCTTTAGGCTTGGTCGTCAATGCTGGGCATGGTTTGAATATCCACAATGTGCATCAAATTGCGTCTATTCCAGGCATTGAAGAGCTGAATATTGGTCACGCGATTGTGGCGCATGCCGTGTTTGTGGGTTGGGAGTATGCTGTGCGTGAAATGAAAGCGCTGATGGTTGAGGCGGCTCTCTAGGTCATGATTTACGGCGTTGGTACAGATTTGGTTGAAGTGGCTCGCATTCAAGATTCGCTAGATCGCTTTGGCGATAATTTTGCCATGCGGGTGTTGAGCGAACGCGAGATGCAAGAATTTCAATTATCCAATACAAAAGCACGTTTCCTAGCTAAACGCTTTGCGGCAAAAGAAGCCTTTGCAAAAGCACTTGGGACGGGTATACGCAAACCCGCTACTTTTGAGAATATTGGCGTAGGTCATGATGATTTAGGAAAGCCGGTATTTGATTTGGCGCCAGAATTGCAAGCTTGCTTGGAAGCAAAAAGCATACAGTTTGCACATCTTTCTATTTCAGATGAAAAGGCATTTGCAACAGCATTTGTCGTTCTCGAAAAGTCTTAATAAAATCAATATGCTTGAGATAGATTCACCAGATTATGAGCGTCGCTTTAGCGGCGTTCGCCGTTTATACGGACAGCAAGGCTTGGTGAAGCTACAGGCGGCTCATGTCTGTGTGATCGGTATCGGCGGTGTAGGCTCTTGGGCGGTTGAAGCACTAGCGCGAAGTGCTGTTGGGCATATTACCTTGATTGATTTAGATAATATTGCTGAATCTAATGTAAACCGCCAACTACACGCAATTGATGGCGCTTTTGGTATGGCCAAAGTCACCGCTATGGCACAGCGTATTAAAGCGATTAATCCTTCTTGTGTCGTTAAAGAGATTGAAGATTTTGTGACGCCAGAAAATGTGGCTCAAATGCTGAATGACGGCTTTGATATGGTGCTAGATGCCATCGATGATGCTAAAGCCAAAGTAGCGATTGCCGCCTATTGCAAGAAAAGTAAGATTTCTCTCGTCACTGTTGGCGGGGCAGGTGGTAGGCTTGACCCTACCAAAATCAAGCAAGGCGATTTGTCACAAGTGGTAGGCGATAGATTGCTCGCAAAGGTGCGTAATCAACTCCGCCGTGAACACGGCTTTCCTAAAGCGCCAACTAACCACAAAAAGAGTACAGTAAAGTTTGGTATCACGGCGCTTTATTCAGACGAGCAAGTTCTGCAACCTAACGCAGATATTGAAGCAAGTTGTGAAGTTAATGCTGCGGTCACAGGTTTAAATTGTGCAGGTTATGGTTCATCAGTTTGCGTCACTGCACCTTTTGGTATGGCGGCTTCATCAATCGTTTTAAATCATATTGTTAGATAACTATTTTTTAGTCTTACTTTAAGATTTTTCTTGGCTCTTTTTGTAAAAGTAAGTCCATAAATAGCCCATGATGACAAAGATTAACACTAAGCAAAGTACGCTAAGCTGACCTGGTAGGGTGTAAAACAGCACTTTTAACATCGCAATATCTCCAATAAACAACAGTTTCATCATAGTCTTGTGTTTATGGTGTGTATTGATGCAGGTCAATTCATATCCTTAAAAACGATTGAAATTAGCTCTTGAAATAAGCGTGACTATCCCCATTTAAATCTCATCGTTTTTTTACCCGTAATTTAGGAGCTTTCAATATGGCGAAGTCATCATCTCAAAAAGAAACTTTAGGTTTCCAAGCCGAAGTAAAACAGCTACTTCAGCTGATGATTCACTCTCTATACAGCAACAAAGAAATCGTTTTGCGTGAGTTAATTTCTAATGCATCCGATGCCTCAGATAAATTAAGATTTTCTGCGCTTTCAGACAACACCCTTTACGGTGGCGATAGTGATTTAAAAATTCGTATCGCGTTTGATAAAGCGGCGCGCGCACTCACAATCACGGATAACGGCATTGGCATGAGCCGTGCCGAGGTGATTGAAAATATCGGTACGATTGCCAAATCAGGCACGAAAGAGTTCTTTAAATCGCTTACTGGCGACCAAGCAAAAGATGCTAATTTAATTGGTCAGTTTGGTGTGGGCTTCTACTCCGCTTTTATCATCGCGGATAAAGTGACTTTAACCACGCTACGTGCTGGGGAAACAGAGGCGGTGAAGTGGGAATCAGCAGGTGAGGGTGATTTTACCTTAGAGCCTGCGGACAAGAAAACGCGCGGTACTGAAATCGTCTTGCATTTGCGCGAGGGCGAAGATGAATTCTTAAATGACTGGAAACTAAAATCCATCATCCGTAAATACTCAGACCACATCACTTTACCGATTGTGATGAAAAAATCCGAATGGAAAGATGGCGAGCAAGTGCCAACGGATGAAGATGAAACCGTGAATAAAGCCTCTGCTTTGTGGGCGCGTGCTAAAAACGATATCACCGAAGAGGAGTATCAAGAATTCTACAAACATGTTTCTCATGACTTTGAAAACCCACTGGCTTGGAGCCATAACCGCGTAGAGGGTAATCAGGAATACATTTCTTTGCTTTATGTACCAGGCAAGGCCCCATTTGATTTGTATGACCGTGAACGTAGCCACGGCATCAAGCTTTATGTGAAACGCGTGTTTATTTTGGAAGATGCGGAAAAGCTGATGCCACAATATTTACGCTTTGTACGCGGCGTGATTGATTCGGCTGATTTGCCGCTTAATGTCTCACGTGAAATCTTGCAAGACTCTAAAGATATTGATGCGATTAAAGCCGCTTCTGTGAAGAAGGTGCTGGGCTTGCTTGAAGACTTGGCTGAAAATAAATCAGAAGAATATCAAGCATTCTGGGGTGAGTTTGGTCGCGTGCTAAAAGAAGGCCCTGGCGAAGATTTTGCGAATAAAGAGAAAATTGCAGGCTTGCTCCGCTTTGCATCAACGCAATTGGATACGGAAGCCCAAGTGGTCGGCTTTAAAGACTACATTGCTCGTATGAAGGATGGCCAAGAAGCAATTTATTACATCACCGCAGATAGCTTTGCCGCCGCGCAACATAGTCCACATTTGGAAATTTTCCGTAAGAAAGGCATTGAAGTCTTGCTGCTTTCAGACCGTGTGGATGAATGGATGTTAGGTAGCCTAACTGAATTTGATGGTAAGAAATTGCAATCCATCGCTAAAGGCGATTTGGACTTAGGCAGGCTAGATGACGAAGCTGAAAAAGAAGCCAAGAAACAAGTGGAAGATGCAGCAAAAGAATTGGTTGAGAAGGTAAAAG
>JBJOIS010000019.1:0-17087 GCA_046047035.1 Pseudomonadota bacterium
GTCATTGCCGATGCCGAGGCACTGATCAAGGCCACCGCCAATCATGGCGGCGAGAAGGTCGATCAGCTCCGATCTCAGGCGGAGGCGTCGCTTGCTTCAGCCAAGGACAAGCTAGACGACTTGCATGAAGATCTGATTGAAAAAGGACGCGAGGCAGTTAAAGCGACTGACGATTACGTACAAGAGAACCCTTGGAAGGCCGTCGGCATTGCTGCTGGCATCGGCCTTGTGATTGGTTTACTCGTGAGCCGCCGTTAAGCTTATGTCAGAACATACCCCACACAGCGCTGAAGGCCTCTTAGGCTCACTCAAGTCCATCACGGCCTTGGCGGTGGCGATTGCGCACAATCGCCTCAATCTACTTTCTACCGATCTAGAAATCGCACGCGAGCGGACAGTCTCCGTACTCATCATGGTGCTGGTTGCGCTGTTTTGTTTGTGCTTTGGCGCCTTACTGCTTGCGCTATTTGTCGTTGTGTTCTTCTGGGATACGCATCGTCTGCTTGCCTTAGGCGGTGTCACAGGCCTGTTTGTTCTTGTTGGCGGCGTTTGCTTGTGGCGCGTTATTCAAGCGCTTAAAGCCATGCCGGCGACCTTTGAGGCTAGCCTTACTGAGCTGGCTAAAGACTACAAACAGCTGAAGTCTGAAGACTAATGAATCAAAAGCTACGCTATCTCGCAATCAAAAAAGCAAAGCTCCAAGCTGAAGCCTCGGTCCAGCGTGAGGACTTGTCTATTCAAGCTGGCCAGTGGCAGATGCGATTAACTTGGGTGGATAGGGGCTTAGCAGCAACGCGCTTTGTGAAGAATAACCCCGGCATTATATTGGGTGCTGGGGCTTTATTTGCGATTTTCACGCCCATCAAGGCGGCGAGGATATTGTTAGGCTCTTGGGCGGCGCTCAAGGGGATGCGCAATATCAGCGGGCTATTTACTAAAGACTAGACGCTTTTAGAATAAATTTACTAAGCCAAGAATAATCGCCGTCACTGTCATCAAGGCGGTCGCTAACCATCCCAACATCTTCGTTTTACCCTTAATCGTAAAGTTTCCCATAATTTTAGTCATGGATGACATGTGCATCACTGCAATCATTAATGGTACAGCCACAATGCCGTTAATCACCGCGCTCCAAATCAAGGCCTTAATCGGGTCTATGCCGCTAAAATCTAGCCCAACGCCAATCAGCGTGGCAATCACAATCACACCATAAAAGTGTTTTGCGGATGATGCTTTAAGTCGCAAGCTTGCGGGTTTGTGTATCAACTCGCTAACTGCATAAGCCGCAGAGCCCGCTAATACTGGAATCGCTAAAAGACCTGTGCCAATAATCCCTAAAGCAAAGAGCATGAAAGCAAAGTCACCCGCGATAGGGCGCAGAGCCTCCGCTGCTTCTGCTGAGGTTTGAATGTCGTGAATGCCCGCAGGGAATAGGGTTGCCGCGGTAGTGAGAATGATGAAAAAAGAGATGATGTTAGAGAACCCCATCCCCAATATGGTGTCTAGGTTGACCCGTTTAAGTTGCTTAGGTGCTTGCTCTGGATGCTCTATGAGTGCGTGTCTGCATGGAATGTCTGAAATATCCTCTACTTCCTCAGCTGCCTGCCAAAAGAAGAGGTAAGGGCTGATGGTGGTGCCGAATACGCCCACGACTAGCAGCACGTAATTCGCATCAAAGCTGATGTGCGGCAAGAAAGTTTCTTGGATGACACGAGACCAATCGACTTGTGAGGCAAACACGGTGCCCACATAAGCGAATAAAGAAAGTGTAAGCCATTTAAGGATAGGCAAATAACGATGGTAGGGAATAAATACTTGCAAGAGCAAGCAAGTTAAGCCAATGAGGATGGAGTAAAGATGGCGTGGCCCACCAACAACTAGTTTTACCGCGTCTGACATCGCCGCTAAGTCGGCTGCGATATTGATAATGTTGGCGATGAGCAGTAAGGCGATAAGCGGCAAGGTTAAAACGAGCGGATAAGTGCGTTGCATATTGCTAGCTATCCCACGCCCTGTCACGAGGCCAATGCGCGCGCAAATCATTTGGATGCCCGCCATTAGTGGATATGTAAGGACGATAGTCCAAAGTAAACCGAAGCCGTATTGCGCCCCGGCTTGTGAGTAGGTGGCTATGCCACTTGGATCGTCATCAGCCGCACCAGTGACTAAGCCTGGCCCTAGTTTTTTTAGAGCGCCAAATGGATTGCTGAAAACTTTTGGTAACAATTTCATGTTAGGCTTAATGTTGAATTAAGTCAGTGTAGCTTATTTTAAACCCGTATGACTTTATAAAAGAACCCATGCCATTACGTAAAAATTATGTACTTTTTCTGATGTTGCTTTCATCAAGCGCTTGGGCGGAAGAAGCGCTAAAAATTCAAGCGGTCGACGTTGCTGGTGCGCGCGATGAAACCGAGATGCGTAAAGATTCGGCTTCGCAAAAGATGGTATTTGGGCGTAAAGAAATTGAAAACTTAAGTGTCATGACCGCTGGTGAGGTGCTCGGAAAATTGCCTGGCGTGGAGATTGGCGCAAGTGGCATGCGTGCCCGCGGGATGTCGCGTGACTCTATTCGTGTGCTCATTGATGGTGAAAAGCAATCAGGCGGCACCATGGGGGCTTTTACCCGTATGCCAGCGAGTGATATCGAACGCGTTGAGATTAGTCGTGGTTCATCCGCTGAGTTTGGTGGTTCATCGCCACTTACAGTCAATATCGTACTCAAAAAAGGCGTCTCTAAGGCCGCAACGGAAGTTAAAGCCGCGTTAGGCTTCAAAGATGGTGAACATAACGAGCAATTGTCATGGTCAGAGTCTGGTGTAAACGGCAATTTTTCTTGGATATTGCCCGTATCGCTTAATTTTTCTCGCTCGCCTGCGAATAGCTTTTTAGATAGGCAGTCTCTTGGCAACATCCCATCCTGGAAGCAAGAATACACCAACGGCATCAGTGAGATGGGGCATCATGCCTTTACCCCAAAATTTACTTGGAAATCAGGCCGAGATAGCGTGACCCTATCTAGCATGGTGTTTTTAGGCCCCTCTGAAAAGAACACAACAACCTCTGCCTATGATTTACTTGACAGCGCCAATAACTTTACCCGCAACGCAAATGAGGACGGCGCTAATCGTTCATTACGTTTGCGTTTAGAAGGTGAAAAGTACTTTGGTGAATCCAAGCTAAGCGGGCGCTTTTCAGTCAATAATCGCCACAATACCTTAGACGCCACAAGGGTTGGTAATACAAGCGTCACTGAAAACACCAAGAGCGATGAAGATGAGTTTACAAGTGCCGCTCGTTGGGATCAGCCCATTGATTTGCACTTTGTTTCATTGGGCGTTGAATACAACAAACTCAGTCGCGATGACAGCCAAACTTTCCTAGGGGTTAATCCAGAGCGAAGCCAATTCAAATCCTCCTCGCAAGACCAAGTGCTTTGGTTTCAAGATGTATGGACGCCGCAAGACAGTGTGACGGTGACAGGCGGTCTTCGTATGGAAAATATGCAGCTAAAATCAGACGGCAATAGTCAGCAAGAGTTTGCGTTGTTGCCTTCTGTGGCAGTGCGCTGGCAGCCTGAAGAGGCTTGGGTGTTTCGTAGCTCTTTGGGTGCTGGTATGAAAATGCCAAGGCTTAATGAAATTACATCCACGGTGGCGCGCAGTATTACAGTTAATTCCAACACCCCGCTAGATTTTGATTCACGTGGCAACCCTAATCTCAAGCCTGAGCGTAGCATTAACTTTGAAGTAGTCGCTGAGCGGTATCTAGCGCAAAAGGCAGGCGTGATTTCAGCCAATGTTTATGTGCGTGCAACGAGTGACTTTACCGAGCGTCGTTTGGCACTAGAAGGTTCTCGCTGGGTTGATCGCCCTTACAATGAAGGCGATGCGCTTCATTATGGTGTTGAGTTAGATGGCAAAATCAATACCGATCAGTGGGGCATTGCTGGCGGCACCGCCAAAGCCCACTTAACATTGCCCAATGCCCGTGTGGACGATGCGCGTTTAGGTATTACCCGCAATGCCCGCGATACGCCTAAATATGTGATGTCTATGGGTTGGGATCAAAGCATTCCTAAATGGCAATCTAGCATGGGCGTTTCATTGCAGCTTTCAGGTCGCAGCGAAACGGATATTCCAGGCGAGCAAAAGGCTTTTACCGAGTCTAGAGCTTTATTGGATGCATTTTGGCTATACAAGCTCAATCCACAATTTAATTTGCGTTTATCAGCCCAGAATTTACTTGATGAAGATATGCGTCGCCAAAATAAATACATTGCACCAGGCGAAGAGTGGAAACTACTCGCCAATGACTTTGGCTATCGCACAGTGATGTTTAGTTTAGAAGGGCGCTGGTAGGGTTTTAAAATAGTGCTGCCTGTGCTGGCGGCGGTGCATCTAGTAGCGCGTCCATATCAATCTCAAAAATCCCAAGTTTGCCTGGGCAGGGCATCAGCGCTAATGGCTTGGCATGCTCAAACAAAAAACCAAAGCCATCGCGTGGCACGCCGCTAAAATGCGTCTGCTGTACTCTCGTTAAGGTAGGCGGTATTTCATCGGGTCTAGCGCACAGCACAAGCTTTGCAATGCCTACAACGCCGCCATAGCCTAGCTGATCTTTGCTGGGGAGCGGAATGTCGGTATTCGCCACCAAATAGTCGTAATACTCTTCGTAAATGCCCTTGCTGGAATGAATCAGCATCTCGCCGCGATAACCTGTGCCCCAAGTGCGGTCATCTACCAACAAATAACCATTCGCAATTAGCCAAGCATAAGGCTGTTTAAGTGAAAGCGCTTTAATCACGCCTCTTGGGATGTTGTGGTTTTGAATTAATAGCTCAGCCTCTGCCATCGCAAACTTCTTTATCTTTTGCTTTTAGCTCTTTGGCTAAATCAGTTCTAAATTGCTCAAGCTTCGCTTGGTAATCTTCCGCATCGCCATATTCCACAAAGCTCGCATAGCGGGCATGTCGCCCCATCATTTTTCTGGCATGTTTAATCGGGCAAAAGTATTGCTCAGTCCGCGCAATAATCTCGGTCGCATAAGCCAGCAAGCCATTGCCATAGGTGCAATACATACAATGGCTCTTCTCAACTATATTGAGATAACTTAAATGATGGCGGTCAAAAATAATGTAATCGCCACGTTTGACGCTAGGGATTTTGTAGATAGGAAAGCAAATGACTTGGTAGATGCTAATGCACGCATCCAGCAACAGCATCGGGAAAATCATGCCATAGATAATCGGCGCGGTGAGCAAGTTAATCGGGCGATTGCCTAGCCATTTAATCAGCCCGACTTTTACCTGCTTATGCGCCGCTTTCACTGACTGTTCAAACTCAACGCGCTTGCCCTTGATGCTGAAGTTAAGATGCACTTGGCGCTCTTGCAACGCCTTTTCTAGCTCTTTTTCAGCGTCTTCTAACTGTGCAAGCAGTTGGCGGATACGATTGTTCATAAAGGCTTTCTTGAGTAGGTGATGCGTAGAGCATCATAGCAATAAGTGATGAGTGGCTTATGACTTTCTTCGCATCATGGCTAAATACAAAACTTCGACTTTGTCTCTTGCCCATGGGGTTTTGCGGAGAAACTTGAGGCTGGATTTAATGCTAGGGTCTTTCATAAAGCAATTAACGGGGATGCGGTCAGCAAGTCCATTCCAGCCGTAATGCTCAAATAGCGCGGTGAGGACGGCTTCGAGTGTGATGCCGTGCAGTGGGTTGTTGGCTTGTTTATTTGGGGTGGTCATGGATAGATTATACGGTGACGAATAAAGCAGGGTGTGCTTTAAAAAATAAAAAAGCCGCTAAATTTAGCGGCTTTTTTGTATTTGGCTCCTCAACCTGGGCTCGAACCAGGGACCTACGGATTAACAGTCCGGCGCTCTACCAACTGAGCTATTGAGGAATCGGTGAAGGCGTGATAATAAAGACTTGTAGCCCTTTGGTCAATAAGAAAGCGTAAAAAATCTCGACTTATTTTTTATTTGATTAAAATATTTTTTCTACTAAATACACTATCATTGTGAAGTTCAAAATTCCACTGATGCACGCCACATGGGCTTAATGCCATGTACCTAATAAGGTTTTAATTTAATACTCAAGTTATGCGCCATACACACTCCGATACAAATAGTCTCAACAAAACCCGTCAACATAGTGATTGGCAGGTGATTAAAAACCTGATGCCCTATATTTGGCAATTTAAGTTTAGGGTGATTATCACGCTCTTGTGTTTGGTGGCGGCCAAGGTCGCCAATCTTGGTGTGCCGATTGTGCTCAAGAAAATTGTGGATACGCTTAGCATCACTGCGCCTCAAGCGTTAGTTGTGGTGCCAGTCACTTTGATTTTAGCTTATGGCTTGTTGCGCTTATCTGCCTCTTTGTTTGGGGAGTTACGAGAGCTGATTTTTGCTAAGGTGACGGAAAACGCGGTCAGAAAAGTAGGCTTGCAGGTGTTTAACTATGTGCATGCGTTATCGCTTCGCTTTCATTTGTCGCGACAAACTGGCGGGATGACACGCGATATTGAGCGGGGAACACGCGGTATTCAGTCGCTTATTTCCTATTCGCTTTACAGCATTATCCCGACACTCATTGAGCTTTTGATGGTGCTGGGCTATTTCTTCTTTGTTTATAACCTCTGGTTTGTGGTGATTACGCTTATCGCGCTTACTTGCTATATCGTGTTTACCATTGTGGTGACGGAGTGGCGCACCAACTTTAGACGTCAAATGAATGACTTGGACTCCAAGGCGAATCAAAGGGCTGTTGATTCTTTGATTAACTTTGAGACGGTGAAGTATTTTGGCAATGAGCAATACGAAGCCATTCGCTACGATGAGAATCTTAAAAAATATGCCCAAGCGGCAGTTAAATCACAAAAATCCTTAGCGCTTTTAAACTTTGGTCAACAAACCATTATTGGTATTGGGTTGATTTGTATTCTTGGCGTAGCAAGCTCAGGGGTGGCAAAAGGCAGCATGACGATTGGGGATTTGGTGCTAGTGAACGTGCTGATGATACAGCTTTATATTCCGCTTAATTTTTTAGGGGTGCTTTACCGAGAGATGAAGCAATCGCTGGCCGATATTGACCGGATGTTTGCTTTGCTTGAGGCGCATCAAGAGGTGGCAGATAAGCCGAATGCCTTGCCATTAGTGGTTGCATCACCAGCACTTGGCCCGCATGTGATTTTTAAAGAGGTTTCTTTTCGCTACGAGGCTAACCGCCAAATTCTGAATCATGTTTCTTTTGAGATTTTGCCAGGTCAAACTACGGCTGTGGTTGGGCATAGTGGCGCGGGGAAGAGCACTTTATCTCGCCTTTTATTCAGGTTTTACGATGTGCAACAAGGCGCCATTTTGTTTGATGGGCAGAATATTCAAGACGTTCAGCAAGCTAGTCTTCGCCAAGTGGTTGGGATTGTGCCGCAGGACACTGTGCTTTTTAACGACACCATAGGCTATAACATTGCTTATGGAAAGCCTGGCGCGACGCAATCAGAAATTGAAGCTGCTGCGAAGTCAGCGCAGATTCATGATTTTATTGTGAGCTTGCCTGATGGCTACCAAAGCGCGGTAGGTGAGCGTGGTCTCAAACTCTCGGGCGGTGAAAAACAGCGAGTGGCCATTGCAAGAACGTTGCTCAAGCATCCAGCGTTGCTTATATTTGATGAGGCGACCTCTGCGCTAGACTCTGAAACAGAACGTTCTATTCAAAACGAACTCAATGATTTGGCGCGTAATCGCTCTACTTTGATTATTGCGCATCGGCTTTCAACCATTACCCATGCACACCAAATTTTAGTGATGGAAGATGGTGCAATTATTGAGCGTGGTACGCATGAATCACTGCTTGCACTGGGGCAACGCTATGCTGAAATGTGGCGCGTACAACAATCTCAGAACGTTTCTAGTTAAGTGATTGTCAACGTAGAGGCAATAACAACGCGTTTAGTGCTTTAGATGTAGCGCTATTTTTAACAAATTTTCATTGATGGATGTATGGACCCAATTTTAAATCGCAGTATTCAGCTCAGTAACAAATCACCAGAAACACTCAGAGCGGAAATCAGAGCCTCCTTTCATCAAACGGCGGATTTGTATGAAAATCTGTTCGAGTGTTTGGCATCGGATGAGGCTTATTTTGTTAAGCCCATTAGCTTGCGCCATCCGTTAATTTTTTATTACGGTCATACCAATACCTTTTTCATCAATAAACTTATCCTCTCAGGACTTATTACTAAGCGCGTTAACCCAAAGTTTGAGTCGATGTTTGCGGTGGGTGTTGATGAGATGGGTTGGGATGATGTTAACGACCAGAATTATGATTGGCCTAAGGTTGAAGAGGTCAAAGCTTATCGCGCTAAAGTTCGCCAAGTGGTGGACCAATTAATTTCTGATTTACCTCTCAACTCGCCTATCGATTGGGAAGGCCCTTGGTGGGTCATTTTAATGGGCATTGATCACGAGCGAATCCACTTAGAAACAAGCTCAGTGCTGATTCGTCAGCATGCATTAAAATATGTGAAGCCGTCTGCTAATTGGCCGGTATGTGCCCAGCAGCAATCTCCAGCGCCACTGAATACCTTGGTTAATATCCAAGCGCGCGATGTAAAAATCGGCAAGCAAGATAATACCTACGGCTGGGATAACGAATATGGGGCTTTCGAGAAGCATTGCGCAGCATTTCAAGCTGCTAAATACCTTACTTCTAATGGCGAGTTTCTTGGCTTTGTTGAGGCAGGCGGTTATGCCAATGATGATTATTGGGTGGAAGAAGGGCTTTCATGGAAAAAGTATGCCAACGCGACGCATCCCACTTTTTGGGTGAAGCAAGGTGCTGAATGGAAATTGCGGGTGATGGCAGAAGAAATCGCCATGCCTTGGAGTTGGCCTGCTGAAGTCAACTACCACGAGGCAAAGGCTTTTTGCCATTGGAAAACCGAACAACTAGGCGCTACTGTGAGGATGCCAACGGAAGCGGAGTGGTATAGCCTTTATGAAGCCTCAGGTTTGTCTGATAAGGCTGTTTTTAATAGTGACCAAGCTAATTTACATTTTGATCATTACGCCTCTTCTTGCCCCGTGAATACGTTTGCGCACGGTGAGCTGTTTGATGTGGTGGGGAATGTGTGGCAATGGACTGAAACGCCGATTTTTCCATTTGATGGTTTTAAAGTGCATCCGATTTATGATGACTTCACGACGCCAACGTATGATGGGCGTCATAATTTAATTAAAGGTGGGTCGTGGATCGCGACGGGCAATGAAGCCTTAAAAAGCGCGCGCTACGCGTTTCGTCGACACTTTTTTCAACATGCGGGGTTTCGTTATATCGTGACTGACACACCTATTGAAGACCATTCATCTCATTACGAAGATGACAAACAGCTTTCAGAGTATGCTGAGTTTCACTATGGGGACAGCTACTACGGTGTCACTAACTTTCCTAAAGCCTTGAGCAATCTAGCGATTGAAGTGATGCAAGGTCAGTCAATGCGAACGGCACTCGATTTGGGCTGTGCAACTGGGCGAGCGACGTTTGAGTTGGCTAAACATTTCGAGCACGTCACGGGCATTGATTTTTCAGCAAGGTTTATTGGCTTGGCACTCAAGCTCGCTCAGCAGGGTGTTTTACGTTATACCATGGCGACCGAAGGCGATTTAGTGAACTATCAAGAGCGAACTTTAGCTGACTTAGGCTTAGAGGGTGTGGCCAACAAAGTTGATTTTTGGCAGGGTGATGCTTGTAATCTAAAGCCTAACTTTACTGGTTATGATTTGATTTTAGCGGCGAATTTAATTGACCGCTTATACAGTCCGCGACACTTTTTAAATGCCATTCACGACAGACTGAATATCGGTGGGATATTGATGATTACTTCACCATACACATGGCTAGAGGAGCATACACCGCGTGAAGAATGGATTGGTGGCTTTAAGCGAGATGGGGAAAATGTCACCACGCTAGATGGCCTAAAGGAATTACTAGGTCAGCACTTTGAGCTTGTAAAACAGCCATTGAAGGTGCCATTTGTGATTCGTGAAACCCAACATAAATTTCAGCATACCTTGTCTGAAGTGACTTTCTGGAAGCGTATTCGGTGACCAAGCAATTCGACCAAATCATCAATCGTCAGGGCACGTTGTCGCTGAAATATGACGGCTTGCAGCAAACATTTGGCCGAGCAGATATTCAGCCTTTGTGGGTGGCTGATATGGACTTTGCCGCACCCGATGCTGTTCTTGAGGCATTAAAGGTGAGGGCTGAGCATCCGATTTATGGTTATAGCATGGCGCCAGAATCGCTTTATCAGGCTCTGGTTGAATGGATTCGCGTTAAGCATGGCTGGGAAATTAAGCGTGAATGGATAGTGCTGACGCCAGGTGTTGTCCCATCTTTAAGCTTGGTGGTCTCAGCGCTGACGAATCAAGATGATGGGGTCATCGTTCAACCACCCGTGTATTTTCCATTTTTGTCAGTCGCGAATAATACGGGCAGGCAGTTGTTTCAAAATCCGCTTGTGTTAACCCTCGATAGCTTTGGTAACTCAACCTATGAAATAGATTTTGCGCACTTCGAAGCGTGCGCAAAACAGGCCAAGATTTTATTGCTTTGCTCACCACATAATCCTGTTGGGCGAGTTTGGAGTGAATATGAGTTGCAAAAGCTTTTAGCGATTGCTAAACAGCATGGGCTCATGATTTTATCGGATGAAATCCATGCGGATTTGGTTTATCCCGATGCTAAGCATCATGTGCTTGGGATGTTAGACATTGAACAAGATACGGTGATTACCGCTGTTGCGCCCAGTAAGACTTTTAATATTCCAGGGCTGGGTTTGTCTGCTTTGATTGTTCCTCATGAAGCGCATCGCAAAGCGATTCAATCGCACTTAATGGCTAGCGGGATATCAGTCACCAATCCATTTAGTTTAGTGGCTTTTGAGGCGGCTTATCGTCATGGGCATGAATGGTTAAATGCTTTGCTCGATTATCTGCATGAAACGCGCGAGATGGTGATGGCTTTCGCTAAAGAGCATTTGCCTAGCGTTAAGTTTGTTCCTGCACAAGGCACGTATTTGATGTGGTTGGATTGTCGTCAGCTAGGGCTCAGTGATGAAGCACTTCAGCTGTTGTTTCTTGAGCAGGCCAAACTTGCTTTATCGCCAGGTGCCATGTTTGGCAAAGGCGGAAGTGGTTTTATGCGGATGAATATAGGTACCACGCAAGAGAACGTGTTGATTGCGCTTGATAAGCTCAAGCAAGCCTTAAACTAGCTTTTTCGTTGCAATGAGAGTGCGTTCACACAGTAGCGCAATTTGCTAGGTGCTGGACCATCAGGGAATACATGACCTAAGTGCGCATCGCAAGTGTTGCATGTAATCTCTATACGGCTTCTATCAAGGCTATCATCTAAATAGTAGGCAATAGCATTTTCTTTGATTGGCTGGGTAAATGATGGCCAGCCAGTACCTGAATCGAATTTTTCAGTTGAATCAAAAAGTAGGGTGTCACAACAGGCGCAAGCATAAATACCTGCTTCAAAATGGGTGCACATTGGGGAGCTGAATGGACGCTCTGTGCCAGCATTTCGGGTTACATGATAAACATCGTCAGAAAGCAACTGTTTCCATTGCGCGCCCGTTTTTACCAGGCGTTTTTCAGGGGTTAAATTACCTTCGCTGACTAATTTCTGAATACTTTCCCAAGTGAGCATTTCAATATTCCTGATGTTTATTTTTTTAAGTCTTTAATGGACTTAATGTTTCATCAATTCGTTCCGTATTTTCAGAAAATTAGCGTTCTGTATTGTTACGCTAGCGCTTTTTCAATACGGTCTAATGCGTTTCTGAGATTGTCCATCGATGTTGCGAACGAAATGCGGAAGTAACCTTCTGCGCCGAAAGCAGAGCCAGGGACAACCGCTACGCCTACTTGCTCAAGCAAATATTCTGAAAGCGCCATGTCATTCGCTTCTTTAATTTTGCCTTCTGTGTGCAGGTTGTTAATGGCATCTCTCGCATCAGGGAATGCGTAGAAGGCGCCGCCTGCTTTAATACACTTCAAACCACGCATTTTATTGAAGCGGTCCACCACATATTCATGGCGCTCAATAAATGCTTTCACCATAGGCTGAATACATTCTTGTGGGCCATCCAAAGCAGCTTGTGCAGCCACTTGTGAGATTGAGGTTGGGTTTGATGTTGATTGCGATTGTAAGATTTCCATCGCTTTAATAATGTAAGCAGGGCCCGCGGCATAGCCGATACGCCAGCCTGTCATTGAGTAAGCTTTTGAAACACCGTTGAGTACGATGCAACGTGGTTTTAGTTCTGGTGTGGCATTGAGGATGTTGTAGAACTTTTCACCTGTGAGGTTCACGTGTTCGTACATATCATCGGTTGCCACCAATACGTGTGGATGACGTTTTAATACTTCACCTAAGGCTTTTAACTCTTCTAGCGTGTATACCGCGCCAGTTGGATTAGAAGGTGAGTTAATCATGAATAATTTGGTTTTTGGCGTAATCGCCGCTTCTAACTGTGCTGGCAATAGCTTAAAGCCTTGCTCAATGCCACATTCGATAATAACAGGTCTAGCGCCAGCCACTAAAGCGATATCTGCATATGAAACCCAGTAAGGTGCCGGAACGATGACTTCGTCACCATGGTTTAAGACAGCTAAAGCAAGGTTGAATATGCATTGTTTGCCACCGACGCCAACAATGACTTCTTTTTCTGTGTAATCAAAACCGTTTTGATTTTTGAATTTTGCAACGATGGCTTTCTTTAAGCCAGGAATGCCTGCAACAGGCGTGTATTTAGTAAAGCCGCTATCAATGGCTTGTTTAGCCGCATCTTTGATGTGTTGAGGGGTGTCGAAATCTGGCTCGCCAGCACCAAGGCCAATAATATCTTTACCTTCAGATTTTAATTTGGCTGCGCGTGCTGTGACGGCAAGGGTTGGTGACTCTTTGATGGCTTGAACACGTTGAGAAAGGATAGACTGCGCTGCTTGTTCCAAAATGACGTCCTTGAGCTTAAATATGAGCTAAAAGGTGATTTTACTCAAAAACCCGTCCTCTTGAAACCAGCAGCACCCTAATATTGCGTGCTTATTACACTTTTATACAATTAGCGGCGTTTTTTACACTTTTCGTCGCAGGTAATTGCAGTGTTGAATTCTTCAGCCGTGTCAGGATCAATATTGCCAATAGCAACTTTCATGGCTTGCACTTCTGCAATATTGCCTTTCTCTGCGGCCATTACACCTAGTCTAAACATAGCGTCTATATTGCCTTGGCTAAGCATTAAGGCATGGCGATATGATTTTTCAGCATCTGTTTTTTGGTCACTATGTTCTTGCGCCACGCCAAGCTCAAACCAAGCTTCAGTGTTGTTTGGTTCTTTTTTAATCCACTTTTGAGCAATACCGAGTAATCGTGGCCATTCTTCTTGAATTTCAGGCTCAGCCATCTGCATAAAGAGTGGTTTGTTCGCGTCATCTTCTTCCCAGAATGTTTTGCCATCAATTGGATATTGAGTCTCAGCGGGTTGTTTTTCAAGTGAAGCAAGCCATTCAACAGGGAGCGCATAGAAATAAGCATTGCGTCCTGGGGTTTTGAATGTGTTAATACCAATTAAGCGTCCTTGACCGTCAAATAAGCCGCTGCCGCTGGCTCCCATCGCAAAGCGAGCTGTACTACGAATGATATTAGCACCTTCAAATGGATAAGCGGCCTTTAATGCACCGAATGAAGTGATTGGGGCAGGGGACGCACTTGAATGGCCGATGGCGACAATTTCTTCCCCTTTTTTCATATTGTTCACTGAGCCGATAACCGCTGGCGGAAATGGCAAGTTGTCTGCATTAATAAGACACAAGTCGTGATAACGATCTGCTTGAATAGAGGCGATGGTGAAGCTGTCTTCTCCGCGTGAAATCCATGGCTCTTTGGTTTGTCTAAAGATATGACAATTGGTCAGCACTTTATTTTGCGCCACAATTACACCTGAGCCATAGGCTAAGCTGCCATCTGGGTTGTAGCCACGTATCATGACGATAGAGAAAAATGAACCAAGCAATTTTTCTTTGTCAAAAGCTTGTGCGATTGGTGTAAATCCAGCCATCAGGAAGGCCGCTACACTTACAGCAATTTTGAGGTTACGCATTTCATGCTCCAATGGATTTATTGTTTTTTATCTTGAGGCGAATTTATATGCCTGATTCCTTGACCAAGAACACAGTATAAAGTTCGATGCCTGTTAAAATAGCATTGCTTTTCGCGCATAAGTCATCAAAGGTACACGCAATTGATTGTTACGTTTCCTAATAGTAAATATCAGCTTCATCAGCCCTTTCCGCCAGCGGGGGACCAACCACAGGCGATTGATAAGCTGACTGCGGGGATTGAGGCGGGGATGAAGTATCAAACTCTTCTTGGCGTGACGGGCTCTGGTAAAACCTACACCATGGCTAATGTGATTGCGCGTACAGGTCGTCCCGCCATTGTCATGGCGCCAAACAAGACGCTAGCTGCTCAGCTTTATTCTGAATTCCGCGAGTTCTTTCCTAATAATGCGGTGGAGTACTTCGTTTCTTACTACGATTACTATCAGCCTGAAGCCTATGTGCCGTCACGTGATTTGTTCATCGAGAAAGATTCGAGTATTAACGAGCACATCGAGCAGATGCGGCTTTCTGCGACTAAGGCTTTATTAGAACGTGACGATGCAATTATTGTGGCTTCCGTTTCTGCGATTTACGGTATCGGCGACCCTGTAGATTATCACGGCATGGTCTTACACCTTGAACAAGGTGAGAAGATGAGTCAGCGCGATGCGATATTGCGTTTGGTCGGTATGCAATACGACCGTAACGACTTTGATTTCTCTCGTGGTTGTTTCCGTGTGCGTGGTGATGTGATTGATGTATTCCCTGCTGAAAACAGTGAAACCGCGGTACGTATTTCCTTATTCGACGATGAAGTCGAAACCATTACTTTATTCGATCCGCTCACAGGGCAGATGTTTAACAAGATTGCTCGTTACACCATTTACCCTTCCAGCCATTATGTAACGCCACGTGAGACGACAGTTCGAGCGATGGAAAAGATAAAGCACGAGCTTAAAAGTCGTGTGGATTTTTACATCAAAGAGGGCAAGTTGGTGGAGGCTCAGCGTATTGAGCAGCGCACACGCTTTGATTTGGAAATGCTTAATGAGATTGGTTTCTGTAAAGGCATTGAGAATTACTCACGTCATTTATCAGGCCGTGGCCCTGGTGACCCACCGCCAACATTGATTGATTATCTCCCTAAAAACGCCATCATGATTATGGATGAAAGCCACGTTACCGTGCCTCAGATTGGCGCGATGTATAAGGGTGATAGGTCACGTAAAGAAAATTTGGTGGATTATGGCTTCCGATTGCCTTCAGCCTTGGATAATCGTCCGCTGAAGTTTGAAGAGTTTGAGCAAATTATGCGTCAAACGGTGTTTGTTTCGGCGACGCCTGCGGAGTATGAAGCTAATCATCAACAGCAAGTGGTTGAGCAGGTGGCAAGACCAACTGGCTTGGTTGACCCTGAAATTATTGTGAAGCCGGCTGATACCCAAGTCGATGACCTGCTTTCGGAGATTAAATTGCGCGTAGCGGTGGGTGAGCGTGTGTTAGCGACAACCTTAACTAAACGCATGTCTGAAGACTTAACGGATTATTTGAGTGAGCATGGCGTCAAAGTACGCTATTTGCATTCGGATATTGATACAGTTGAACGTGTGGAGATTATTCGTGATTTGCGCTTAGGTGAGTTTGATGTGCTTGTGGGCATTAATTTGCTACGTGAGGGTTTGGATATTCCTGAGGTCTCCTTGGTCGCAGTATTGGATGCTGACAAAGAGGGCTTTTTACGTTCAGAGCGTTCGTTGATTCAAACCGCTGGTCGTGCTGCGCGTAATCTTAATGGTAAGGTCATCTTCTACGCGAATAGAATTACGCGATCCATGAAACTTGCCATGGATGAAACTGAGCGTCGCCGTACCAAGCAAATTGCATTTAACCTTGAGCATGGCATTACCCCTAAGGGTGTGGTGAAGCGCATTAAAGACATTATTGATGGCGTGTATGATAAAGATGACGCTGAGCGCGAACGTAAAGCTGCGCAAGATCAGGCCAATTACGATGTGCTAAGCGAGAAGCAACTGCTTAAAGAAATGAAGCGTTTAGAAAAAGCAATGCATGATAGTGCGAAAAACCTTGAGTTTGAGAAGGCTGCAGACTTTAGAGATCAGCTCAAAAAGCTTAAAGAGAAATTCTACGGCGCCAATGTTGACGACTTGAGTCCATAATCCTTTTTTAAGTTTTATTACAGTCTTTTAATACTGATGTTGACCGTACATTGGCGGACGTGACCTTTACGGTTACGGCGCCAATGTGGATGACTTTGGCGTGTGAATAATCGGCTTTAGCCGATATATTCCACGGACAGGGCACTTTCGGCCCAGCGACTTCTATTTTAAGCAATAAAAAAGCCCCGATTTAATCGGGGCTTTTGTTTTAACAAATTGCTGATTATTTCTGCGTTTGAACGATGACTAACGGCTCATCTTTTGCAGCTTCGTCAGCTTTCTTTTGCCATGCAGCAGTTTTACGTGGCTTCTTAGGGGCTTCTGCTTCAGCAACTACTGCTACTTTAGTCTCTGCCTTTGTTTCCACCAATTGCAAACCACTTGCCGCTAAATCGACAGGTTTTGCTTTCGCTGCTGGTTTACGCGCTGGTTTTGCTTTTTTATCAGCAACGGCTTTCGCTGGTTTTTCTTCACTAGCTTGGGCTTCTGTAACAGCTGGAGAATTAACTTCTTCTTTTGGCACTTTTACCGCTTTAGCAGGTTTTTCTGCTTGAGCTGGTTTTGTTGTGACCACTTCAATCGATTCACCTTTTACAGCTTCAACTTTAGGTGCCTCAGCTTTAGTCGCTTGAACAGGCTTTACTGTTTCAGCAACAGGTGTGTTTGCTGGAGCATTGTTCGCATCTAGAAGTTGTTCATTTTCAACGAATGGGCGCTCGCCTGCAGGA
>JBJOIS010000020.1:0-16870 GCA_046047035.1 Pseudomonadota bacterium
TGCAGAAAAAGATTTGGTTTATAAGTTAAAAGCGACTTTAGGTGAGCAAGTCAAAGAAGTGCGCGTAACGCACCGTCTAACTGATTCTCCAGCTTGTTTGGTCGCAGGTGAAAATGATTTGTCAGGCAACTTGGAGCGTATGCTTAAAGCAGCTGGCCAAAAAACACCAGAAAGCAAACCAGCGCTGGAAATTAATCCAACGCACGGTTTGGTTGAGCGTTTGAAATCTGAAAAAGATGATGCAAAATTTAATGATTTAGCCCATCTTTTATTCGATCAGGCCTTGTTGGCGGAAGGTGGTCAACTCAACGACCCTGCAAGTTTTGTAAAACGGATGAATAGCTTGTTAATTAGCTAACCCAAGCAAGCCTGAGAAAAATTAGGCAAACCTACGCAAATCTAAAAAGCCCTCTTGGCGAATATGCCGCGAGGGCTTTTTTATCGTCACTAAAGTAAAAAAATAAATCTAAACTTCGCTCAGGCTTGGTTTTTGCTAGGGTAAAATTGCAACATTGAATCCATGTTGCATTTTATGAATGCAATCTCACATAAAGAATTAAATGATGACCGCTCAAAAAACTCCATCTACCCCTAAAAAACCACGTGCTACCAAGGCAAAAGCCGAGTTATCAAGCGTTACCAGTGTGAAAACGCCTGCTAAACAAGCTTTGCAAAACCATTTGGTGTATTCGATTTTTAAAACGGATGAAGTGGCAACGCCGCGTGATTGGTATTCAACCACGGCCTACACAGTCCGAGACCATGTGATCGATCGCTGGGTGAAGACGGTTGAGGCTTATGCTGAGCAAGATCCCAAACGTGTTTACTATCTCTCACTTGAATTTTTGATTGGCCGCATGCTGTCTAATGCTGCACTGAATTTGGGCGTTGAGCCTGAAGTGCGTGCAGGGTTGAATGCGCTAGGCCATAAGATGGAAAATGTGGTGGAGATGGAGCCAGATGCTGCTTTGGGTAATGGCGGTTTGGGGCGTTTAGCTGCATGTTTCTTAGATTCGATGGCAACCATGGATATCCCTGGCACAGGCTATGGTATTCGCTATGAATACGGCATGTTTAAGCAATCTATTAATCAAGGCCAGCAAATCGAGAATCCTGATAACTGGTTACGATATGGCAATATTTGGGAGTTCCAGCGTCCAGAAAGCACTTATACGGTGCAGTTCTTTGGTAATGTAGTCGAGTTTGAGTCAGAAAAAGGGATAGAGCAACACTGGGCGGATGCTGAGCATGTGGTGGCAATGGCATACGATGTGCCTATCCCCGGCTACGACACGCAAACCGTGAATAATCTACGCTTGTGGTCTGCTAAAGCCGCTAAAGAGTTTGATTTGCGACAGTTTAACGAAGGCAATTACGAGCGTGCTGTGGAAAGCCGTAACGTAACTGAAAGTATTTCAAAAGTGCTTTATCCTAATGATGCTTCTGCATCTGGTCGTGAACTACGTTTGAAACAACAATATTTCTTTGTTTCAGCCTCTATCCAAGATATTCTGCATCGTTTCTTGCTCAAGCATAAGGATTGGAAAAAGCTCCCTGATAAAATTGCCATTCAGTTGAACGACACGCATCCTGCTATTGCGGTGGCGGAGATGATGTATCAATTAGTCGATGTACATCAGCTTGATTGGGATTTTGCTTGGAGCTTAGTGGGTAAGGTCTTTGCATACACGAATCACACGCTGATGCCAGAGGCTTTGGAAACATGGGCGGTTGATTTATTTAGTCGCCTCTTGCCACGCCATCTTCAAATCATCTATCGCATTAACCACGAATTCTTGGCGATGGTAAACCATCATTTCCCTGGCGATACCGATTTATTAACGCGCGTTTCTATTATTGATGAAACGCATGGTCGCCGTGTTCGCATGGCGCATTTGGCTGTCGTCGGCAGTCATACCGTCAATGGCGTTGCTGCGCTGCATAGTGAACTACTTAAAACCACTTTGTTCGCTGACTTTAACCGTATCTATCCAACTAAATTTGTGAATGTGACCAACGGCATTACGCCACGTCGCTGGCTCAATCAATGTAACCCTGATTTAACTGCTTTGTTGACTAAAGCGATTGGTACTGGCTTCCAACGTGATTTAGATAAGCTAAAACTTATCACTCCGCTTGCTGAAGATAAAGCGTTTAGAAAAGCTTTCCGTGAAGTGAAGCTCGCGAATAAAGTGCGTTTAGCAAACCGGATTGAAGATTTAACTGGTGTAAAACTTAATCCTAATAGCTTGTTTGATGTGCAGATTAAGCGAATTCATGAATACAAACGTCAATTACTCAATGTGTTGCATGTGATTACTTTGTATAACCGCATTCGCTCAGGCCAAGCTAAAAATATAACGCCACGCACTGTGATTTTTGGCGGTAAAGCGGCGCCAGGTTATTGGATGGCGAAGCAAATTATTCGTCTTATAAACGATGTGGCGACCATTATCAATGATGACCCTGCAGTGGGCGACAAGCTTAAAGTGGTGTTTTACCCGAACTATGAAGTTTCAGCGGCGGAATTGCTATTCCCTGGCAGTGATTTGTCTGAACAAATATCAACAGCAGGCACAGAGGCTTCTGGCACAGGTAACATGAAAATGGCGCTTAATGGTGCATTGACCATTGGTACTTTGGACGGCGCTAACGTTGAGATTAAAGAAGAAGTGGGCGATGAAAATATCTTTATCTTTGGTTTAACCACGGATGAAGTAGCTCAAACCAAAGCCGCGGGCTACAACCCTTGGGATTACTACAATGGCAATATCGAGCTTAAACAAGTGCTGGATATGATTGCAAATGGTTTCTTCTGCGTTGAAGAGCCAGATCGTTATCAAGCGATTTTTGATAACTTGTTGCATAAGGGTGACCACTATTTATTGCTTGCAGATTACGCGAGTTATATTGCTTCCCAAGATGCGGTGAGTGCGCTTTACCAAGACCAAGAAGAATGGTCACGTCGCGCTATCTTAAATGTTGCTCGTGTAGGTAAATTCTCTAGCGACCGCACCATTGGTGAGTACGCTAAAAATATTTGGAATGTTGCGCCAGCAAAACGATAAAAAAAGCTAACTTTGTATAACGCTTATGATGAAACCTAATACTGCCAATTTAGTGCGTCGTTTAATCCCAGCGCTCACGGGTAAAAACCACCTCAAGATAATCTTGCTTGGTGTTGCGATACTTGTGTCTGTGATGGCGTCAGCTGATGGTAGTATTTCAGGTCGGGTGGTTGGTGTGGCGGATGGTGACACGCTAACGGTGTTGGATGACGCTAATCAGCAATACAAAATCCGTTTGGCTGGCATTGATGCGCCTGAGAAGGTTCAGCCGTTTGGACAAGTCGGCAAACAAAGGCTTGCTGAGCTCTGTTACAACAAACATGCGACTGTGGACGTGGTGAATACTGACCGCTATGGAAGGACTGTCGGCGATGTGACTTGCGATGGTTTGCATGCTAATGCCGAGATGGTTCGTGGCGGTAATGCTTGGGTCTATCGTCATTACGATAAAGGCTTTGAGTCTTTTTATGCGTTAGAAGAAGCTGCTAAAGAAGCCAAGCTTGGTTTGTGGGTGGATGATAATCCAACGCCGCCTTGGGAGTGGCGCCACAGCCGCAAACTCAAAGATTAAGGCTGTTAAAACCCCGCTAGCTTGTTACAATCACTTTTAGATAATCTTTTTAAGTGACTTCTTTATTTCATGCGCCTTGTCGTTTCTATTTCTCAACAAACTTTAACTGTGCGTAATGCACAGAATGAAGCTCTTGCGCATTATGCTATTTCTACTGCAGCGAATGGCGCTGGCTGTGAAAAGAATAGCGGCTGTACGCCGTTAGGCAAACATATCATTCGTGCAAAAATAGGTGAGGGCGCGCCAGTAGCAAGTGTATTTGTCGGTAGGCGGCCCACAGGTGAAATTTGTACGCCAGCACTAATGTCAGAATTTCCAAGCCGCGATTGGATATTGACACGTATTTTGTGGCTTTCTGGTACTGAGGTTGGCATAAATCGCTTAGGCAATGTCGATACCATGCAGCGTTATATTTACATACACGGCACGCCAGATAGCAATGAGATGGGTGTAATTGGCTCACATGGTTGTGTGCGTATGCGTAACGCCGACATCATTGCTTTGTTTGACATGGTCGATGTGGGCGCAGAGGTCGATATTCAGCCATGATTAAGCGTTTGTTGGGTGTTGTCCCAGTTGTGTTTGGTGTAGTTTTACTTACTTTTCTTTTAGTGCATGCTGTGCCTGGCGATCCTGTGGAAGTCATGTTAGGTGAGTCTGCAAGTAGCGCAGATCGTATGCAGCTGCGTGCGGATTTGGGTTTGAATCAGCCCATTTATATGCAGTTTGGCGATTATCTAAACAAACTGGTGCATGGCGATTTAGGCGTTTCCATTCATTCTAAAAAACCGATTGTTGATTTACTCGCAGAGCGTTTGCCTGCCACCGCTAAATTGGCATTGCTAGCTTTGTCTTTTGCCATATTCATTGGCCTTCCTTTGGGCATTATTGCCGCGCTGAAGGTGAATCAATGGCCTGATAAATTAGCTAATCTTTTAAGCCTTTCTATTTCTGCCATGCCGCATTTTTGGATGGGACCAATGCTGATGATGGTGTTTGCACTGTGGCTAGGCTTATTGCCTGTGAGTGGCATGGAAAGCGATGCTGCTATTATACTGCCCGCTTTAACGCTAGGTTTTGGCTTGGCCGCCATTTTGACCAGAATGACACGCGCTGGCATGTTGGAGGTTCTCCATGAAGATTTTATTCGTACAGCTAGAGCTAAAGGGTTAACTGAATATGCTGTGATTTTAAGGCACGCGCTTCGCGCTGCTTTGTTGCCTATTGTGACTGTGCTTGGACTGCAGTTGGGTAGTTTGCTAGCTGGTACGGTGATTACAGAAACCGTATTTTCTTGGGATGGGGTTGGCCGCCTGTTGGTTGAATCCATTGAAAGGCGTGATTATCCAGTGACGCAAGCTTGTGTGCTGGTGGTGGCTTTGCTTTATGTGGCGGTCAATTTAGCCACAGACATTATTTATACCAAAATAGACCCGCGCGTGAGATTTTCCTCATGAGTTTTAAGTATTGGTCAGTTTGGGTGTTGGTTTTCTGGGTGCTTGCCGCTATTGTTGCAAACTTGGTTGGTTTCCAACCCAATCAAATCCATTTAGATTTGATTTTGGCAAAACCTTCTTTTGGTCACCTGTTTGGCTTTGATGATTTAGGTCGCGAAATTCTGCCGCGCTTGCTTGCTGGTGCACAAGTATCACTATTAGTGGTGGTGTTAGTCACAACGATTACTGCCTCTGTGGGGGTTATGCTGGGCTTGGTTTCTGGCTACTATGGCGGATGGGTTGACCGTACCCTAATGCAAATCACCGATGTATTTTTGGCTTTTCCTGGCATATTGTTGGCGATTGCTTTTGCGGCAGTCTTAGGTGCTGGCTTGAGTAATTTGATTTTGGCACTTTGCGTTACATCATGGGTAGGCTATGCTCGGCTAACCCGCGCGCAAGTGCTTTCATTAAGGCAACGCCAGCATGTGATGGCGGCAGAGTCTTTAGGCGCATCCACGCTTCGTATCATGCTGAAACACATGTTACCTTTGCTGGCAGCGCCTTTGCTAGTTGAGGCAACTTATAGCATGGCGAGCTTAGTCATTGCGGAAGCGAGTTTGTCGTTTTTAGGTTTGGGTATACAAGCTCCGAATGCCTCTTGGGGTGCAATGTTGCGTGATGCTGTGCGTTATATGTTGATTGCGCCACACTATGTGTTAGCGGTAGGCTTAAGTTTAATGTCGCTGGTTTTGGCGGTGAATGTTTTGGGTGATCGTTTGCGCGATTACTTAGATGTAAGAGGATAAAGAAATGACACTTGGCCCAGTGATGCTGGATGTGATTGGTAAAGAACTCACCACAGAAGATATTAAGCGATTGCAGAACCCTTTAGTAGGGGGCGTTATTTTGTTTTCGCGCAACTTTGAATCGCCAGCGCAATTAAAGGCACTGGCAGCAAGTATTCATGCCGTTCGTCAGCCACCCTTGTTGATTTCCGTTGACCATGAAGGTGGGCGAGTACAGCGTTTTAGAGATGGCTTTACCAAAATTCCACCAATGCGTGAGTTTGGAAAAATTTGGGATGGTAACCCTAAGAAAGCGAAAGATTTGGCAGAAGAAGCTGGTTGGATTTTGGCCGCTGAGCTACGGGCGCATGGCGTAGACTTTAGCTTTACGCCAGTCTTGGATATGGATTACGGCGAAAGCCAAGTGATTGGTAATCGTGCGTTTCATGTCAAAGCGCAAGCGATTCATGAACTCGCCTACGCATTGATGCACGGCCTAAGGCGTGGCGGCATGCCAGCCGTCGGCAAGCACTTCCCTGGACATGGGTATGTGGTGGCTGACTCGCATGTGGCGATTCCTGTGGACGAGCGCGAGTTTGATGAAATCGCTCAAAACGATATGCAGCCTTTCCGCCAAATGATTGATGACGGCATTCAAGCGATTATGCCTGCCCATGTGATTTACCCTAAAGTGGATGAAAAGCCAGCAGGTTTTTCACCGCGTTGGTTGCAAAAAATCCTGCGAGAGCGTTTGGGTTTCGATGGTGTGATTTTTAGTGATGACCTATCTATGGAGGGAGCTGGCGTTGCAGGTGACGTAACAGCACGTGCTTTAGCTGCTCTTCATGCAGGTTGTGATATGGTGCTCTTGTGTAATCAGCCAGATAAAGCGGATGAATTGTTGGCGAACCTGAAGTGGGAAATGACAGGTGCAAGCCGTGCGAGGTTGGCGCGTATGCATGGCGGTCGAGCTCCAAAAGATATGGACCATTTACATGAAGATGCAGAGTTTGTTGCGGCGGTAAAACGCGTTGATTTAGTCGGTAAATCTGAACAGGATTTGTTTTAACAGATTGTCACAAAAATAGTCTTGAAACTTAATGCTAAAGTCGCTATCTTAAGGATGTCGCTCTTTGGCGATATTTTGATAAGGAAATTGTAATGTTTGATGATGTTCAAGTAATTGGTCGTTCAACTACTGCCGCGGATATTCAAAACCGCGTGCTGCGTAACACTTACGCCTTGCTTGGTTTAACCATGATTCCAACCATGATAGGCGCATATTTCGGTCTGCAAATGAATTTCGGATTTATGGCAATGCATCCCTTCATGTTCGCAATCGGCTTTATGGTGGTGATGTTTGGTATGTTCCAACTCATTGCTGCAAATCAAAATAGCGCAACAGGCGTATGGCTACTACTTGCCATGACATTTATTTTTGGTCTGTTGCTTGGCCCTATCCTGCAAGTGGCTTTGCATTTGCGTAACGGCGGTGAGATTATTGGCCTTGCAGCAGCTGGAACAGGCATTACTTTCTTCAGTTTGGCGGCTATTGCTTCAAGCCCTGCACGTGACTTTAGCGGCTTGGGTAAATTCTTATTTGTAGGCTTAATTTTAGCGTTAGTGGCTTCACTTGCTAATATGTTCTTTCACTTTGATCCAGCGCACTTGATGATTTCAAGCATCTCAGTGCTGATTTTCTCAGGTTACATTTTGTACGATGTAAACCAAATCGTGCGCGGTGGTCAAACTAACTACGTAATGGCAACATTGAGTTTGTATCTTGATATCTACAACTTGTTTGTAAACTTACTAAGCATTTTAATGAGTCTAATGGGTAACAACAGAGACTAAATTGTTTAATAACTGAATGTTTAAAAACCCGCTTCGGCGGGTTTTTTTTATCGCAATTTACTTGCCAGTTTACTGGCTTAGTAAATTGGGGAAGCCCTTTACGGGCTTTTATTGAGACGGCGTTGCTTAAAAAAATCTGAAAGTATTTGTCCTGTTTCTTTTTCAAGCACGCCACTTTTGACTGTGGTGTGATGGTTGAGCTTACCTTCAGCCATCAAGTTAATTACACTGCCACAAGCACCTGTTTTGAGGTCGCTGGCACCATAAACTAGGTTTGAAATGCGCGCGTGCTGAATAGCCCCTGAACACATAGCACAGGGCTCTAGGGTGGCGTACAGCGTGCAATCGACCAAACGATAATTGCCAATATTTTTCGCGGCGTCACGCATGGCTAAGATTTCCGCATGGGCGCTTGGGTCGTGAAGTCCAATCGGCGCATTGCTACCACGACCTATAATTTTACCGTCCTTGACCACGACAGCGCCCACAGGCACTTCGCCATTTTCCCCGGCTTGCTTGGCAAGGGCAATTGCGGCTTGCATAAATGTTTGGTCTTGTTCGTTCATCTTGATAGTGAAATTTTTTTAAGATTGATTGTCATCCATTTTACTTTTTAATTCATTAGAATGGTCGGCATTACTTATGAATTGTTTGTTTTAATAAAAAAGGCTCTATGGAAATTCGTCGCTCAGCATCACGTGGTCATGCTAATCATGGCTGGTTAGATAGTTATCATTCGTTTTCATTTAATCGATATTACGACCCAGCACGTATGGAGTTTTCTGTGTTGCGGGTGATTAACGAGGATGTGATTGCGCCCAATCAGGGATTTGGGATGCATCCACATCAAGATATG
Organism: Pseudomonadota bacterium; assembly: GCA_046047035.1. Classification (GTDB taxonomy): domain Bacteria; phylum Pseudomonadota; class Gammaproteobacteria; order Burkholderiales; family Methylophilaceae; genus Methylopumilus_A. The sequence goes on from JBJOIS010000020.1 coordinate 8,574, forward strand.
GAAATTATTACTTATATGCTTGGTGGTGAGTTGGCGCATCAGGATAGCCTTGGTAACGGCTCCGTGATTAGAACTGGTGATGTACAACGTATGACTGCTGGCACGGGGATTGTCCATGCGGAAATGAACCCATCTAAAACAGAAGAGTCCTATTTGCTGCAGATATGGATAAAGCCTTCTGTGAACGGCCTTAGCCCTAGTTATGAAGATAAGCATATTGATCTTGCTCGCAAGCTAAATCGTTGGTGCTTGATTGCATCAAATGATGCGAGAGAAGACTCATTGTTGATTCATCAAGATGTGAGTTTGTGGGTCACTTATTTAGAAGCAAATAAAACTTTGGCTTACCATGCTCCAAAAGATAGAAGTTTATATATAAAAGTAGCTAAAGGTGAGGTGTCGATTAATGGTATCTTGTTAGCGCAGGGCGATGCCTTAGCTGTTGAAGAAGTCCCAGAGATAATCAATTTAAAAGCCGAAGATAATGCTGAGGTTTTGATGTTCGATTTGCCAAAACATCAATAGTCTCAGTGCTAAAATGTTCAGTAAAGAATCAGTAATTAATAATAAGGAAATATGAATGAGCGATTTATTTAGCCCAGTAAAACTAGGCAGCATTGCAATGAGTAACCGTATGGTGATGGCGCCGCTAACCCGTAACCGTTCTAGCATGGAAGGCGTTCCGCAAGACATTAATGTGACTTACTATGAACAACGTGCAACAGCTGGTTTGATTATTACAGAAGCTACGCCAATCTCGCCTATGGGTCACGGCTATCCTTTATTACCAGGCATTTATACTGATGCCCAAGTTGCTGGTTGGAAAAAAGTCACAGATGCTGTGCACGCCAAAGGCGGAAAAATTGTGATTCAGTTGTGGCATGTGGGCCGTATTTCACATCCAACGCTATTAAATGGTGCGACACCGGTTGCGCCTTCGGCAGTCAAGCCAGCGGGTAAGGCATTTACGTTTAATGGCTTGGTGGATTATGTTGAACCGCGCGCTTTAGATGCGAGCGAATTGCCGGGGATTGTGGCGGATTATGTTCAGGCCAGTAAGAATGCGATTAAAGCAGGTTTTGATGGCGTAGAAATTCATTCTGCTAATGGTTACTTGTTAGACCAATTCTTGCGCGATGGTAGCAATAAACGTTCTGACATTTACGGTGGTAGCATTGAAAACCGCGCACGCTTCTTAATGGAAGTCACAAAAGCTGTGGTGGACGCAATTGGTTCCGATAAAGTTGGTCTGCGTCTTTCACCAGTAAATCCATTTAACGATATGAAAGACAGCAACCCCCAGGTGGTATTTAATTACGTGACCGAGCAATTAAACCAATTCAAATTGGCCTATTTGCACGTGGTTGAAGGTGGTATTCATGGTGGTGGCGTAGCTGACGCGTTTGATTTTGATGCGATGCGTAAACTTTGCAAATCGCCTTATATGGCGAATTTGTCTTACGACAAAGCTCGCGGTAATGCTGCAATTGCCAGTGGTTATGCAGATGCGGTGGCATATGGCGTGCCGTTTATTTCAAATCCTGATTTAGTTGAACGTTTCCGTCAAGATACTCCTCTTAATGAGGCGGATTCAAAAAGCTTTTACGGTGGTACTGAAAAAGGCTATACCGACTACCCAACTTTGTAAGAGTTAAACTTAAAAATTAAAGCCATGAAAAAACCAGCGATTACCCAAGTAGCTATCGACCCTATCATTGCAGAGCGTTGGAGTGGGCGTGCGTATGATGCCAGCAAGCCAGTTACCCATGACCAAACTATCGCTTTGCTAGAGGCCGCTCGCTGGGCGCCTTCTTGCATGGGGGATCAGCCTTGGCGCATTTTGGTGTGGAATAAAGGCGTAGATACCAAGGCATGGCAACAAGCTTTTGACTGTCTTGTGGAAGGCAATCAATCTTGGGTAAAAGATGCGCCATTTCTTTGTTTGATTTGCGCGGACACTTTGTTTAGTAAAAATGGCCAGGCTAACCGCTGGGCTGAGTACGACACTGGTGCGGCAGCTCAAAATCTTTGTTTGCAAGCAAGTAGCATGGGTTTAAGCGCACATCAATTGGGTGGTTTTAATGCCGATAAAGCCCGTGCTACTTTTAACATTCCAGCACAATTTACTTTGATGGCGATGATTTCGGTTGGCTATTTAGCGGATATTACGACAGTAAAGGGTGATTTGCTTGCGCGTGAAACATCACCACGAAGCCGCCGTGAATTGGGCGCTTTGTTTTTTGATGGCGCTTGGGATAAGCCTATTATTTAAGGTTTGTTGGATGGTTTGTTATTAGTGAGTTTCGGTATTTGCAGGGCATCTGATAGAATACCGCCACTAAAAAAGATTAACGATAGGAAATATCATGGCTGTAGTTGAACTGAACAAAGAAAACTTCAAAGAAACCATCGTCAACAATCCATTTGTGGTCGTTGATTTCTGGGCGCCTTGGTGTGAGCCATGTGTTGCTTTTACGCCTGTGATTGAAGCTGCTGCAGAAAAGAATCCTGACATTTTGTTTGGTATGGTTAATACTGAAGAAAATCCAGAAATTGCTGAATACTTTGAAGTGAGCAAAATTCCTGGCATTTTAATTATTCGCGAGCAAGCAGGTATCCATGCGCAACAAGGTGAAATCGGTGCGCCAGCACTCGATAAAATTATCGAATGGGCACGTGATTTCGATATGACACAAGTGCGCGAATACTACGCAGATCAAGATAAAAAATAATTAATTTTAGAATGTAAAAAAGCCGCTTATACAAGCGGCTTTTTTATGGGCTATAAAACCAGTGCTGGCATAAGAACTTGTATTTATAAGCCAGTCAAAAACTTAGTTGGGTCTATTGATTTGCCTTGATAACGAATCTCGAAGTGTAGCTTGATTGCATCAGTTCCAGAGTTGCCCATTTCAGCAATCTTTTGGCCTTTAACCACTGCTTGGCCTTCTTTGACTAAAATCTTACTGTTGTGCGCATACACAGATAAGTAGTCTTTATTATGTTTAACGATGACTAAATTACCGTAGCCGCGCAAGTCTGAGCCGTTGTAAATCACTTTGCCATTGCCCGCCGCGTTAATGTCTTGCCCCATGGTGCCTTCAATATCGATGCCCTTGGCGCTTGCACCTTCATTAAAGGCTGTTTTGATTTTTCCCTTCGTTGGCAAACCCCAATCAATCGTATCTTCAATGGCAACTGCAGCATCTGCAGGCTTCGGTTCTGTCGGCTTTGCTTCAACCGCTTTAGTCTCGGCGGCTTTTGCAGGCGTTGTGTTATTGCTTACGGCCTGTTCACTATATGGTTCACGTATCGCTTTGGGTGAATTGAGTGATGGAATGTCCGCGGTGCTCACATTGCTATTTTGAGCTTGAGTGATTTGGCTATCGTTATTCAGCGGCTTAATGACAACATCATCATTATTAGCTTCAGCAGATTTGTTGCTTGCAGGGTTATTGTTTTTGATTTTAAGTTGCTGACCTACGCGAATATTGTAAGGTGCATTGATGTTGTTATTTTGTGCAATTTCTTTGTAATCGTAACCAAACTCAAGCCCAATGCTATATAGCGTATCGCCTTTTTTGACGGTGTAAGTGTCTGGACGCCAGTCTTTGCCATTTGCGTTATTTTTTACTGTTGTTTTTTTAGGCGCTTGCGTTATTTTTGCTTTAGGTTGTTCCGGCGAACGGTCAATCACAGGTGCTCGATTGGGTGTGCTTGAGCAAGCAGTCAAAATTAGACTTAAAAGGATAGTGCTGAAACTTGGAATCAAGTTCATTAGTTCGTTCCGCCAAGCAAAGGGACAAACTTCACAGGCTCAAGTTTTGTTTTCTTGAATTCTGAAGTGCCGTTATTGTCGATGTGCTCAATCAAATACAAGATTTGTTCATCGGTGCCAACAGGGATGACCATGCGGCCTCCAACGGCGAGTTGGTGGACTAGATCATCAGGAATATGGCTAGCGGCAGCGGTCACGATAATGCCATCAAACGGCCCAAAGTCAGGTAAGCCCATGGTGCCGTCTGCATGTTTGAGTTTGATGTTGCTCATGCGAATTTCACGCAAGTGTTTGCGGGCTTTCATCACAAGCGGACTAATACGTTCTAAAGAATAGACTTCGCTCGCCACTTTTGAAAGCACTGCTGTTTGGTAACCACAGCCTGTGCCAATTTCAAGTACTTTGCCTAAAGGTCGTCCTGCACGCAGTGTTTCAGTCATCTTTGCAACAGTATAAGGTTGCGAGATTGTTTGACCGAACCCAATCGGCAGTGAAACATCTTCATAAGCACGCGTGGCGAGGGCTTCGTCTACAAAAATATGGCGTGGGATTTCACCCATGGCAGAAAGCGTCACTTCGTCTTTAATACCTTGTTCACGCAAGCGAGATAGCATTCTGTCGCGTGTGCGTTGTGAGGTCATGCCGATGCCTGAGGTATTTCTAATCACGCTATTTCACCCAGTTTTTAAGTGCATCTAATTGGTTGTGATGCGTTAAGTCAGCTTGTAACGGTGTGAGCGATACTTGATTATTTGCTACAGCATAAAAATCAGTACCTTCTCCAGCATCAGCCGCTGCACCTGCAGGACCCACCCAGTAAAGTGTTTCGCCTCGTGGTGATTTTGATTGAATCACAGGCTCTGCCTTGTGGCGTTTGCCTAGGCGGGTGACCACTTTGCCTTTTAGTGCTGAATAAGGTACGTCAGGCACATTGACGTTCATTAAAACAGGCGGTGGAAATGCATTCGCTTTATATTGTTCAATCAACTCAACAATCACCTTGGCTGCTGTTTCAAAATGCTTTGCATTGTGTTGTGACATTGAAACGGCGAAAGATGGAATGCCAAGTAAGTAGCCTTCCATCGCTGCAGCAACGGTCCCCGAATAGATGGTGTCATCACCCATATTCGCGCCATCGTTGATGCCCGAAATCACCATATCGGGTAATTGATCAATTAAGCCTGTCACTGCTAAATGCACGCAGTCTGTTGGTGTGCCATTCACGTAATGAAAGCCGTTATTGGCGGTGCGGACTGTGAGCGGTCTATCTAATGTGAGTGAGTTGCTGGCGCCACTGCGATTACGCTCTGGAGCTACGACAACGATGTCGGCGATTTTTGAAATGTGCTCGGCAAGCGTTGCAAGGCCTGGAGCAAGGTAGCCATCGTCGTTAGATAAAAGAATCAACATGAGTAAATTATATCGCTTATTCTTGTGACTGTTGCGTTGACGGTCTTGTTAATTTTGCGTAAAAAATAGTGCAATAGAAAAATATCGTCGTTAATAAAACTTCAGCCAATGCTAGTTTTGCCGAAACGCCTTGGTCAGCCCAGGCTCTTACTGCGCCTTCAGTGAAATATATCAAGATGAACATGCTGGCCCATTGGTAAGTATAGCGACGGCCATTGAGGATGCCAAAAAGTGGCAATAACAATGGAATTGCTTTAAGTACTAACTTCGAACCTTCGGGTTTGATGGGCGCTAAAACACCTTCCCAAGCCAAACTTAAAACAATGAGGGCAATTAAGCTAATCGACGCACCGAGTCGCAATTTTTGAACGGTGGCGGTGTTGGACATTATGCGGAAAGCTTTAATGCGGTTTCAGCAAGGCGCTTACCTAGCGCGATGCATAGCTTCTTTTCATCATCACTAAGAGGTTTGTCATCCATCGCGCCGCCAATATGGCTAGCACCATAGGGTGTGCCACCTGAAGTGGTTTTGCCAAGCGCAGGCTCCGAGTAAGGTAAGCCTAATAAAATCATGCCATGGTGCATGAGTGGCAACATCATGGTGAGTAGGGTGGTTTCATTCCCCCCGTGCATAGAACCTGAGGAAGTGAATACCGCGGCAGGTTTACCAATCAATGCGCCTTTCAGCCACAAGCTAGTCGTGCCATCTAAAAAATACTTCATCGGGGCTGCCATATTACCAAAGCGAGTAGGGCTGCCAAGTGCCAATCCAGCGCAGTCTTCTAAATCTTGAAGTTCAATATAAGGTGCACCTGTTGTAGGCACTTCTGACTCAGTCGCTTCGCAATTGGCTGATACTTTTGGCACGGTGCGAATGCGTGCTTTTACGCCTGAAACGCCCTCAACCCCGCGAGCTATGCTTTGCGCCATATCGCGCACAGCGCCGCCTTGTGAGTAATAGAGAACGAGGATTTCAGTCATTTAGATGTTGTTCACTAATGCTGTTGCTTTACCAATGTAGGTTGCAGGGGTTAAGTCCATCAAGTATTGCTTAGCTTCAGCAGGGATTTTGAGTTCTGCGATTAATGACTGCAATGACTCCTTAGAAATCGCTTTGCCGCGTGTGTATTCTTTCAGTGTGTCGTATGGATTTTCGTAGCCATAGCGACGCATCACCGTTTGGATAGGCTCAGCAAGCACTTCCCAGCTATTGTCTAAATCGTCAGCTAATTTTACTGGGTTGATTTCAAGTTTATTTAAGCCGCGTAAGCATGAGTCATAACCCAAAAGCGTATAACCAAAAGCGATCCCCATATTGCGAAGTACAGTTGAGTCGGTGAGGTCACGTTGCCAACGAGAGATAGGTAATTTTTCAGCAAGGTGGCGGAGGATGGCATTCGCCAAGCCTAAATTGCCTTCTGAGTTCTCAAAATCGATTGGATTTACTTTATGCGGCATGGTTGAAGAGCCAACTTCACCAGGTTTAAGTTTTTGTTTGAAATAGCCAACAGAAACATAACCCCAAATATCGCGGTTAATATCAATCAGAATCGTATTGATACGTGCCAAGTTGTCGTAAAGTTCAGCCATGTAATCATGCGGCTCAATTTGGATAGTCATTGGGTTGTAGGTTAAGCCCAAGTTTTCTACAAATTGTTTAGCGAAGTTTTCCCAATCTACATTTGGATAAGCTGATATGTGTGCATTGAAGTTGCCTACAGCACCATTGATTTTGCCTAGAATCTCATTAGCCACTAATTGTTTTTGCTGGCGTTGTAAACGGTACACCACGTTAGCAAACTCTTTGCCCATAGTGGTTGGTGAGGCTGTTTGACCGTGGGTGCGTGAAAGCATAGGTTGCGCCGCTAACTGTTTAGATAGCTCAGTCATACGTGCAATGAGATTGTTCAAGAACGGCAACATTACACCATTGCGTGCGCCCTTAAGCATCAAGGCATGAGAAAGGTTGTTGATATCCTCACTGGTGCAAGCAAAGTGAATAAATTCACTGGCTTTTTTGATTTCTGCATTACCATCAAATTTTTCTTTAAGCCAATATTCAAGCGCTTTTACATCATGGTTTGTACGTGCTTCAATGGCTTTCACTTGCGATGCATCTTTTTCACCAAAATTGGCAATCGCATCATCAAGTTCTTTAATCGTTTCTTGGCTAAATAGCTTAACTTCTTCGATCTCAGGCAGTGCAGCTAAGGCTTTAAGCCATTCAACTTCGACCAATGCGCGGTGTTTAATGAGCGCATATTCACTAAAGTAAGCGCGGAGGGGATCAACTTTTGATTGATAGCGACCATCCAAAGGAGATAGCGCATTAAGTGGCGTGAGTTCCATAAACAACCTTTTTCGATGCTGATTTGTTGCAAAATTGCGAGTATTCTAATTTTACCCTACATCAGGCGTACTCATAAATCGAGATGGTGCTTTTTCCATATTTATTTTACGAATTATTTTACGAATTATTTTATGGATTATTTGATTAAAACGCATAAAACTAAATATGTGATTAGCTGACAAATACAATATCGGTATTCCTGGCCCATAAAAAAGCGTAATCTTTGTATGATGAGTAATAAGCTAATTCCACATTTTGTCTTCTTTTGGTGCATGGCGTTGATGAGCTGTGCCGCCTTTGCACAAGAAGATGCGCCATATTCTTCTTTGCCTTACATGACTGTTGCTGAAAGTATTGCTGCGATGGACACCGACCATGACGGTATTGTCAGCGTGCATGAAATACGTGTATTTATCGAATCCACGCATGGCAAAGGTTATCAAGCAAAGGTCTTTGATGACATGGAAAAGTCCGCCGAAAATAGAAGTTGTGGCTCGTCTTTTGCGAAATCTCTTTATTAAATAATCTATTCGCCAATTCTGGCATATTCATTGCATCTCATTCACTAGGTTTTGTCAGTAGTTTTTAAGCTGTCGTTGGAAGCCATGTGCGTCGCCTGTATAATTGCGGCTAATTATTCATTTATTTAAAAGCTTGGAATTTTAATGCTCACCACCTACCACACCCACATTGCTGAACGTTCTGCAGTTGGCCTACCGCCGCTGCCGTTGAATGCGGAGCAAGTTGCCTCTTTAGTTG
>JBJOIS010000021.1:0-15541 GCA_046047035.1 Pseudomonadota bacterium
GGCAAGCCGCAATGAAAACAGGCAGCTTTGTATTGCGTTTTACTCGCCTGTTCACTCGTCTGCATTACTTACACTCATTGACCTACTGAAATAGGTTGCTTCAGCGCGTAGTGCGCTTCACCTTTAACAATCTCAAGATCAGACAACCATAAACCTTCATCAGACAAACGAAGGGTGGCGTGATACTCACCCGGCTTGGTTTCAGAAAACTGTATCGTTTGATCATCTGCACTATTGGCCATGCGCCATAATTCAATGGTCACGGTTGCGGCAATAATCGGCTGATGCTGTTTATCGGATAGCTTAATCACCACATTTGATGCAAGATTGTTCTTTAGAATATCCAAGCCTTGCACATCAACGTTCCACGCGAGATTTTTCTGTTGCTCAATATCTTGCACATGCGATTCATAAAGCTTGTTTCTATCGTGCGGAATCACACCAGGGAAGCCAGTATGGACTTGGCGATTAGCTGGGTTAGGCAAAACAGAGCGTGTGAGTAAATCAGGCAATCCACGGGTGGCAACGGAGAGGAAAATTGCATTGAGCAAGACCAAGCCCACAAAAAATCCAATAATTAACTTTGGTGCCCAATGCATGCTTTGTTTTTTCTTCTGCATGCCACCAAACACAATAAGCAGGCCTGCATTGGCAAGGTAGACGGCGAAATGAATCGTGAGCACATCACCGCCAGGCCAGTGCTGTGTGCTATAGGCGATGTAGGCAATGAACGGCAGAACGCCACTTAAGATGCCCGCCCAAAAATTAGAGAGCCCTACTTTTCGCACGACAAAAAATAGAACCGCAGCGACGGCCAAGCCGCCAAACAGGGTTTCAGTCATGCTGAGTTCATTTGCAAATAGTGACATTAATCGTGCTCTCTCGGCGTATTAAAGCTCGCTTCTAATTCCATTTTTTCACCCGTTGAAACTTGGGTAATCTCGAACTCAAATTCATGGACTTTTTCAGCAAGCTCGTGACTCAAATTAATCTTAGCATTTACTGCCAAGGCCTTACCTGCGCGAACTTTGATTTCTGGAATATTCCCCATATCCAAAGCCTCTTTAGGTATGTGCTTGACCGTCACTTCGTAAGTTTGTTCTGTTTCAGTTTTATTCACAATGTGAATTTGGTAACGATTACGCACACTGCCATCTGATAGCAACACAAAAAGCGGTTGACGCACTTGCTGAATATTCACTTCCGTATCACTACGTGTACCGATGTTATAGAAGAGCACGCTGGTCATTAACAATATCGCACCTGCATAACCAAGTACTTTGAAGCGCTTCCACATCACTTTTGGTGCATGTGGCGTTGGGCTCGCCATATTACGTTCTGAATCGTAGCGAATCAGTCCACGTGGATAGCCGACAGAATCCATAATGTTGTCGCAGGCATCAATACACAAGCCGCACGAGATACATTGGTACTGCAGACCGTTGCGGATATCAATCCCGGTTGGACAAACCTGCACACAGAAGCCGCAGTCGATACAATCGCCATGCCCAGCCGCCGTGCGCTCTTCATGCGTTTTTAAGCCATGAATAGGAATTGTGCGACCTTTTACACCTTCGCCGCGCTTAGTGTCGTAAGTCACCGCCAAGGTATCAGCTTCGTACATTACCCCTTGAAAGCGCGCATAAGGACAGGCATACAAACAGATTTGCTCACGTGCAACACCGCCAGCCATATAGGTCAAAATCGTTAAGACCAAGACTGCAAAATAGCCACCAGGCACGCCTGTACCATTGAAAAAATCATGAACAAATGTCGGCGCATAACTGAAATAGCAAGCAAAGGTAATGGCCGTCCACATCGACACCAAAATCATCAGCGCATGAGAGGCGCTGAGTTTGAATACCTTTTCAAGATTCCAATCTTGTTTTTTGAGACGTAATCTTGCTGGGCGTTCACCTTGGATCAAGTGCTCAATTTGAATGAACATGTCTGACCACAGGGTTTGGAAACAGAAGTAGCCACACCATGCACGCCCTACCAAGCCGGTCACGAAAAATAACAGGGCGGCAGCAATAAAGAGCAGCATCGCCAACCAGAAAATATCTTGCGGGTAGACGATTAAATCAAAGATAAAGAATCGACGAGTCGTCAGGTCAAAAAGAATCGCCTGTGAGGCAGCGCTCACGCGTGCCCAAGGCATCCACGGCAGTAAGAAATACACCGTATATGCCAGCAACATGACGGCCGTTTTAAACGTTCTAAATTGGCCTTTTACTGAGCGCGTCACAATCGGGATATGTTTTTGATACAGTGACTTTTCTGCTTGATCTGGCATTTTTTTCTTTCAAAGAATAAAGGCTCGCAATTGCTTGCAAGCCTTTATCTGTTCAACTACAACGATTTTTTGCTAGTTGTTTGTTTAGTGTTTACAAACACTGAACTTACAAACAAGGACTTTTGATGACGAACGATGAATTACTTACCACCGCCCAAGCTGTCATGCACATACACAGTTAACAGTTTGATTTGTTCTGGTTTCAAACGTGTTTCCCAAACAGGCATTACACCTTTATCCATACCACCATAAATCAAGGTTTTAACTTCAGCTAATTTAGCTTCTGGTGTTTTCGCACCCAACACATCTGGCCACAACCAAATCTTGTCGGTTAAGTTCGCTGAACCCATCGCAATGTTACCTTTGGCTTCCGCACCGTGACATGCGTAACAACCCGCTTTGTCACCGTGGAAAATCGCATCGCCCAATTTTGCTGCAGCAGCATTATTTGGCTCGCCTGATAGGCTCAACACATAGTGACTCACTTGAGTCAGCTCAGCGTCACTCAAGATTGCTTTAAATGCTGGCATTACACCGTGACGACCACCCACAATAGTGGTTTGGATGTTTTCGTATGTACCACCATATTGCCAGTAGTCATCTGTCAAATTAGGTGCAAATTTAACTTTACCTTGACCACCTGCTTGGTGACATGGCGCGCAGTTATCTGAAAACAGTGTCTTACCCGCTGAGTTCACGAACTGCATCAACTCTGCATCCTTAGAAACATCTTCGAATGATTTACCAGCCACTTTATCAAAGTAAGGCTTCTGCTCTTTGTGAAGCTCATTCATCTCAACCATCAACTTAGAACGCATGTTCCAGTGGGTGGTCTTTGTTTCTTGCGTGCCATCTACCTTAGTCGCAACGTAAGTGATGTTGTTTAAACCAGGAACGCCTTTGGTGTATGAACTAGCAATTGGCCATGCTGGGTAAAACAACCAATAAACGAGCGCAAACCCGAAAGTGATGTAAAAGCCCCAAATCCACCAACGTGGTAGCGGATTATTCAGCTCTTGCAAATCATCATCCCATACGTGACCAGTGGTCTCGACTGTTACTTTTTTGTTGTCCTGACTCATGATTATTCCCTACTTAAATGTCGTCATCTTGCAAAGGTATGTTCTTAAAACTTTCTAATTGCGCACCGCGCTGCTTGCTGCCGTAGAGGTAGACAAGCACCCCGCAGAACAAGCCAAAGAAAATAACCAGCGATACCGGCTTGGTATTTTCAAACTTGGTAAACCACATTAGCCATTCCATCTCAATATCCTTTTGCCAAAATATTCATCTTCAACAACCCCTTGCAAACCGCGCGATTAGCGGAATTTAGCAAAGTAGTCATCATCATATTTTCTAAAATCAACCATCGTGCCAAGCAATTGTAGGTAAGAAACCAAGGCATCCATTTCAGTTAACTTGTCTGGATTGGTGTCGTAATTACCTGCTTGCGCTTGCGCGATGAGGTTTTTCTCTGCATCAGGAATGTGTAAGTTTTTAGCAGTTTCTTCGCCAAAGTCTTTCACGTTCTTGTCGAACTCAGCCTTGCTGTTTGAGTATGGAACACCTGTCACACGCAAAGCTTTCATACGGCCTTGAATGTCGGAGTAGTCCAACTCAGTTTTGCTTAACCATGGGTAGTTAGGCATCACTGATTGCGGCACTAATGAACGTGGCGCTGTTAAATGCTGCGTTTGCCAGTCGTTAGAGTATTTACCACCAACACGAGCCAAATCAGGACCAGTACGTTTTGAACCCCATTGGAATGGATGGTCGTACTTAGATTCTGCAGCCAATGAGTAGTGACCATAACGTAGCGCCTCATCACGGAACGGACGAATCATTTGTGAGTGACATAGGTAACAGCCCTCACGAATGTAAATGTCACGACCACGCAATTCAAGCGGGCTGTATGGACGGACGCCATCAACCTTCTCTACGGTCTCTTTAATAAAGAATAGTGGAACGATTTCTACTAAACCACCCGCGCTAATTGCGAGCATGGTTAAGATAATCAAGATCCCTACATTACGTTCAATTTTGTCATGCTTCATGGTAACTCCAGCTTTTTAATCGTTAAGGCTTATATCGGCTTAAAGCTTAAGCCTGTTCAGTCGAACCGCTCTTGATGGTTTTGTACATGTTGTAGCACATCAAAACCATACCGCTTAAGAAGAACAGACCGCCTACCGCACGCATGATGTAAAGGTTATGCGCTGCAGCAACAGATTCGATGAAGGCGTATTGCAAGTTGCCGAAGTCATCAAACGCACGCCACATCAAACCTTGCATGATGCCCGAGATCCACATCGCAGTGATGTAGAGCAAGATACCAATCGTTGCTAACCAGAAATGGATGTTGATTAGGCGATTGCTGAACATTTTCGTGTTCCAGAGCTTAGGGATCATGTGATAGAAGCTACCAAAAGTAACCATCGCAACCCAACCAAGCGCACCTGAGTGAACGTGACCAATTGTCCAGTCTGTGTAATGTGAAAGCGCGTTCACGTCTTTCAATGACATCACAGGACCTTCGAATGTAGACATGCCGTAGAAAGATAAAGACACGATCAAGAAACGGATGATTGGGTCAGTACGCATTTTGTCCCAGGCACCAGACAGTGTCAGGATACCGTTCACCATACCGCCCCATGATGGAAGCAATAGCATGATTGAGAATGTTGCAGCTAATGTTGATGTCCAGTCAGGAATCGCTGTCCAGTGCAAGTGATGCGCACCAGCCCACATGTACAAGAAAATCAACGCCCAAAAGTGCAACACTGAAAGACGGTATGAGTAAACAGGACGACCTGCTTGTTTAGGTACAAAGTAGTACATCATGCCCAAGAACGCAGCTGTTAAGAAGAAACCTACAGCGTTATGGCCATACCACCATTGTGTCATCGCATCTTGCGCACCTGAGAACAGACTGTATGACTTCATTGAGAACAAACTCACAGGCACTGCAAGATTGTTGAATGTATGTAGCAAGGCTGTTGCCAAGATAAACGCAACATAGAACCAGTTGGCTACATAGATATGTGGTTGCTTACGCTTCATCAGTGTTCCAACGAACAGCACAAGGTAACCAACCCAAACCACTTCAATCAACAAGTCGATCGGCCATTCCATCTCTGCGTACTCACGACCCTGTGTGTAGCCCATCACATCGCCCAATGCCGCCAGAACGATAATTGACTGCCAACCCCAGAACGTGAAACTTGCCAAGCCACTACTGAATAAGCGCGCCTGACAGGTACGTTGCACGATGTAATAAGACGTTGCAAACAACGCGCTACCACCAAAACCAAAAATCACCGCACCTGTATGCACAGGACGCAAGCGACCAAAAGTGATGTATGGAATATCGAAGTTCAAGGCAGGGAAAGCAAGTTCGGAGGCGATATACACGCCAACCAACATCCCTACCACGCCCCAGACCAAAGTCATGATGGCGAACTTTCGAATCACGTCATAGTTGTACTGTTCAGTATTTGTAACACTCGTAGTCGTCATAACCACGCCTCCTAAAACTAAAATGATTAACTTAAAACCTTCTACATCTCACTACTTTTACTTCACTTAAAAACAAACCAGCTTGAATTACATAATCTGCTTTAAGTCACTGACCATTTCATTTGGCTTTTGGCCGTACTTGAAATAAATCCTTACTTTTCCTGTTTTGTCATAGACGTAACTGCCTGCGCTATGATCAATGGTGTAGCCTGATTTTCCAGCTTCCACCTGCTTCTGGTAGAACACCTTGTAGGTCTTGGCCACTTCAGCGGTCTGCGCCGCGTTGCCATAAAGCCCTACAAAACGCTCATCAAAACTTGGCACATATTTCGCCAGCACCTCTTGCGTATCTCGTTCTGGATCAAGCGTGATAAATATTACCTGCACCTGATTCGCCTGCTCACCCAGTAACTTCATGACTTTTGCCATGTCCGCCATCGTGGTCGGACAAACATCTGGGCAGTGCGTATAACCAAAAAACATCACCACAGTCTTACCTAGATAATCTTTTAGTTGGCGCTTTTGGCCATGATGATCTAGCAAACTAAAATCTTTTGCGAAGTCGGCGCCAGTAATATCTGTGCCAACCAACGGGGCACTTGGCTTGTTATCAGCGCCACATGCGCTTAACAATAAAACCAACAACACCCATAGAATCTTTTTCATATTTCACTCACTTGTGCACATTGACTACTTAATTAAGCTTAATTAACGGCAAAGTGACATGGTGCGAGGATGCCGTAAATAAAATCCAGTTGCTTTGACATAAATCAATTCATGATGAACAAACACACGAAAATCATGCCAAGACATATAGCGCGTCTTTGTCGGCTCACGATTCTAATCGTAACGAAGCGTAAAATTTGTTAGCAATTGTTAATGGAAGACAATCAAAGCCGAACAAAAATTCCTTACTACTTATTTTTAATTGCATTTATATAAAAAATTAAGTGCATTTAATTAAGTAAAGCGCATTTCGTCTATTCAGCACGCGGGCGAGCGTTTACAATTGAGCTTTTTTGCACGCTGGAGAATTATCATGGCAGTAGCCAAATCGATGGCTGACCGCGACGGTCTTATTTGGTATGACGGCAAGATGGTGGATTGGCGAAGCGCCACAACCCACGTCCTCAGCCACACATTGCATTACGGCATGGGTGTGTTCGAAGGCGTGCGTGCATACAAGACCGATAAAGGTGCTGCAATTTTCCGTTTGAAAGAACACACCGACCGACTTTTCCGTTCAGCACATATCTTAGGCATGAAGATGCCTTTTGATAAAGCAACACTGATGGAAGCACAAAAAGCAGCGGTGCGTGAAAACAATCTTGAGTCAGCTTACATGCGCCCAATGGCATTTTACGGCCCTGAAGCGATGGGCATCTCAGCAAAAACATTATCAACGCACGTGATTGTTGCCGCTTGGACTTGGGGCGCTTACATGGGTGATGATGCGATTAAGAATGGTATCCGCGTGAAGACATCGTCTTTCTCGCGTCACCATGTGAACATCACCATGTGTAAAGCCAAGGCAAACGGTAACTACATGAACTCTATCTTGGCACACCAAGAGGCAGCGCAAGATGGTTACGATGAAGCATTATTACTAGACGTGGACGGCTTTGTGGCTGAGGGTTCTGGCGAGAACGTATTTATCGTTCGTAACGGCAAACTAATCACACCGGACCTAACTAGCGCATTAGAAGGCATCACACGTGACACCATCGTGCAATTGGCTGGCGAGATTGGCTTGCAAGTGGTTGAGAAACGCATCACACGTGATGAAGTGTACTCAGCAGACGAGGCCTTCTTTACTGGCACAGCAGCTGAAGTCACGCCTATCCGCGAGCTTGATAACCGCGCGATTGGCGATGGTAAACGTGGCCCGATTACTGAAAAATTGCAAAGTATGTATTTCGATATCGTGCAAGGTAAGTCAGCTAAACACGCTGACTGGCTAACGTTAGTTTAATTAGAAGATTAAATTTAGACAAATTAAGGAAACACCACATGGCAAACAACAGTAAAACCATCCAAGTCAGCGCAAAAGATTTACCACTGCACTGCCCGACGGGTGAGGTTGCTTTGTGGTGTTCTCACCCACGCGTGTTTTTGGATTTATCTGAAACAGGCAAGGCAAGTTGCCCATACTGCGGTACAAAATACCAACTAAAAGCTGGCGAAAAAGCAGGACACCACTAAGTTTTAAATCAAGCTCAACTTAAATTTAAATTAAGTGAGTAACGCTCACTTGATCTCCCCACAAAGCACTGATTACTTTCGCACTATCCGCCGCTTCATTGTTAGACCAAAAACTAACATCACCCAATTCATCACAAGCACACAGCAATTGATTTTCTTGCAGACGGTGCTTTAAGTGTTTAGCTACAGCAGCGCCTGTATCAATCAACACCACATTTTTACCTACTAGCTCTTCAATTAAAGTACGGACAAATGGGTAATGCGTACATCCCAAAACAATCGTATCCGCTTTAGCATCGAGCAAAGGTTTCACATATTGTTTTAATAAGGCTAGCGTTGAAGGGCTAGTTAACTCACCTTTTTCAACACACTCCACCAAACCAATACAGGCCTGTGTCACAACCTCAACCCCTTGGCCATAGTGTTCAAGCAAGGCGGCAAACTGTGCGCTTTTTAATGTGCCGCTGGTCGCAAGCACCCCAACCACCCCTGTTTTAGTCGCGGCCACCGCCGGCTTTACCGCCGGCTCCATGCCGATAATCGTTAGCTCAGGATAGCGCTCACGCAAGCCAGAAACAGCCGCCGCGGTCGCGGTATTGCAAGCCACGACTAAGGCCTTAACACCCTGTCTCATTAAAAATTCAGCGAGCCAAAAGCTGCGCTCTTCAATAAACTCAGGCGTTTGATTGCCATAAGGCGCATGTCTTGAGTCGGCCACATAGATAAGATTCTCATGCGGCATCAGGTCACGAATGTGCTTGAGAACAGAGATGCCACCAACCCCGGAATCAAAGACCCCGATAGGCAATGCTGATGAGTTGATCTTGTTTTGCATGCCCATGAGTTTAGCCGAACTCATACCAGAATGTCATTTTCTATGAGACGCATCGGTTACAATGGCAATAAATAAGTCGCTAATAGGAGCACGTCATGGCAAACAGGTTGAGCAAAATTTATACGAGAACAGGCGACACGGGGACAACGGGTCTTGGTGACGGCTCACGCGTCAACAAAGATAGCTTACGCATTGATGCCTTGGGCGACGTGGATGAACTCAACGCGGTCATTGGCATACTGCTCACCGAGCCCTTACCTGAACTGATTCGCAGCACGCTTGATGATGTGCAACATGACCTATTCGACGTGGGCGGTGAGATCTGCATTCCCGGCTACACCATGCTACAAATTGAGCGCGTGACTGCACTAGAGAATGTGCTGGACGAGCTAAACGAGCCCCTACCCTCACTAAAAGAATTTATCTTGCCTGGCGGTACACGCGCATCTGCTTACTGTCATCTAGCCCGCACAGTTTGTCGTCGCGCTGAACGCTCAATGATTAAACTGAACCGTGATGAAACCGTCACCGTGATCTCGTTACAGTACATCAACCGACTATCCGACTTATTGTTTGTGATGTGCCGCAGCATCAACCAAGCGTCTAACGTGCCAGATGTCTTGTGGCATAATAAGGCTTAAATTAAGCACAACCGAGCTTCAAACTGAATGATAAAAAAACTACTGCAGCGCGTATTTTCGAAAAAAGACAAATCCGCCAAGCATGAAACCACGAAGCAACATGCCCGCCCTCATCAAGGTGCGGACCATAACGCCAAACGTATCTCTAGCAAAACGCATCGCATAGACCGGCGCCTCCTCAGCAGTGCAGCCGTTAAAACCACCGAGGGCTTGCAAAAGGCAGGCTTCGAAGCCTACATCGTCGGCGGCGCAGTGCGCGACCTACTGCTCAAAAAACGCCCTAAAGATTTCGATGTCGCCACAGACGCCACACCAGAACAAGTCAACCGAGTATTTCGCCGCTCACGTATTATTGGTCGTCGATTCAGACTCGTGCACGTCATGTTTGGCGATGAAACCATCGAGGTCTCAACCTTCCGCGGCAGCCATCTAGGCGAGAGTGACGACAACCAGGTGGCCGACTCTGGCCGAATTCTGCGTGATAATGTGTTCGGCAACCAAGAAGAGGATGCGGTTCGCCGCGACTTCACCGCCAACGCCCTCTATTACGACCCTGCAACTGAAGATGTCCTCGACTTTCATAATGGCGTCGCTGACATTCAAGCAGGCGTTCTGAAAATGATCGGCGACCCAGTCACCCGCTACCGCGAAGACCCGGTTCGCATGCTCAGAGCGGTGCGTCTATCAGCAAAGTTGGGCTTAAAGATAGATGCCGCGACAGAGTCGCCTATCCCTAAGCTCGCCGAACTATTAAACGACGTGCCTCCATCACGCCTCTTCGACGAGATGCTTAAATTGTTCTTATCCGGCCATGCCATCGAGAGCGCAGTGCAACTCCGAAAACACGGCCTACATCATGGCCTATTACCACTGTTAGACGTGGTACTCGAACAGCCAATCGGCGCTAAGTTTGTCAACTTAGCGCTCAAAAATACCGACACCCGGGTACTTGCTGAGAAACCAGTTTCACCAGGCTTCTTATTCGCGACCCTGCTTTGGCACGAGGTGCTTGTGGCATGGCAGCGTTACCAAAAACAAGGCAACCGCCCGATCCCTGCGCTCCACATGGCGATGACAGAGGTGAGTGACATCCAAGCTGAAAAACTTGCGATTCACAAACGCTACAGCACTACCATGAAAGAGATTTGGGGCTTGCAACCACGCTTTGAAATGCGCGTCGGTAAGCGTCCTTTTGGCTTACTGCAACACCCTCGCTATCGCGCAGCTTATGACTTTTTATTGTTACGCTGCGAGTCTGGCGAAGCCCCAATGGAGCTCGGTGAGTGGTGGACGAAGTTTGCTGATGAAAATCCTGAGCAACGCATCAGCCTCTTAAAAAGCGTGCCGGCCAGCAATACGCCTGAACACAAACCGCGTCGCCGTCGCAGAAGAAAACCTGCCGCACAATAATGCATCAAGCTTTTATCGCGTTAGGTAGCAACCTACAAGACCCGCAAGCGCAAGTTGAGCGGGCTTTAGAAACCATCGCAAACACGACCAATATTAAGCTCATCAAAGCATCATCCCTCTACAGAACCGTGCCTGTCGGTTATGACAACCAGCCCGACTTCATCAACGCTGTGGCGGAAATTGAAACTGACCTAAATCCCTTAGCGTTACTGCATACGCTTCTAGAGATAGAGACGCAGCATGGCAGAGAGCGCCCGTTCCCCAACGCGCCAAGAGTCTTGGATTTAGATGTACTACTTTACGAGGGCGTTGCAACAAACACACCAGCGCTAACCTTGCCGCATCCAAGAATGCACACCCGCGGCTTTGTGATGCTACCGCTTGCAGAAATTGCACCAAAAATTAGCATCGGCAACCATGGATACGCTGACGAGCTTGCTGCAAAATGCGATAATCAAGGCGTTAGCAAACTTTAATTTTGCAAAGAGAATAAGTAACGGGCATAAACGTGAAAACGAATATCACAGAAAAATTTCCCTACATCGTGATTGAGGGCCCCATCGGCAGTGGCAAGACAACCCTTGCCCGTAAACTAGCCGACCGCTTCCCTGTGAATTTATTGCTTGAAAAAGCTGAAGCCAATCCTTTTTTAGCGCGCTTCTATCAAGACCCCGAGCGCTATGCTTTGCCGACACAGCTGTTCTTTTTAAATCAGCGTGGCAATCAAATTCGCGATCTGAATCAGCGCGATATTTTTGGTGATGCAACCATTGCTGACTTCTTCCTAGAAAAAGATTCGTTGTTTGCGCGCCTCAATTTAAATGACGAAGAGTTCTCTCTCTACCGTCAGATTTATCAGAACATGCAAGTGCAGGCAGCGAAGCCAGACTTAGTCATCTATTTGCAAACGCCTGTGGAAACACTTCTTGAGAGGGTTGAACAGCGGAACGTCAGTTACGAACAAGATATCTCGCGTGATTATTTAACGCGGCTCTCTGACGCATATAGTGAATTCTTCCATGTTTACGACAGCTCACCGCTGCTTATCGTCAACAACGAAAAAATCAACATCACCACCAGCGAAGAGGCGCTCGACTTGCTAGTGGAGCGTATTATGCAAGTACAAAGCCGCCGCGAATTCTTCAATCCCGTTTGGGATTAAAACGCCATGTCGCTATCAAAGATCAATGCTCTGATTGGACGCGGCGAAAAAGTCGCCATGCTCACCTGTTACGACGCAACTTTTGCCAAGCTCAGCGAGGCGGCAGGGGTGGATATGCTGTTAGTTGGCGACTCACTAGGCATGGTATTACAGGGCGCTGAAAACACATTAAACGTTTCCATCGAAGATATGGAATACCATACAAAATCAGTCGCAGCAGGCAGGACAGACTGCTCCATCATGACTGACATGCCTGCCGGCAGCTACGAACTCAGCAAAGAAACTGCCTTGCTTAACGCGAAGAGACTGATCGCTGCAGGCGCAGACATCGTCAAGATAGAGGGCGGCGGCGAGATCGTTAACACGGCACAATATCTCATCGAGCATGGCATCCCGGTGTGTGCGCACCTTGGCTTCACCCCACAATCCGTTATACAGCTTGGTGGCTATCGCATTCAAGGCAAGACAGATGAGAGCGCACAAAATATCTTGCAGGATGCTGTTGCCATGGACAAGGTCGGTGTGCGTTTTGTGCTACTTGAAATGGTACCCGCTCTGCTCGCAAAGAACATCACCGAGTCAATTAACGCACCAACCATCGGGATCGGTGCGGGGGCGGATTGCGATGGTCAAGTGCTGGTCATTCAAGACCTGCTCGGCATTTACACAGGCCCGGCATCAAAAAAACCTGAAACGTTTAAATCGCCGCGCTTTGCTAAAAACTTTTTAGCAGAAAACTCTCCGGGAAACTGTAGCATTCAAAGCGCCGTTCAAGCTTATGTAGAAGCTGTAAAGAACAATACCTTCCCTAGCCCAGAACACAGCTATTAATTTATGCAAATCGTCAAAACCGCTCATGAGCTGTCTCAAGCATTAGCAACACAAAGTGCAATAGCCTTCGTGCCGACCATGGGCAACTTGCACGCAGGCCATATTCAACTCGTTGAGCTAGCAAAAACCAAAAATGCATGTGTCGTTGTGAGCATCTTTGTAAACCCATTGCAGTTCGGCGCAAACGAAGACTTGACTAAATATCCGCGCACCCTAGATGCCGATTTAGAAAAATTAAAAGCGGCTGGCGCAGATGTTGTTTTCACTCCTAGCGAGCAAGAAATCTATCCAGACTTTGACGCATCAACTCACAACACGCATCAAAGCATCACTATCAACCTACCCAGTGTCGCCAATGAACTCTGCGGGGCAGCTCGGCCTGGACACTTCTCAGGCATGGCGACGGTCGTGCTCAAATTATTCAATCTTGTATTTTTTAATGGCACCAAAACAAGAGTCGCCATTTTTGGGAAGAAAGACTTCCAGCAACTTTTCATCATTCGCGACATGGTGAAGCAATTGAATTTGCCGATTGAAATTATTGCTGGCGATACCAAACGTGAAGCAGATGGATTGGCAATGAGTTCTCGGAATGGCTATTTAACTCCCGCACAAAAACTAGAAGCCCCACGACTATATCGCGCCCTAGGCCTCTTAGTCGACGCTGTAAAACAAGGCCGCACAGACTTTGCTGCACTAGAAACACAAACCGCAGAATTTTTAACGCAACTTGGCTGGATAGTGGATTACATTTCTATTCGTTCAGCAGAAACTCTTCTGCGTGCCACAAGCGCAGACCTCAAATTAGTCGTGCTAGGTGCCGCACGTCAGGGCACAACTCGTTTAATTGATAATATTGAGTTCACTCTAAAGTCTGACTAGCCTCTCGGCTGTAAGGAGAGCCTAAGTTTTTGTAATTTTGCGCGGCCGCGAGTAAGCGACTATAATGTGCGTGCTTTTCAATCAAACACATAGGGAAACCATGCAAAGAACCATGCTCAAATCCAAATTGCATCGGGTGCGCTGTACGCATTCGGAGCTGGACTATGAGGGCTCATGTGCGATTGATGAAGATTTACTTGATGCAGCTGACATTCATGAGTATCAACAAATCGACATCTATAACATCAGCAATGGTGAGCGTTTCACTACGTACGCTATTCGTGCGCAACGTGGCTCTGGCATCATCTCTGTGAACGGTGCAGCAGCGCGTAAAGCAGAACCCGGCAATTTATTGATTATTGCCAGCTATGCTAGCTATACCGAATTAGAACTCGAAAAATTCAAACCACAACTCGTTTACGTTGACCAAGATAATCGTATCGTCGACCAACGTCGCGACATCCCTGTGCAAGCGGCTTAAGCCTCACACACTAAAATTTGCCAACAGATTCAACACAAGAAAGTAGCCCCATGGAATTAGAAGCAATGAAACAAGCCGTCGTTGACGCGCTTGAAGACATCAAAGGCTATGACATCACCGTAATGGATGTACGTAAACTGACCTCCATGGCTAGTTACATGATTGTGGCTAATGCAAGTTCATCACGCCAAACCAAAGCGATGGCAAACAATGTCATTGTGAAATTAAAAGAGCTTGGCGTTGAAGCACGTGGCACCGAAGGTGAACGTGAGGGTGAATGGGTGTTGGTTGATTTGGGCGATATTATTGTTCACATAATGCTCCCAGCGACACGCGCATACTACAATCTAGAGCAACTTTGGGGTGCGGCTGAAGGCAATCGTCACATCACCAACGACACCAAAGCGCCTTAAATCTTTATCGCTTGTCACGCAAGCATCAGTCATCATGAAAATACGCATCATCAGTGTTGGTCACAAAATGCCAACTTGGGTGGAGCAAGCTTGCGCTGAATACATCAAACGCATGCCGCGTGAAGCTAGTGTCGATATCATCGAAATCAAACCAGACAAACGCGCTGCGGGCAAAAATTCTACCGTTGTTCAAGAAGCAGAAGCCAAGCGTATTTTAGAAGCCTGCGGCAAAGATTATGTTGTCGCGCTCGATGAGCGCGGCGCAGAGGTCACCACGCTACAATTGGCTGAACGCATGAGCGGCTGGCTAGGAAATGGGCGTGATGTTTGCCTGATTATTGGTGGCGCAGATGGTCTGCATCCAGATATCAAGAAAAATGCCGATTGGCTATGGAGCTTATCTAAGCTCACTTTGCCACATGGCATGGTGCGCGTTGTGCTCGCAGAGCAACTTTATCGCGCTTGGTCTGTCATTAACCATCATCCCTATCATCGAGAGTAATCGCGTTTTTCGTGACCCCAAAATACCATGCAAAAATACAATAAATCTTTAGTATGGTTTCGCCGAGATTTACGTGATTACGACCACGCTGCGCTTTACCATGCGCTTAAAAATTCTGAGCAGGTGTTTTGTCTCTTTATTTTTGACACTGAAATCCTTAATCAGCTTCAAGATAAAGCGGATAGGCGGGTGGAGTTTATTTGGGAGAGCCTAAAAGAACTTAAAGCAGCATTTCAAAATCATGGTGGCGACCTGATTGTGGAATATGGCATCGCAAAAGAGATTGTTGTTAAACAAGCTCAAAAATTAGGCGTTGAAGCAGTTTTCAGCAATCTTGATTACGAACCAAAAGCAGTAGCGCGGGATGCTC
>JBJOIS010000022.1:0-11670 GCA_046047035.1 Pseudomonadota bacterium
TTTTCCAAAAACTTGAAAATGGTGAGTGGAAAACAGATAAACCTGTGATTAAAAATCCAGAGGAAATTTATAAACATGAATGACATCATTCAACGCTTGACTGAATTACTAGAGGCCAGGAAAGTGGCTGATCCACAAACCTCTTACGTCGCCAAGTTGTACAGCAAAGGCATGAATAGCATCCTTAAAAAAGTTGGTGAGGAAGCCGCTGAAACTATTATTGCTGCTAAAGATGGCAGTAAAGAAGACTTGATTTATGAAACTGCTGATTTGTGGTTTCACACCATGGTAATGCTTGCCCAAGCTGGTTTGAGTGCACAGGACGTTTTGGATGAATTGGCACGCCGTGAAGGTTTGTCTGGTATCGCTGAAAAAGCTTCACGTCCTAAAGACTAGATTCGACAAGGATAGAGAAAAAATGAGTGCAGATTGTATTTTTTGCAAAATCACGAAAGGTGAAATTCCTTCAAAAAAGATTTTTGAAGATGAAGATGTCATCGTTTTTCATGACATCCATCCAATCGCGCCTATCCATTTTTTAATTGTCCCAAAATTACATATTGAAAGTCTCGCATCAGTAGAGCCGTCTCATCAGGCTTTGCTTGGCAAGATGCTGCTGTTGGCACCTAAGCTAGCTGCAGAGCAAGGCTTGAAGGGCTTTCGCACTATGATTAATACTGGCCGTGAGGGCGGACAAGAGGTGTTTCACATTCATATCCATGTGTTTGGCGGCGGCTCGAACTTACCCAAGACTTAATTAGGAGTTATCTCATGTTTAAAGAATTAATTGTTATCTTGGTGATTGCACTTATCGTATTTGGTACAAAAAGACTGCGTAATATTGGTGGTGATTTAGGTGGTGCTATCAAAAACTTCAAAGACGCGATGAAGGATGAAGTAAAGCCTGAAGAGGGTCGCAAAGTTGAAACAATCGATGCTGAAGTGATTGATAAAACGAAACACTAATTTATGTTTGATGTAGGATTTTCAGAGCTGGTACTCATCGCAGTTGTTGCAATGATTGTTATCGGCCCTGAAAGACTTCCTAAGGTCGCCCGCACAGCAGGCGCGTTGTTAGGGCGTATGCAGCGCTATGTTAATAATGTGAAGTCTGAAGTTGAGCGCGAAATGCAATTTGAAGACCTCAAAAAATTGCAGCAAGAAATTCAGGCGCAATCTAAGCAAGTAGAAAACAGCATTCTCGCGCCAAGCGCAATCCCTCAAGCGCAAACTGAGCTCCAATTAGAAGATCCAAAGCCGAAAACCATCAGAAAATCCAAGTCCAAATGAGCGTGACAGAGACTTTCATTTCGCATTTGCTTGAATTGCGAAACCGCTTACTTAAAATTGTCTTGGGTTTGGTCGTTTGTGTCATTGCTTTTCTGCCATTTTCAAACGAGCTTTATACTTGGCTGGCGCAGCCGCTTTTAAGCCATATGCCAGCAGGTACGCAGATGATAGCCACTGCGGTCACCACGCCTTTTTTAGTCCCAATGAAAGTTTCTACTTTGGTCGCAATTGTCGTCTCTTTACCTTACACACTTTACCAAGCTTGGGCATTTGTTGCGCCGGGGCTTTATGCGCATGAGCGGCGTTTTATCGGCCCGTTGATTGTCGCCAGCACTTTGCTCTTCCTTGCTGGAATGGCTTTCGCTTACTTTGCTGTCTTTCCTGTGTTGTTTGGATTTATCACGGCGTCAGCACCTGAGGGTGTGGCTGTGATGACAGATATCGGTAGCTATTTGGATTTTGTAACAACGATGTTTGTCTCATTTGGATTGGCTTTTGAAGTGCCCATTGCCGTGGTTGTTTTGGTGAAATTTAATATTGTCAAAGTCGAGATGCTAAAAGAAGCGAGGCCTTACGTGATTGTTGGGGCGTTTATTGTAGGTGCAATTTTGACGCCACCAGATGTGATTTCACAAATTATGTTGGCTGTGCCTTTGTGGTTCTTGTACGAGGCTGGGGTCTTTGTCGCACGGTTTGTAGCAACGCGCACGAGTGACTAATTCGCTTCAAGTTTAGGTCTGCGACCTATCATCACCGGCACATTAATCTCTTTTTGGTTTCTGGTGATTTTCAATATCGCTTGTTTGTTGGGTTTTAATTCAGAAATAAGCCCAAGCATATTGCTACTATCAATCACCTGAAGTCCGTTTATTTCTAACAACACATCGCCTGCTTTAAGCCCTGCCCGTTCAGCCGGGCTATTTTTAATAATCCCTGCAATTAAAGAGCCTTGGGCGTTTTTAAGTTTAAATGACTCAGCGAGTTCGGCGGTCATGTCTTGAGCTTCAATACCTATCCAGCCACGTGTCACGCTACCCTGGCGAATGATTTGCTCCATTACTTGTTTGGCAATGCTAACAGGGATGGCAAAGCCAATACCCATAGAACCACCATTGCGAGAGTAAATCGCGCTGTTAACTCCCACTAAGTTTCCATCTGCATCAATCAGTGCCCCGCCTGAATTGCCGGGGTTGATAGATGCATCCGTTTGAATGAAGTTTTCAAAAGTGCTTATGCCTAAATGGTTGCGGCCAAGGGCGCTGATAATGCCTTGCGTCACGGTTTGGCCAACTCCAAAAGGATTTCCAATGGCGAGCACCACATCGCCAACTTTGTTTTTCTCGGCATCAGCAAAAGTAATGGCAGGAAGATTTTTAACATCAATTTTAAGAACCGCAAGGTCAGTATCTGGGTCTGAACCAACAACATGCGCTTTAACTGTTCGCCCATCCTCCAATGCAACTTGAATCTCATCAGCCGATTCAATCACATGCTGGTTGGTGAGAATGAGGCCATTTTCATTGACGATCACACCAGATCCAAGGCTGGTTTCATGTTGTGATTGCTCGTCTGATTGGTCCCCAAAGAAGTGCTTTAATAGCGGGTCATCTAGGAATTGTTGATGCGGGTTGTTTGAGTTTTTCTTGCTTGTGAAAATATTCACCACTGATGGCATGGCTTTTTGGGCGGCGTCGCTATATGAGCTTGCGCTATTTTTTTGCTGTGGGGTTTTTGTTAAGTGGTCTTCAATGTATTGGATATTGGCGTGGATGAGTTTTGGGTAAAAAATTTGCGCAACAAAAACAACAGCAAGGCTGACAGTGACGGTTTGTGCGAAAATGAGCCAAAGCTTCTTCATATGGTTTACCAGCTAAAAATAACTAACGTAACAATTTCGGAAAAAATATGGAATTAAAACAATTAGTAAATTATACCCGACAAATTTTACAGGTGGAGCGATTCACCGACTATTGCCCAAATGGTTTGCAAGTTGAGGGCAAGTCACAAATAAAAAAAATTGTGACAGGTGTTAGTGCCAGTATGGATTTTTTGGAAGCTGCGAAAGTGGCCGGGGCCGATGCTGTGCTAGTGCATCACGGTTATTTCTGGAAAAACGAAGATGCTTGCTTAGTCGGCTTGAAGCGCAATCGCATTAAATTTCTGCTCGATAATGAAATAAGTTTGTTGGCTTATCATTTGCCACTAGATGCACATCCAGAGCTTGGAAATAACGCCCAATTGGGAAAAGTGTTGGGTTTGAATGTGCAAGATTATTCTGGCAACCAAGGCTTAATTGCTCAAGGTAGCTTGGGTGAGTTTCAAACATTGAGCCAGTTTTCTGATCATGTTGGCAATCAGCTCGGTAGGGTGCCTTTAGTGATTGGTGATTTAAATCGTTCAATTAAAAATGTAGCTTGGTGCACTGGCGGAGCGCAGGGCTATATTAACAATGCGATTGAATTGGGCGTGGATGTTTTTATTAGTGGTGAGATTTCAGAGCAGACAGTCCATTTTGCCCGTGAGTCAGGGGTGGCTTACATTGCTGCGGGGCATCATGCCACTGAGCGTTACGGTGTCAAAGCATTGGGTGAACATTTATCTAATCAGTTCGGATTGGAACATGACTTTATTGATATCGATAATCCAGTTTGATTGATGGATTTTTGCTCGCGGATGAATTTGGTGAATGAGGCATAAATTAAAGGCTCCAAGGGTTTAAGTTTTTAGTTGAAACCTGTAAAATGCGAGGTTAAATTTTAATATAGCGTCAATGTAGTTTAGAAATTAAGGACATGTGATGGCGAATCAAGAAGTAGATCAAAGTAAGCGCAAGTTTCTGATTGCGGCAACGTCGGTTGCGGGTGGCGTGGCAGCAGCAGCTGTTGCGGTTCCTTTCGTAACCAGCATGATGCCGAGTGAGCGCGCTAAAGCTGCGGGTGCTCCAGTAGAAGCTGACATCAGTAAAATTGAGCCAGGCTCAATGATTACGGTTGAGTGGCGCGGCAAGCCTGTGTGGATTGTTAATCGTAGCCAAGCTATGCTTGATGCATTGGCGAGCCATGACGACAAATTGTCTGATCCAAAATTGGAAGTGACAAGCCAGCAGCCTGACTACTGTGTGAATCCAGCGCGTGCGATTAAATCCAATATCATGGTGTTGGTAGGTATTTGTACGCACTTAGGTTGTTCACCATCACCAAAACTGCAAACGGGTGCTGACATGGGTGCTGACTGGCCGGGCGGCTTCTTCTGTCCTTGTCATGGCTCTAAATTCGATTTGGCTGGTCGTGTATTTAAAGGCTCTCCAGCGCCAATTAACTTGGTTGTTCCACCACATAAATATATCAGTGACTCAGTACTCCTGATCGGTGCTGACGATAAGGGAGTTGCATAATGGCTAACAGCAATCAACAAGATTCTAAAGGCTTATTGGGTTGGATTGATGCTCGATTTCCTTTGAGCTCAACGCTTAAGGCTCATGTCACTGAATACTACGCACCTAAAAATTTCAATTTTTGGTACTTCTTTGGTGCGTTAGCAACGCTTGTTTTAGTGATACAAATTCTAACGGGCATCTTTCTAACAATGAACTATAAGCCAGAGGCTTCGTTAGCTTTTGCTTCAGTTGAATACATCATGCGAGATGTTTCATGGGGTCGCTTGATTCGTTATATGCACTCCACTGGCGCGTCAATGTTCTTCGTGGTTGTTTATTTGCACATGTTTCGCGGCTTGATGTATGGTTCTTACAAAGCGCCTCGCGAATTAATTTGGTTGTTTGGTGTAGGCATTTTCTTGGTGTTGATGGGCGAAGCGTTCTTTGGCTACCTATTGCCTTGGGGGCAAATGTCTTATTGGGGCGCGCAAGTGATTATTAACTTGTTCACTTCTATTCCATTCATCGGTCCAGATATTTCGCTCTGGTTGCGTGGGGATTACACGGTTTCTGATGCAACGCTTAATCGTTTCTTCGCATTCCATGTGATTGCCTTGCCACTAGTTTTGTTGGGTCTTGTTGTTGCGCACTTGATTGCATTGCATGAAGTCGGCTCTAATAATCCTGACGGTGTTGAGATTAAAAAACATAAAGATCCAAAAACACACATTCCTTTAGATGGTATTGCATTCCATCCTTACTACACCGTTAAAGATTTAATGGGCGTGTCAGTTTTCTTGATTGTGTTCTCTGCGATTATTTTCTTTGCACCTGAGATGGGCGGTTATTTCCTTGAAGCAAATAACTTTATCCCAGCAGATCCATTGAAAACGCCACCGCATATTGCACCAGTTTGGTATTTCACACCTTACTATTCAATCTTGCGCGCAGTACCGCCAATTTTGAACTCACAGTTCCCTGGTGTGGCTGCGATGGGCTTGTCAGTGGTGAGCTTCGCGTTCTTGCCTTGGCTAGATCGTAGTCCAGTGAAATCAATTCGCTATCGCGGTACTTTATATAAAAAATGGCTGGCAGCTTTTGTGGTGAGCTTTGTAATCTTGGGTTACTTGGGTACTGAGCCATCAAACGTATGGGGTCAGTTTTCACCTGAGACATTGATTGTTGGTGGTGCAGATCGTGCAACAGTTGTCGCGAGAATCTTTAGTTTGGTTTACTTCTCATTCTTTGCTTTGATGCCTTGGTACACCAAAAAAGATAAGACTAAGCCAGTGCCAGAAAGGGTAACAGCATAATGAAAACTAAAATTTTATTGGTTTTAGCTTTGCTTCTGCCATTGATGGCAATTGCAAATGAGGGTGTTAAGTTAGATCACGCACCTATTGATCCTAACAATCAAGCATCGCTTCAACGCGGGGCTAAAGTGTTCGTGAATTATTGCTTGAACTGCCATAGCGCAGCTTATATGCGTTATAACCGTTTACAAGATATTGGGTTGACGGATGCACAAATTAAATCAAACTTGATGTTCGCTGGTGAAAAAGTTGGCGATACCATGACGGTTGCGATTCAAAAATCTGATGCAAAAGCATGGTTTGGCGCAACGCCGCCAGATTTATCTGTTGAAGCTCGCGCCCGTGGTGCAGATTGGCTTTATAGCTACTTGCGTGGTTTTTATCGTGACGATACTAGACCAACTGGCTGGAACAACGTGGTTTATGACAAAGTGGCTATGCCTCACGTACTTTGGAGTTTGCAAGGTGAACAGGTATTAAAAATTGACGAGAAAACTGAATCGCATCAATTGGTGTTGGCGAAACAAGGTAGCATGACGCCAGCAGAATATGATGAGACCATTGCGGACTTAGTTAATTACTTAGTCTTTATGGCTGAGCCATTCAAAGAGCGCGACAAGCATTTAGGTTTGTTGGTGCTAGCCTTTTTAGGTCTGTTGTTTGTGCTGACATACTATTTGAAAAAAGAGTTCTGGAAAGATATACACTAAAATAACAACTTAGCGGGAGGTCAGCTATTCGGCTGGCTTCCCGTTTTGCTTTTGTAAGCGAGGAACCAAAATTATGATGACACTTTATTCAGGTACTACCGATCCATATAGCCATCGTTGCCGTATTGTATTGTTCGAAAAGGGCATGGACTTCCAAGTGATTGACGTTGACTTGGCTAACAAACCAGAAGATTTGGCCGTGATTAATCCACACAATACTGTGCCAGTCTTAGTTGAGCGTGATTTGGTGTTGGAGCAAGCTAACATTATCAATGAATACATTGATGAACGTTTCCCTCATCCTCAATTGATGCCAGCTGATCCAGTAATGCGTGCTCGTGCTCGTTTGTTCTTGCACAACTTTGAAGAGCAACTGTTTAGTCACATTAAAGACCTTGAGTCTGACAATCAGAAAGCGGCAGATAAAGCACGTGCGACGATTCGTGATAATTTAACGCAAATCGTGCCTTTGTTTAGCAAGCAAGAATACATTCTTGGTGATGACTTCTCTATGTTAGATGTGGCGATTGCTCCTTTGCTATGGCGCCTTGGTCATTATGGTATCGAGTTGCCTAAACAAGCTGCACCTTTGTTGAAATACGCTGAGCGTATTTTCTCACGTCCAGCTTATATTGAAGCGATGACACCGTCTGAAAAGGCAATGCGTAAATAAGTATGAGTGAGTTAACTTCAACCAAGCCTTATATGATTAGGGCTATTCATGAGTGGTGCGTTGATAATCAATTAACGCCTCATCTCTTGGTTGAAGTGAACGCGCAAACAAAAGTGCCGATGGCGTACGTGAAAGATGGTGAAATTGTCTTAAATCTTAATTTTTCAGCGACTAAGGATTTGCAATTTACCAATGAGGCAGTGACATTTTCAGCACGTTTTTCAGGCGTCTCGAATAACTTATATGTTCCAATTAGTGCAGTAAAAGGCATTTTTGCACGAGAAAATGGACAGGGGATGTTCTTTGAGGTGTTGCCAGAGGACGCAAATCAAAATAAAAACAATGAGATAGATTTTTCAGAAAAAAAAGAAAAAAATATTTCATCGGAAGTGAAAAAAACCACCCTAAAGTTGGTAAAATAGCGTCCGTTGTAAATGTAGTTGATTAATTAGTACTTGCCGAATTAGCTCAGTTGGTAGAGCAGCGCACTTGTAATGCGAAGGTCGTCAGTTCGATTCCGACATTCGGCACCACCCCCTTAATCACCCGAAGCTAAATCTATTGTCCTCAATCGCGATTTTAATTTGGGTTATCAATGTAACACTCGATACCGTAGGTCATGTTGCGCTTAAGTTTGCCGCGGTTTCTGACTCTGAAGAATCTACAGAATTAGCACGTTGGAAGTTCATGCTGGGCTCTTTCCCGCTATGGGTTGGCATTATTTGCTTTTGTCTCGAATTCGTCGTTTGGCTAGCTTTCCTTTCAGTTCTTTCTTTGTCACAAGGCGTATTGCTTGGGGCGATTAATATGGTTTCAATAGTCATTGCTGGTCGATTGGTATTCAAAGAAAAGTTAGATCGTATGCGTCTTCTGGGTATGGCATTAATTACTGTCGGTGTCATCTTTGTGGGGATTTACGCATGAAGAAGACG
Organism: Pseudomonadota bacterium; assembly: GCA_046047035.1. Taxonomy (GTDB): domain Bacteria; phylum Pseudomonadota; class Gammaproteobacteria; order Burkholderiales; family Methylophilaceae; genus Methylopumilus_A. The sequence continues at coordinate 8,295 of JBJOIS010000022.1, forward strand.
CAGTTTTACATTCTTGGTTTTTCAGCATTGATGCTATGCGATACGCTTACTCAAATTTCATTCAAGCTTGCGTCAAATCATGGCGGTGAGTTTGCCATGCAGTTGGAGTGGTTCCTCTCAATTTTTTCTCAACCTTGGATTTATGGTGCGGTTCTTGGTTATTTAGGCTCTTTTATCGCCTGGATGACATTGCTTAAACATGCGCCAGTTGGGCCAGCCTTCGCGGCATCGCATTTGGAAGTGGTTTTGGTGTTAATCGTCTCAGCAGTTTACTTTGGAGATAGATTGGCTCCCATGCAGATTCTTGGAGCATTTTTAATTGTTCTTGGTATTGTTTGTTTGAGCTTCAGTGAGGCTGAGCATGAAACTGTTGAAGTTCACTGAGGCCTCTCCGACAGCTGGTTTAGCGCTTTCTTGGCGCGATTTTATTCCATCCCTGTTTTCCCAAAAAACTAGAATTTCGTTTGAAGAAAAATTAGCATCATTTATAGGTGTTGATGAGGCTCAAATTGAATGTTCTGGTACTGCTGCATTAGTCGTTGCGCTTGAGGCGCTCAAGATGTTGAGCGATAGAAAGCAGGTGGTCATTAGTGCTTACACCTGTCCTTGGGTTGCGTTAGCGGTAATTAAGGCGAATCTTATTCCTGTGCTTGCTGATTCTCGGCCGGAACATTTCGACTATTGTGAGAAATCTCTTAAATTCCTAGTTAATAATCAGACATTGGCGGTAGTTCATACCCATCTCGCAGGTCGCGTAGCTAATGTTGAAAAAACTATAGCCATCGCTAAAAGTGCCGGCGCGTATGTGATTGAGGATGCTGCTCAATCCTTGGGGGCTAAGTTACACCATAAATCGCTTGGTACGTTTGGCGATATTGGATTTTATAGTTTGGGTGTTGGAAAAGGGCTCACCATATTTTCTGGTGGGGTGGTCGTGAGTGGGAGCGAACAAATTCGAGATGCTTTACGTCGGGTCAGTAATAATTTACCTCGTCATTATTTGTTGGAGTTACGTCGAGCCATTGAGTTGGTTGCGTACTATTTACTCTATCGGCCGGTAGGGATGGGCTTGGCATTTGGGCGCCATTTGCGTAATAAGTTGAAGCGCGGTAATTTAATTCAGGCGGTAGGGGATGACTGTTCTTTTGATTTTCCCTTACACAAAGTTGGCGCTTGGCGAAAGATGGTAGGCGCTAGCGCTGCAGACAGGCTGCCAGATTTTATTGCGAAAACAAAAAAAATTGCTGAAAAGCGTTTAGCGCAATTAACGATGATTCCAAGCATTAGCATTGTTCTTGATGCAGAGGGCGGAGAGGGGGTTTGGCCATTTTTTATTGTTGAAATGCCATCTGAATCGATGCGGGATAAAGTGCTTGAGCGATTATGGGATAAAGGCTTGGGTGTTGGGCGTTTGTTTATTCATGCCCTAAAAGATTATGATTACTTAGCACCTTATTTTGAAAGTTGCAAAACTCCCAATGCGCAGATATTTGCCTCTCGGACTTTTATTATCACGAATTGCATTTGGTTGAGCGAACGAGATTTCGCTAGAATATGCGACGTTATATCGGAGCAAGTAGCGCATGTATAAAATCCAGTGGCATCAATCCGTAGAAGATATTCCTGAGGCTTTGTGGCAGGAATGCTTTGCTCCGCCTTATGAGGGTAAGTGGTGGTACGCAGCGCTTGAGCGTGCAGGTTTGGATGCGCAATTTAAATTCATGTATGGCTTGGTTTCATATAATGATAAGGCTGTGGCAATTGCCCCAGCATTTCTAATGGATGTGCCTATTGCTTTGGTAATCCCGCCTGTATTGCTTCCAATTTTTAATATCTTGGGCAAGGTTTTTCCTGCGTTACTTTATCAGCGTACATTTTTTATTGGATCGCCGTGTAGTGATGAGGGGCGTGTTGGTCTTGTAGAGGGTGCTAATTCTCCAGAGATTTTTGCAAGCATTAATAAATCTATGCGGATTAAGGCTAATGAGCTAGGCGCCTCCATGCGCGTCTGGAAAGATTTTGCGAAAGAGCAGCAAGCTTCGCTAGCTCCTTTGCTAATAAATGATGGCTTGTTTCATCTGGTGAGTTTCCCGGGCACAAGCTTACATTTGGATGGTAAAAATAAGAATGACTATATTGCATCGCTTAAGGCATCGCGTCGCAACAAGATAAAAAAGAAAATGAAGCAAGCGAATGATGCGCCGGTTTATGTCGAGATTGTTTCGCAGCCCAGTGAGACTGTCATGGATGAGATTTTTAGTTTGTTTTGGCAGACTTATGAGAAAGGTAATACAAAGTTCGAGCAGCTGAATAGAGCGTTCTTTGATCAAATATCACAATATGAAAATTCACATTATGTGATTTTGCGTAAAAATGAATCTAAAGAAATGCTGTCTTTTATGCTGTGCTTCAAGCTGGGTGAGCATGTAGTGAATAAGTTTATTGGGATTGATTATAGCCAGCCCAAAGAATGGTTCTTGTATTTTAGGCTTTGGGATGCAGCTGTTGAGTGGTCTTATAGCGTAGGGGCCACATCAATCCAAAGTGGTCAAACTGGCTATGCACCAAAAATCGAGCTGGGTAATGACATGGTGCCTTTGAGTAACTATTGCCAGCACAAAAATCCAATTGTTAATTTCATCTATCAGTTGGTCGCCAAAACGGTTAATTGGGATACCTTAGATCCTGATTTGGCGATTTATGTTAAAGCCTATCCGGAGCTTAAGCCAACAAGCCTAAAATGACTTAGATTGCACGTTTTTGAAAGTCTAATTAATAGTCAATTTTAGGATTGACAGTACCCAAGAATATCTGCATAATCTTGGGTTCGGTTTGGAGGGGTGGCCGAGTGGTTAAAGGCGACGGACTGTAAATCCGTTCTCTCAGAGTACGAAGGTTCGAATCCTTCCCCCTCCACCAATGTATTTTAAACCAAGAATTTAAATTGTTTGATTTGAAGTAATTGGAGCCAAGTGAAGGCTTTTATTGCCGAGCTAGCCTCGATTGCGGGGTTCGTATAATGGTAATACCCTAGCCTTCCAAGCTAGAGCCGCGGGTTCGATTCCCGTACCCCGCTCCACTCAAGTCAATCTTTTAAAGAATATTAGCGCCCATGTGGCTCAGTGGTAGAGCACTCCCTTGGTAAGGGAGAGGTCGCGGGTCCGATTCCCGCCATGGGCACCACGTACGGTGCTGGTATTACGGTGGTGCGTTATGAATTTGCGTACTCATGTGCACCTAACTTAACTTGATGAAGTCAGTTAAAGGAAGAAAAAAATGGCAAAAGGCAAATTTGAACGTACCAAGCCACACGTTAACGTAGGCACAATTGGGCACGTTGACCATGGTAAGACAACATTAACAGCAGCGATTACGA
>JBJOIS010000023.1:0-10506 GCA_046047035.1 Pseudomonadota bacterium
CTGTAGATGCGAATGCCATAACAGCACCAGCAACTGTTATAGCTTAATCAGCAATCCTTATTGCTCGTTCGAATATCCAATCAGCCCCAAAAATAGGCGCAAGAAACCATATGCCAACCATGAGGCGAAACGTCCTGCCAAATGGCGATGGCGCCAATCCTCATGGCTGAGTTTGCTTGCGCCATCTTGGACGGTGCTGAGAATGTCAGCGCGGAGTTCAGTGGCAAATATTTTGTCTGACACCACCACATTAGCCTCGCGCGCTAGTAATAAACTAAATGGATCGATATTGGATGAGCCCACTGTGGCCCACTCGCTATCAATCACCGCGACTTTGCTGTGCATATAGCTTTTGCGGTACTCAAAAATCTCGATGCCATGCGCTAAAAATAAGCTGTAAAAAGCATGGGTAGCGAACATGCCAAAATATTCAACGCGGCCTTGCAACAATAATTTAACGCTGACGCCTCTGGCGGCGGCGTCAAGCAGCGCCTTGCGAAAGCGCATGCCAGGAATAAAATAGGCATTCGCGATAATGATTTCTGTTTTTGCGTATTGAATGGCTGACAAATACGCATCTTCAATATCACGGCGGTGCATGATGTTGTCGCGCAATACTAGGGCAGCTTTTACGCTCTGCTGCTGTAAGTCTTTTGCTTGATGAACATAAGTTGGCAGCTTAGCAATTGGACGTAATTGCGACCAAGCGATACGTCGCCAAAGCTTGTGCACGGGAATATAGAGCAATGGCACCAAAGCCCCTTCTATACGCACAGCGTAATCGACTCTGGCAGCATCCACAAAGGGAGGGTCGTAATCATCCATGATATTGATGCCGCCCACAAAGCCGACTGTTTGATCAAGCACCACAATCTTGCGATGCAGTCTGCGCAGACGATTTTTCTTGAAAGTCCACGGTGAAATCTTGGTGCGATAAAACATGACCTTAACACCGCCCAAGCCTAGGCTTTGAATGTAGTTGTGCGCTAAATCTTGACTACCAAACCCATCCAACAATAAACAAACTGAAACGCCGCGCTGTGCGGCTCGCATAAGGGCTTTGCCTATTTTGGTGCCAGTTTTGTCGGCTTGATAAATGTAGGTTTCGAGGTAAATTTCATGCTTGGCGGCATCAATCGCAGCTTCTAGCGTAGGGAAGTATTCCGCCCCATTTCGTAACAGCTGAATTTGATTGCCAGGGATAAAATTGGTCATGATTTAATCAGTCGCGTGTCTAGTGAGGCGGGCACTTAGCACGGCATGGTCGGACATTTTGATAAAGCGCGCACCAGAATGCACTTCGGCATGCTGAATATGAAAACCACGCGTATAAACACGATCTAGGCTTAATATGGGCAAGATAGAAGGGAAGCTTCTGGCATGACGGCCTGTGTGTTGTTCAAACACCTCATGCAAGCCCAGCTTGCCAGCAAACACACTTCCTGCTCTTGTGGTCCAATCGTTAAAGTCACCCGCAATCATCAATGGCTCATCTGCTGGCACATGAGCATCGATATAGTTAGCGACCATTTTTAACTGGGCATGACGCCAGCGCGCAAACAAACCAAGGTGCACACAAATAGCATGCAGAGGTTTATCCCATTTGGGAATTTGAATGGTGCAATGCAACATGCCACGTTCTTCGGTGCTGTGCGCTGAAATGTCTGCATTATTTTCAGCAGAAATGGGAAACTTGGAAAGGATGGCGTTGCCGTGATGCCCGGCGGGATAAACTGAATTTTTACCGTAAGAAAAATGTGGCCAAATCGCATCTGCTAAAAATGAAGCTTGGCCAACTTCCGGCCAATTGCTAAAGCGCTTGCTGTGGGGGGCGTGTTCATCACGCACTTCTTGCAGAAAAACGATATCGGGCTGCAAGGTGCGGAGCAACTCGCGCTGCTCATGTAGTGCAAAGTGGGCGTTAAAGTGCGCTAAGCCCTTGTGAATATTAAAAGTGGCGATGTTGAGCGTGTTATACATTCATTCGCCTATGTGAATTTATGAAACCGCCAACATGCGGTCCAAGGTGAGTTTAGCAAGCGCCGCTTCTTTAGCTGGCACTTTAATTGGATTAACTACATTACCTTCAACTAAATTTTCAAGTGTCCATGCCAAGTGTTGTGGATCAATACGCGCCATGGTGGAACATTCACACACCACATGTGACATAAATTGCACGGTTTTACCTTGTGGCTTCATTTGCTCCGCCAAGCGGTTGACCAAGTTAAGCTCGGTGCCAACCAACCAATGCGTGCCCGCAGGGGCATCAGAAACCGTCTTTAAGATGTATTCAGTTGAGCCTACATAGTCGGAGTTCAAACACACTTCAAAAGGCGACTCAGGGTGCGAAATCACCAAGCCTTCAGGATGCTCTGCGCGGAATTTAGTAATGTTTTGCTCGCGGAACATTTGATGGACTGCGCAGTGGCCTTTCCACAGCAAAATTTTCGCATTTTTGATCTGCTCTTCAGTCAAACCACCCATCGGTTGGTCAGGGTCCCACACTGGCATTTGCTCAAGCGGGATGCCCATTTTATAACCACTCCAACGCCCTAAGTTTTGGTCGGGGAAAAACAACACTTTTTCTTTTTGCTGGAATGCCCATTCTAAAATCTTTGGCGCATTGGTTGAGGTACACACAATACCGCCATGCTCCCCACAAAAAGCTTTTAAATCTGCGGCGGAATTAATGTAAGTGACTGGCGTAATTTTTTCGTCAAAATCCAGCACTTTAGATAACTCACGGCGTGAACGCTCTACTTTAGCAAGGTTTGCCATATCGGCCATTGAACAACCTGCTGAAAGGTCTGGCAAGATAGAAATTTGCTCAGGATGTGACAAAATATCAGCCACTTCCGCCATAAAATGCACGCCCAAAAATACGATGTATTCAGCGTCGGTTTCCGCAGCAAAACGAGAAAGCTTGAGCGAGTCACCTGTGTAATCTGCATGGCGATAGACGCCTTCTTGCTGATAATGGTGCCCAAGAATGACCAATTTTTTACCGAGCTTTTGTTTGGCCGCCACAATACGCGCCTGCAAATCTTCGTCATTGCGAGCTTGATAGGGTTCAAATTTAATCTGAGAAACTTGCATCATCGTTCCGTTAAAGTGTTAACTGGTGGCGCTCACCGAGCAATCGGAGCGCTTCCACATTCGTCCAAGAGAATACTCGCTTAGCCGCCTCGCGCCAATCCACCCATTCATAAGCCACATGCTCATTAGGTGCAAGTTTGACATCTACAGCACTTGGCAATTCCAAACCAAACACATGCTCAACATTTTGGGTCACGCCTGGCGCATAACGATAGCGCCAGTGTTCGTATATTTCGTATGTTTGGGCGAATTGCCAATCTTCAAGTTTGTACTGCAAAGCATTCAAACCGGTTTCCTCAAACACTTCGCGTATTGCCGTTGCGCTCAAATCGATATCTTCAGTCTCAATACTGCCCGTGACTGATTGCCAAAAACCCGCCTTATCTGCACGCTCAATTAACAAGACTTTTAAGTCAGATGTGTGTATGAGCACTAAAACAGAAATTGGAGTTTTGAAGTCCACCGATGTCATCCACTAGAAATTAAAAAGGCGCTTTAAAAGCACCTTTTTAATTCTACTTAAGCGCCCGCCACGTTTTGTGTGCGCACTCGAATATGCAATTCACGTAGTTGTTTTTCATCTACTTCATTTGGTGCATTCGTCATCAAGCATTGTGCACGTTGTGTTTTCGGGAACGCAATAACGTCACGAATAGATTCCGCACCTGCCATCAAAGTCACCAAACGATCTAGGCCAAATGCCAAACCGCCATGTGGTGGCGCGCCGTATTGAAGCGCGTCAAGCAAGAAGCCGAATTTCTCTTGTGCTTCTTCTTTACTAATTTTCAAGGCATCAAATACTTTTGATTGCACTTCTTGTTTATGGATACGCACTGAACCGCCACCCACTTCCCAGCCATTAAGTACCATGTCATAAGCTTTTGATAAACATGCGCCCGGGTTAGTCGCAAGCAAGTCTTCGTGACCATCTTTTGGTGAGGTAAATGGATGATGAAGCGCCACCCAACGGTCTGCTTCTTCATCATGTTCAAACATTGGGAAATCCACCACCCATAAAGGCGCCCAAGCACGACCATCGACATGGCCTTTGTCGTGACCAACTTTAAGACGCAGCGCGCCTAAAGCTTCGTTCACCACTTTCGTTTTGTCCGCACCAAAGAACACGATATCGCCATTTTGTGCACCTGTGCGCTCAATAACCGCTTTCAACGCTGTTTGATGAATGTTCTTCACGATAGGGCTTTGCAAGCCTTCTTCATTTAACTGTGTGATGTCGTTAATCTTGATATAGGCCAAACCTTTAGCACCATAAATCTTCACGAACTCAGTGTAAGCGTCGATTTCAGAACGGCTGATAGCCGCGCCGTTTGGCACACGCAAAGCAGCAACACGGCCATTTTCCATATTGGCAGCGCCCGCAAACACTTTGAAATCAACATCTTTCATCACATCTGAGAGCTCAGTGATTTCAAGCGTTACACGCATATCTGGCTTGTCTGAACCATATCGTGTCATGGCTTCAGAGAATGGCATGCGTGGGAATTTTGCTGGCAAGTCGATATCTTGCACGCCTTTGAACATCTTACGAATCATGTCTTCGACGATGTTCATAATCTCTTCTTCACCCAAGAATGAAGTCTCAATATCCACTTGCGTAAATTCTGGCTGACGATCCGCACGCAAATCTTCATCACGGAAACACTTAGTGATTTGGAAGTAACGGTCAAAACCTGACACCATCAACAATTGTTTGAATAGCTGTGGTGACTGTGGCAAGGCGAAGAACATGCCATGATGTACACGGCTTGGCACTAAGTAATCGCGCGCACCTTCGGGGGTGCTACGCGTTAACATTGGCGTTTCAACTTCAATAAAACCGTTGCTATCCAAATGATCACGCAAAGTTTTAGCTACGCGGTAACGAAGCATCATGTTCTTTTGCATCGCCGGACGACGCAGGTCGATATAACGGTGCTCAAGACGCACGGTTTCAGTTAGATTTTCATCATCCAACATAAATGGGGGGGTGAGCGATGGATTGAGCACCTCAATTTCTGTCGCCAACATCTCCACTTCACCAGTTGGCATGTTTGGGTTCACAGTACCTTCAGGACGCGCGCGTACTTTACAAGTCACTTTCAACACGAACTCACTACGCACAGTTTCTGCAATAGCGAATGTTTCTGGGGTGTCTGGATCAATCACGATTTGCGCCATGCCTTCACGGTCACGCAAGTCGATAAAAATCACGCCGCCGTGGTCACGACGACGATGCGCCCAACCACATAAAGTTACTGTTTGGCCAATCAGGTCGCGGTTTACATGTCCGCAGTAATGAGTACGCATATTAAAAAGTTCTTTAGAAAATAATGTTAAAAGTGAATAAATAAATTAAGCGTCTGATGTTTCATCAACGCCAGGGTCATGTTCCAAGGTGTGCGGCATTGTTGGCGCCACCACACCCATCGAAATAATATATTTCAACGCTTCATCCACGCTCATGTGCAATTCAATCACATCGCTTTGGTGCATCATCAAAAAGAACCCAGAAGTCGGATTAGGCGTGGTTGGCACATAGACACTGACATAATCACCCTTTAGGTGGTTCGCTACATCACCACCTGGATGACCTGTCATAAAGGCAATCGTCCAACTACCTTGGCGTGGATATTGCACCAACAATGCTTTACGAAACGCATTTCCCGAGTCTGAAAATAAAGTATCAGACACTTGCTTCACGCTCGAGTAAATAGACTTCACAACTGGCACACGGGCAAGCATCGCTTCCCATAAGGCAAGCAGTCGCTTACCAAAAAAGTTGGTGGCAATCACGCCTGTGAATAAAATAATGAGCAAGGTCAAAATGGCACCGATGCCAGGAATCGCGCGACCAAGCTGCGCTTCTGGACGCCATTCAACAGGCAATAGTAATAAGCTTTGATCCATCACGCTAATCAGCGTACTGAGGACCCACACTGTGATAAACAGTGGGACTAATACCAACAAACCTGTAATAAAGTTTTTTTTCATTTTAGCTTTTGCTCAATTTATAAATAGCTTAGTGGCAAGCGCAACCTGTACCACACGCAGCTGGCGCAGCTTCTGTTTTAGATTCAGTCGGCTTTGCGCTTGGCTTAGCTGATCCACCCTTGAAGTCTGTGGCGTACCAGCCTGTGCCATTCAGTTGAAATGCAGGCGCTGACACTTGCTTAGCAAAGGTCTCTTTTTTGCATTCCGGACATGCTGTGACACTAGGCTCGCTTACCTTACGCATCACTTCTTTTTTAAAGCCGCAACTTGTGCATTGGTAATCATAAATAGGCATTGTTAACTCCTACTCGAAAAAACAGAATTATACCCGAACAGGCGGGCTTACACATTCCCATTAATCGTCGAGCTTGGCGTGGCTTTCCAAGGCGCTACTTTTAACAGCAACAGCATGCCAGGAATCGCTAAGACAAAACACAGCACAAAAAAGTGCACCCAGCCAAAATACTCCACCAAATAACCTGTGGCAGCATTTGCAAAAGTCCTCGGCACCGCCGCTAGGCTAGTAAATAATGCAAATTGCGTAGCGGTATAAAGTGGATTCGTGGTTTGGGCGATGTAGGCCACAAATGCAGCCGTACCAAGCCCCACGCCCAAAGCCTCCAAGCCAATTACCAAAGCGAGCCAAGGCAAACCATGACCAACCGTTGCCAGCCAAGCAAAGCCTAAAATGGCAATCATCTGCACTGCGCCAAAAATCCACAAGGCTCGATTAATGCCCAAGCGCATCATCCAAACACCGCCCAACATGCCACCTATGACACTAGGCCAAAGCCCTGCATTTTTAGCGACAAGGCCGATTTCGGTTTTAGTAAACCCCATTTCAAGATAAAACGGTGTCGCCAAAGCAGTTGCCATGCTATCGCCCAATTTATACAAAAAGATGAATAGCAAAACGGTGAGCGCGCTTTTTAAACCATTGCGAGCAATAAACTCCTGAAAAGGCTCAACCACTGCGGCACGAAGGGTCTTAGGCGACGCATTTTTAAGTGCCGGCTCTGTGATTAACAAAGTCATCACTAAACCCGGCAACATAAACAAAGCGGTAATCATAAACACGCTAGACCAGTCCATGTGGTCAGCCAATATTAGCGATAAAGAACCCGGTACCAAGCTAGCGATTTTGTATGCATTGACGTGAACGGCGTTGCCTAGACCAAGCTCAACATCTGGTAGCAACTCACGTCTATAAGCATCGAGCACCACATCTTGGCTAGCACTTAAAAATGCCACTAACACACAGAAAAATGCGATGGTACGGATATCCAATTGTGGATGGAAAAATCCAAACACGGGCAAAGTAATCAGCAAGCCAATTTGTGTAATGAGCAACCATCCACGGCGGCGACCAAAGGGAAGTGCATATCGGTCAAACAACGGCGCCCAAATAAACTTCCAAGTAAATGGCAGGCCAATCAGCGCAAACAAGCCGATCTCTTTTAACGAAACGCCTTCGGTTTTCAGCCAAGCGGGAAGCAGACTAATCAGAATATAAAGTGGCAAGCCGGAACTAAAGCCTGTGAAAATACAAATCAACATGCGCTTATTGAGCATGGCTTGTAAAAAATGTGTGTTATTTTTCATAGGCTCAACATTACCCGAAAAGTACCTACTCATGCCACAATATCGGCATGCTTGAATTAAGTTTAATGAGTGCTTTTTTAGTCGGCCTGCTTGGTGGCGGCCATTGTGTCGGCATGTGTGGTGGCATTGTTGGCGCTGTAAGCATGCACTTACCTCAAAGCAAATCCAAAGCACCTTTTTTATTGGCTTACAACACTGGCAGAGTTTTAAGCTACACCCTCGCTGGCGCGATTGCTGGTTTAGTCGGCGCTTCTAGCTTTTTTCTTCAGCACGTTCTACCCATACAACACGTTTTATACGGCATCAGTAGCTTAATGCTGATTGCACTTGGACTTTATTTAGCTGACATTTGGCATGGTGTGACTCACCTTGAAAACGCTGGGAAAGCCATCTGGAAAACACTACAGCCTTATTCAAAACGTTATATTCCGGTGCAAAATTTTAGACAAGCTTTTATTCTAGGTGGCTTATGGGGATGGTTGCCCTGCGGTTTGGTGTATAGCGTATTGATTGCGTCAATCGCAACGGGGAGTGCTATCAATGGTGGCTTGCTGATGCTGGCTTTCGGGCTTGGGACCTTACCCACTTTACTCACCATGGGCATGGCAGCCGTCAGGCTCAAAAACGTATTGCAAAATATATGGGTGAGACGTGCTAGCGGATTGCTGGTCTTGGGATTTGGTCTACTAGGCTTGCTAAGACTTATTTAGAGCGCAGGCGATACATCGCCAAAGCACCCATCATATTTGGCATAAAGTGCACGGCTTCCTTATCGGTCAGTACTAAGCGCTCTTGAATGACAATATCGCTCTTACGACAAAATTCATCAAAGTCGTGGATTGTACATAAATGCACGTTGGGGGTGTCATACCACTGATACGGCAAGGTATCAGAGACAGGCATGTGACCGCCTATCGCTAATTGGAAGCGATATCGCCAGTAACCAAAGTTAGGGAAAGTCACAATTACTTCGCGACCCACACGCAGCATCTCTTTCACAATCGCTTCTGTATTGAGCACCGCTTGCAAAGTTTGCGACAAAATCACCACATCAAAAGACTGTGCTTCAAAGCCAGACAAGCCTGACTCTAAATCCATTTGAATCACATCAATGCCATTGTTCATGGCCTTTAGCCAGTTAGCATCATCTTTTTCCACGCCATAGGCGCGAACATTATGGGTCTTGCGAAGCTTAGTCAGCAAAGCACCATCGCCACAACCCAAATCAAGCACTTTTGCGTTAGGTGCAATCCATTTTGCGATGAGCGCAAAATCAGCACGGTTTTCAGCATTGAGCGCGATATTTTTTTCTAGATTTCCCATATCACACCTCAATCTTTGCAAAGTAAGCACGCATGATGTTGTGATAATGCGCATCTGGCATTAAGAACGCATCGTGGCCGTGTGCCGCGGTTACTTCGGCATAGCTTACTGAAAGCTCGTTATCAAGCAATGCTTTGACAATTTCACGTGAGCGCGCTGGCGAGAATCGCCAATCACTGGTGAATGAAACCACCAAAAAGTCAGCCGTGACGTTGGCCAAAGCTGCTGATAAATCGCCTCCATGTTCAAACGCTGGATCAAAATAATCCAAGGCACGGGTCATGCGTAAATAAGTATTTGCATCAAACTCGCCAGCGAATTTATCCCCTTGATAGCGCAAGTAAGATTCCATCTCAAACTCAACATCGAAGCCGTATTTGATGTTGCCATCACGCAATTTACGGCCGAATTTCGCGCCCATCGCATCATCACTCAAGTAAGTAATGTGCCCCAACATACGAGCAATCCGAAGACCACGACGTGGCACAGCGCCATGATTGTAATAATCGCCTTCGTAAAATTCAGGGTCGGTAATAATCGCTTGGCGCGCCACTTCGTTAAACGCAATATTTTGCGCAGTTAAATTAGGTGCTGAAGCAATCACCAAGGCATGGCGCATACGTTCTGGAAAGGCGATTGACCATTGCAAAGCCTGCATACCCCCCAAGCTGCCACCAAGCACTGCGGCGAGTTGTTTAATGCCGAGATAATCTGCCAACCGCGCTTGCGAATTTACCCAATCTTCAACCGTCACAATCGGGAAAGTTGCACCCCAAGGCCGGTCAGTATCTGGATTGGTACTGAGTGGACCACTACTGCCATGACAGCCACCAAGATTATTGAGGCCAATCACAAAGAATTTATTGGTATCTAGTGGTTTACCTGGGCCGATGAGGTTATCCCACCAACCAGGATTTTTATCGTTTTCACTGTGTTTTCCCGCCACATGATGATGCCCAGAAAGCGCATGGCAAATCAGAACCGCATTGGATTTATCGGCATTAAGCTCGCCGTAAGTCTCATAAATAAGGTTGAATTGAGGCAACACTTGACCGCTTTTTAGCGTAAGTGGCTCATGGAAATGCGCGATTTGTGGGGCAACAATGCCGACGGATGAGTTTTCTGACATGGGGCGATTATACTATGGCGGCGCTAAATTGCGCCAAATGTGACGCGCAGAGTGCCTGCGATGTCCTTTGCATGGGCAACCTTGCTAAAGCCTCTTGCGTTTAATAATGCGGCAACGGCGTTCGCTTGGTCGTAACCATGCTCCAGCATGAGCCACCCATTTGGATTGAGATACTCAGGCGCGTATTGAATGATTTTTCGAATATCGTCCAAACCATCTTTGCCAGAGGCCAATGCTGATAGTGGCTCAAAACGTAAATCGCCTTGTTTGAGATGTTCATCATCTTGGGCGATGTAAGGCGGATTGCTCACAATCACATCAAATTTTTCACTTGCCAGCCCTGAAAACCAATTGCTCTCAATCAA
>JBJOIS010000024.1:0-7564 GCA_046047035.1 Pseudomonadota bacterium
ACGGTGTTTCTACCTCGATCCGAACCTTTGTAAAGCAAATGCAGGACATGGGTCACACCGTGCATTTGATTGCCCCTGAATATGGTGTGAAAACTGAAGATGAGGCCTGGATTAAACGCATTCCAGCGCGCAGTATTTACTTCGATCCAGAAGATAAACTCATGAAGTATGGCGTGGCCTTAGACGGCTTAATGGCGCTTCGCAATGAAGAATATGACATCGTACATATTCACACCCCATTTGTTGCCCACTACTTAGGTCTAAAGCTTGCACACTTGCTTGATGTGCCTTGTGTGGAGACTTATCACACCTTCTTTGAAGATTACTTACATCACTATCTCCCGTTCATCCCTAAAGGCATTGCAAAAGGGATTGCACGCTTTATTTCACGTCGCCAATGTAATGCGGTGGATGCGATTGTTGCGCCGTCTCAGCCGATGCTGGATGTCTTACGTCAATATGGCGTGAAATCAAAAGCGGAAGTGGTTCCAACAGGCTTGCAAGCTCATAGCTTTGCCAAGGCCGATGGCGCAGCATTTAGAGCAAAGTACGGCATTGCGGCTGATCGGCCGATGGGTCTTTTTGTGGGCCGCGTTGCCTTTGAAAAGAACATCAGCTTTTTGCTTCGCATGTGGGTTGATTTAATTAAAAAGCAGCCGAACGCACTTTTAGTCGTTGCTGGCGAAGGCCCTGCAGAGCCGAGTCTGCATGCGTTAAGTAAAGAGCTGAACCTGGAAGACAATATTAAGTTTATCGGTTATTTAGATCGCAACACTGAACTCAACGCCTGTTATCAAAGTGCGGATGTCTTTGTCTTCTCTTCATTAAGTGAAACGCAAGGCTTAGTTTTACTTGAAGCGATGGCGCAAAGTACGCCAGTGGTTGCGATTGCGGAGTTAGGAACTAAGTCGATTTTGGTCGAAGGTGAGGGTGCATTGATTGCACCGCATGATGAAGTGATTTTTGCGGACAAGGTGCATGTGGTATTAAGTGATAAAGCCCAGCGTAATGTTTTAGGGAAAGCGGCATATAACTATGCTAAAACGCGTTGGACTGATAAAGCGCAAGCTGAACGAATGATTAACTTCTATAAAGATGTAACAACATCCATTTAATAAGCTTCAAATAATAAAAAAGCTGGCACTCATATTTGATGTGCCAGCTTTTTTATTGCGATTAAATGATCAATTAACCAAATTTACCTGTGATGTAATCTTCAGTTTCTTTACGAGTTGGTTTCGTAAAGATTGTATCTGTGTCGCCAAATTCCATTAGCTCGCCAAGATACATATAGGCTGTGTGGTCTGATACGCGAGCAGCTTGTTGCATATTATGCGTTACCACCAAGATCGTTAGCTTATCTTTAAGCTCTGACATCAGCTCTTCGATGTTCGCAGTCGCGATAGGGTCAAGTGCTGAAGTTGGTTCGTCAAACAGCATGATTTCTGGATCAGTTGCTAATGCACGAGCAATACACAAACGCTGTTGCTGGCCACCAGATAAGTTAAATGCCAAGTCATCCAAACGATTCTTCACTTCATCCCAAATCGCTGCCCCTTTAAGTGCCTCTTCAACCTTGTCGTCTACAACACGCTTGTTTGACTCGCCACGAACACGTAAGCCGTAAGCCACGTTCTCGTAAATTGATTTTGGGAACGGATTGGGTTTTTGGAACACCATGCTAATACGCATACGCACTTCGATAGGGTCAACGCCAGCAGCGAGTACGTTGGTGTTATCTGGGTGCATGACGATTTCGCCATCATATTTGTTACCTGGGTAGAGGTCATGCATGCGATTAAAGCAGCGCAGGAATGTTGATTTACCACAGCCTGATGGGCCAATTAACGCAGTAATTTTCTTTTCATACAGCGGCATTGAAATGCCTTTAAGGGCTTTGTTGCCGTTGCTGTAGTAAAAGTCCAAATTGCGTGATTCGGCTTTAATCGGTGTTGTCGTAGTGACCATAAAGTATTTTCCTGCTAATTGAGTTAAATATTGCTTCTGCTTAAATTTAAATTGTTACCACTTAATGTTTTGACGAATCTTGTAACGCAAGCGAATCGCAAAACCATTCATGAGTAATGTCACCAGAATGATGATCGCGCCAGTTGCAGCGGCATTCACATGGAAGGCATGGTCTGGGCGTGATAACCAGTTAAACATTTGGATAGGCATGACCGTAAAGCCAGAACTTAGCCATTCAAAATTCAAGTATGGTGGTTCAGTAGTAATTGGTGATGGTGGTAAGAATGCAATAAATGTCAGTGCGCCAATTGTAATAATAGGTGCTGTTTCGCCCAGTGCACGTGCCATACCGATAATAATGCCCGTCAAGACGCCACCGTATGAGTACTTCAATACGTGGTCATAAACTACCTGCCATTTCGTTGCGCCAACTGCATAAGCCGCTTCACGAATCGCCACAGGAATGGCGCGGATAGATTCACGTGTTGAAACAATGACGATAGGCAGGATTAATAGGCCAAGTGTTAAACCAGCAGTCACAATACTTTGGCCTAAGCCCAAGCCATAGACAAACAAGCCCAATGCTAGCAAGCCGTAAACAATTGAGGGCACGCCAGCTAAGTTCGAAACGTTAATTTCGATGAGGTCTGAAAACCAGTTTTTAGGTGCGTACTCTTCTAGATACAAACCAGCAGCAACCCCAAGTGGCACAGCAGTTAAGAATGTCACTGTCATTACCAGTGTTGAGCCTACCCAAGCGGAAAGCAAGCCAGCGTGAGCTGCACGGCGAGATGGAAAATCGCTTAAGAACTGTAGATTAAAGCGTGAGCTACCGTCATAAACCAAATCGAGAAATAGCGTAAGAAGCGTTAGCAAACCTATCATTAATGCAATTAAACCAATGACTGAGAAAATGTAGTCATTGAGCTTGTGGCGCTTAATCATGGCGCGCACTTCAGTCAGATTTTGAATTACAGATGCTTGTGTCATTTTTTGCTCTAAGTATTAAGTCTGTTTTAATTGATTAGTAGTTTTCGCGGTATTTTTTGCGAACGATGTGGCCAAGCATATTGAAAATCAAAGTCATGACCATCAATACCAAGCCAGCGGCGAAAATACTTTGGTAGCCAATACTGCCATGTGGCAAGTCACCAAGCGCTACTTGAACGATGTAAGCAGTAATTGTTGCTGCGCTGTCCATTGGGTTGAATGTGAGGTTGGGTTGTTGACCAGCGGCTACCGCCACCACCATTGTTTCACCCACTGCGCGTGAGATACCCAAGATGTAAGCTGCCACAATCCCTGAAACGGCCGCTGGCGTCACAACGCGAATTGCAGTTTGGAAGCGTGTTGCACCCATTGCATAAGACCCTTCGCGCATACTCATTGGCACTGCACGCATGGCATCTTCAGCCACAGAGCTGATGTAAGGAATAATCATCACACCCATTACCAAGCCTGCTGAAAGCATGTTGAAGCCAGGGAGTGTTGGAATCATTTTTTGGAGCATTGGCGTAACAAAGAACAACGCGAAGTAACCGAAAACAACCGTAGGAACGCCAACTAGCAATTCCAAAATAGGTTTCACGGTTTCACGTGTTTTGTGTGAAGCAAATTCAGATAAGTAAATTGCGCCTATGGTGCCAAGCGGAATTGCAACAGCTAAGGCGATGAATGAAGTCGTTAATGTGCCAGCAACCAGCGGCATAATACCAAAGTGGGCGTCTTCAAAAAGCGGTGTCCATTGTGTGTCTGTAAAGAAATCAACCACTGAAACGGTTTTGAAAAACCCAAGTGACTCATTTAGAAGAATAGCAACAATGCCGATAGTCGTAGCTACAGCTGATAATGCAGCTAACATCAAAATAAATTCAATGACGCGCTCTTTCACATTGCGGCGAATATTTTTCGCTAAACGTGGGCTGATCGTGGTTGAAGTTGCATTAATCACAGGGTTAGCCATATTTAATTTATTTTTCTATTTTAGATGACTCAGATAGTGAAATAACTATTTAGAGCATCTTAATTACAAAGGGTGACAATAATTCATAATGAATGAGGGGCAGCCTAAGCCGCCCCAAATTTTATAGCAACAATTACTTAATACGACTTAACAAGTCAGTAATTTTAATACCTACTTCAGGTGTGCCGTTGAAGCCAGTACCAGGTTTCATTGCCTTGAAGTGTGTTTTAACAGCTGTGTAATCTTCAGCTGGAAGTGGCACATACTTCACTTCTTTCACCAATTTTGGTGCATTTTCCAAGTAGTAATTTACGAACGCTTTTACTTCTGGGCGGAAAGCTGCAGCTGTTGCATTGACGTAGATAAACAATGGACGTGAAAGCGGTTGGTATGTACCGTTCATTACCGCTTCTGGTGAAGGCATCACTGCAGCAGCGCCAGCTTTAGCAACGATAGGCAAAGCACGTAGCTTGTCTTTGTTTTCTACATAGTAAGCAAAGCCGAAGTAGCCCATGCCACCATTATTGCTTGCAACACCTTGAACCAACACATTGTCATCTTCTGATGGTGTGTAGTCTGAACGGCTTGATTTGGCTTTGCCATTTACCGCTTCTGTAAAGTAGTCAAATGTGCCTGATGCTGTGCCTGGGCCAAACAATGCTAGTGGTTGGTTAGGGTAAGCGCTGTTTATTTGGTTCCAGTTTTTAACTGAAGAGCCAGCAGACCAGATTTTTTTTAATTCATCTACAGAGATTGATTTAACGAAATCGTTTTTGCTGTTAACAACCACTGTTAATGCGTCATAAGCGATTGGTAATTCGATGTATTGGATACCAGCTTCTTTACAAGCATCCATCTCTTTTTGTGAGATTGGGCGTGAAGCATCTGAAATGTCAGTTTCACCGCGGCAGAATTTTTTGAAACCGCCACCAGTGCCAGACTCACCAACAGTTACTTTCACTTTTTGTGCAGCTTGGAACTCTTCAGCTACCGCTTCAGTAATTGGGTAAACAGTCGAAGAACCGTCGATTTTGATGATCTTGTCAGCAGCGAATGTTGTTGTTGCTGAGAATGCAGCTGCAACAAATGAAGCAACTGTGAGCGCTTTTACGAACTTAGATTGCATAATAATCTCCATTGAGTGAACTGTGCTTTCTTTTAAGTCGGCTTATTGCGACTAAAGAAATATGCATGCATCGTATAGGTGAAATATTACAAGTTTGTGACAAAATTTGCGAAACATATCTTCAAAAAATATTGCGCCTCTTTCAAATTGTGCAAAGGTCAGCTCATCGTCGTTTGGCGCTTGGTTTGATGTATAATTTCGCTCAATTGAAATTAGCCGTACCGGAACATTGATGGAAGCAGAACAACTCAATCTTATTGGCAATCGCCTTGTCGACCTCGCCGAGCGCCAACATGCGCTTCGGGGGTATCTTTGACTTTGAAAATAAGCAACAACGCCTAGAAGAAGTTAGTCAGCTTTTAGAGGACCCCAGTATTTGGAATGATAACGAGCGCTCACAAAAGTTAGGCAAAGAGCGCCGGGAGCTAGAAGGCGTGGTTAAATCGCTCGTCGATATTGACGCTGGGATTCGTGATGCGTCTGAGCTATTTGATATGGCGAAAGATGAGGATGATGAAGGCACGCTATTAAGCATAGAAGCGGATAGTCTAGAACTCGAAAAGCAACTCGAAGGCATGGAGTTCCGCCGCATGTTTGCCAACCCGATGGACCCAAATAATTGCTTTATGGATTTTCAGTCGGGCAGTGGTGGTACTGAGGCGCAAGATTGGGCTTCGATGTTGCTCCGAATGTATTTGCGTTATTGCGAGCGTAAGGGCTTTAAGGTCGAAGTGCTAGAAGAATCCGAAGGCGATATCGCTGGCATCAAAAGCGCCTCGCTCAAAATCTCCGGTGAATATGCTTATGGCTATTTGCGCAGCGAGTCAGGCGTGCATCGCTTAGTACGTAAGTCACCATTTGATTCTGGTAATCGTCGTCATACTTCATTTGCGAGTGTGCAAGTATTTCCAGAGATTGATGATTCGATTGAGGTGGATATCAACCCTGCAGATTTGCGTATTGATACCTACCGTGCCAGCGGTGCGGGTGGTCAACATATTAATAAGACAGACTCTGCGGTGCGTATTACGCATATCCCAACTAATACAGTTGTGCAGTGTCAAAACGATAGGTCGCAGCATCGCAATAAAGCTGAAGCTATGAATATGCTGAAAGCACAGCTTTATCAGCTAGAGCTCAATAAGCGGAATGAAGAAAAACAAGCCTTAGAAGATGCCAAAACTGACATCGGCTGGGGCCACCAAATTCGCAGCTACGTCCTAGACCAATCACGCATTAAAGATTTACGTACGAATGTTGAAGTCGGTAATACACAAGGTGTGCTTGATGGCGACCTTGACCCATTTATATCTGAAAGCTTAAAGCAGGGAGTTTGAAGTGAGTGAACATCTAAATCCACCATTGCAAGACGAAAACCACGTCATCGCCGAGCGTCGTGAAAAGCTCAAGGCGATTCGTGCCGCTGGTGTTGCCTTCCCTAATGATTTTAAGCCTGAGCATTTCGCTGCTGATTTGCATGAGCAATACGGCGAGCTTGAAAATGAAGCTTTAGAAGGTAAGGCTGTGACCGTAAAAGTTGCTGGTCGCATGATGCTTAAACGCGTGATGGGTAAAGCGAGCTTTGCGACGGTGCAAGATCGCTCTGGTCGTGTTCAGCTCTTTATCTCTAAAGATAATATTGGCGAGGAAATTTACGAGTCATTTAAGCATTGGGATTTGGGCGATATCGTTGCTGCGGTTGGTGTGGTGTTCAAAACCAAAACAGGTGAGCTTTCTATTAAGGTGAGTGAGCTCCGCTTACTCACTAAATCGTTACGCCCACTTCCTGAAAAATTCCATGGTCTCGCTGACCAAGAGATTAAATATCGCCAACGCTATGTGGACATGATTGTTTCTGAAGAAACACGTAATACTTTCAAGGCGCGTAGCAAGATCGTTTCTGCAATTCGTAACTTCATGGTGGAAAACGAGTTCTTGGAAGTGGAAACGCCGATGTTGCATCCAATTCCAGGCGGTGCTTCAGCAAAACCATTTGTGACACATCACAATGCTTTGGACATGCAAATGACCTTGCGTATTGCGCCTGAGCTTTATTTGAAGCGCTTGATTGTTGGCGGCTTTGAGCGCGTGTTCGAGGTGAATCGTAACTTCCGTAATGAGGGCGTCAGCGTTCGTCATAATCCAGAATTTACGATGATGGAGTTCTACGCGACTTATACGGATTACAAATGGTTGATGGACTACACCGAAAGCTGTATCCGTGCAGCGGCAATGGCGGCTTGTGGCACGGCTACCTTGCAATACCAAGGACGTGAGTTAGATTTTAGTAAACCATTCCAACGCTTAACGATTGTTGGCGCGATTAATAAATACGCCCCGCAATACACGGCTGAGCAATTGGCGGATGAAGCGTTCTTGCGCAAAGAGCTTCTCAAGTTTGGCGTAAAAGCGTTTGACCACGCTGGCCTTGGTGCATTGCAATTGGCTTTGTTTGAAGAGACAGCAGAAAGCCAATTGTGGGAGCCGACTTATATCATTGACTACCC
>JBJOIS010000025.1:0-7158 GCA_046047035.1 Pseudomonadota bacterium
TCCCGCATCTGTTTTTATGGATGCCTTAGAAACCTTATAGCGCAATGAGATTTCTTGTCTTACTTTTTACATTTATATTAAGTGCATGTGGCAAAGATCCTTTGGTTCAAACCAAGTCTTATGTGTTCGGTACGCTGGTTGACATTAGTATTTATGGTGAGACGGAAGATAAAGCGCATGAAGTCACTAGCCATATACTTCAAGACTTTCAGCGACTGCATCATCAATATCACGCGTGGCAGTCTGATAGCGAATTAAGCAAACTTAATCAGAGTTTCATAGATGGAAAAAGGCCTGTCGAGATTAGCGCAGAACTCGCCCAAATGCTCGCGCAAGCGCAAGTGCTTTCCAAGGAATCTCAAGGCTTATTTAATCCTGCTATTGGCAGTTTAATTGGCGCTTGGGGCTTTCAGCGCGATGAATTTACGCCAGTTGAAATTAATGATGTGGCGATTCAAAAGTTGGTGCAATCTAATCCGCAGATGTCGGATATCGTTATTAAAGGCAACACTGCTTTCAGCACAAACCCTGCCGTTAAGCTCGACTTGGGCGGCTATGCAAAGGGTTATGCTTTAGATCTCGCGTTGGCTGAACTGCAACAACAAGGCGTCAAAAATGCACTGGTGAATATTGGGGGCAACATCATCGCACTTGGTCAGCATGGCGATAAGCCTTGGCGCGTTGGCATTCAGCATCCGCGTCAGCCCAAACCAATGGCAATGCTTGATTTGCCAAGTGGTTGGGCGATTGGTACGTCAGGGGATTATCAACGTTACTTTGAGCAAGACGGAAAACGCTACTGCCATATCATTGACCCGCGTAATGGCTATCCAGCTCAGGGGACGGAGGCCGTGACAGTATTAATCCCACCAAGTCCTCAAGCCGGGGTGCTCTCGGATGTGGCTTCTAAACCCATATTTTTGAGGGCGCCAGATCAGCGTGCAAATGCCGCAAAAGCGATGGGTGTCGAGCATTATTTGGTGGTTGATGCAGAGGGTAAAGTGATGCTCAGTGCATCTATGAATCAGCGCGTACATTGGCTAGCTCAGCCAGTAACGATAGTGGTGCAGTAATGGCGAGTGCATTCAGATGGGGCAAGCCTTTATTAGGTGACGTGTTAATCATTTTATTTAGTCTAATTTTCGTGACTTTTTTGTTCAAGGCCCTATGGCACAGCGAGCATGCAGCGAAATTACAAATCCGACTTGGCGATAAAATTTATGCAACTTATAGTCTAGATCAAAATCGCACCATTGATATTAAAGGCCCAATCGGTATAACACGTATTCTGATTGCCAATGGTAAAGCGCGTTTTGCAAGTTCGCCGTGCCCTAATCAATATTGTGTGCATCAAGGCTGGCTTAGCCATAAAGGCCAAGCAGCGATTTGCCTGCCCAATCAAGTGAGCTTGGAATTATTGGGTGGCGAAAAACCATTTGATAGTTTGAATTATTAATGACACAGCCTCAAAAGAATAAGCGTATCGAAATTCAGACAACTGCGGCCGACCATCGTATCGCTAAATTAGCTGCCTTTGCGATTGGATTGCACTTGCTTGAAGCAGTGATACCATCCCCATTGCCTGGCGTTAAACCGGGTCTTGCGAATATCGTCACCTTGTTTGTGCTCTATCGCTTTGATTTCGCTACCGCCGCTTGGGTGAGTTTGCTGCGCGTATTCGCGAGTAGTTTGTTGTTGGGCAATTTTTTATCTCCAACATTTGCGCTGAGTTTGTCGGGAGCATTGTTAAGTTTGGCTGCGCTCTTTTTTGTGCAGCACTTACCTCGACGCTATTTTAGCGCGGTGACATTAAGCATGTTGGCGGCAGTCGCTCACATGGCTGGGCAACTTTTGATTGTGCGTTTTTGGTTGATTCCCCATGCAGGTGTTGCTTATTTAATCCCCATTTTTATGGCCGCTGCTTTAGTGTTTGGTGTGGTGAACGGTTTGCTGACCAACTATTTATTACGGATTAATCTGGCTGAGATTGATGAAGCCCAAGGGTAAATAAGGCTTTATGTTAAAATACATGCAATATTTCTTGGCGGTATATTTGAGTGGTACAGGAGGCTAGCAGTGAGCAATTTTACACGTGTTTTATTATGGAGTTTGGCGCTCACTGTGCCCTTGTCTGCTTGTGGCATTAAGGGCCCTTTATATATTCCTGAGAAAAAATATCCGCAAAACGTGAGCGCGCCACACACTGAAATGCACGCTCATTTGCATCAACTAATAGTTAATTCTTGAGTCTTTTCATGCACCCATTTCAAATGAAAAATGGCGAACTTCACGCCGAAAATTTCCCCTTAAGCAAAATTGCTGCTGAGTTTGGCACGCCGACTTATGTGTATTCGAAAGAAGCACTCACTTCTGCTTTTAAGCGCTTTGATTCTGGATTTGAAGGCACAGACCATTTGGTTTGTTTTGCGGTGAAATCTAATCCAAGCTTGGCCATTTTAAGTTTGTTTGCAAAACTTGGGGCTGGGTTCGATATCGTTTCTGGGGGTGAATTAGCACGTGTGATTGCTGCGGGTGGCGATGCATCTAAAGTGGTGTTTTCAGGCGTAGGCAAAACCGAAGCTGAAATGCGTAGCGCATTAGAAGCCGGTATTTTTTGCTTTAACGTGGAGTCTGCAAGTGAATTAGATCGTTTAAACTCGGTGGCTGGTAGCATGAATAAAATTGCGCCAGTTTCATTGCGTGTAAATCCTAATGTGGATGCAAAAACACATCCTTACATTTCGACTGGTCTAAAAAATAATAAGTTTGGTGTAGCTTATGAAGATGCGTTAAGCCTTTATCAAACAGCCGCAAAAATGCCGAATATTGATATTCACGGTGTGGATTGTCATATTGGTTCTCAGCTCACTGAACTCTCACCTTTCTTGGATGCTTTGGATCGCGTGTTGGCGCTGGTTGACCAACTTGAAGCGGCAGGTATTTCTATCCGTCATATTGATGCTGGTGGTGGGATTGGTATTTGTTACGTGGATGAAACACCGCCAGATTTTGCTGAGTACGCAAAAGCAATGCGCCAAAAAATGGCTGGCCGTAAAGTAAAACTTGTGTTTGAGCCAGGTCGCGCCTTGGTGGGTAATGCAGGGGCATTGCTGACTAAAGTAGAGTATCTCAAACATACAGAATCTAAAAACTTCGCTATTGTGGATGCAGCAATGAACGACTTAATGCGTCCAGCTTTGTACGACGCATATCACGATATTGTTGCGGTCAAAGAATCCAGCTCAGATGCTCATGTGTATGAGATTGTTGGCCCAGTGTGCGAGAGCGGTGACTTTCTAGGCCACGATCGCAAGCTTGCTTTAGCGCAAGATGATCTATTGGCCGTATTGTCAGCAGGCGCTTATGGCATGAGCATGAGCTCTAATTACAACACGCGTCCTCGCGCGACTGAGGTGATGGTGGATGGCGATAAGGTGTATGAAATTCGCAAACGTGAAGAGATTGCAGACTTGTTTGCGCTTGAACGTGTGATTGACTAACTAAAGAAACATCTTACGCGCTTGGAGTTGGGTGCTTTCCCAACCTAAGTGCGCGTAGTAACCAAGTGCGGCTGTATTTTGAGTGTCCACTAATAGCTGAGCCCTTGTTGCGCCTTTGCCTTTTACCCAAATTAGGGCTGCCTCTAAAAGCGCTTTGCCGACACCTTTATCTCTATATGCTTCTTCAACGACCATGTCTTCTATCCATGCGGATTTACTGCCTTGTTCAGTGGATATGACAAGTTGAGCGCTGACCATGCCTATGATTTGGCCTTCTTGGTTTTTAGCCACTTTGATGACGCCATTTTCAGTGGCATTGATGAGTAGCGTTAATCCTTTTGTTTGTTTTGCAACGTCCGCTTGAAAATCTGCTTCAATTCGAAACAAAATCGCTAGCAATGAGACGAGTGCTGGAATGTCGAGAATTCCAGCGTTCTCAATGGAGATATTTGACTTCATTGGTACTTATCATCCAAGTTAAACATGGCTGAATAAGTGAGGTGCTTAGTCAAAAATCACTGTCTTATTCGCATAAGGCAAAATGCGATTTTCGATGTGCCAACGTACTGCACGAGATAACACAATACGCTCTAAATCACGTCCCTTTTGAATCAGGTCTTCTACTTGGTCGCGATGTGAAATACGGTCAATATCCTGCTCGATGATTGGGCCTTCGTCTAATACTTCGGTCACGTAATGGCTTGTTGCGCCAATCAACTTCACGCCACGTTCAAATGCACGGTGATAGGGACGCGCGCCTATAAAGGCAGGTAGGAATGAATGGTGGATATTGATAATACGTTGTGGGTAACGCTTCACAAAGTCAGGTGAAAGAATTTGCATATAGCGGGCAAGCACAATTAGATCGACTTCTGCGGCATCAAATAAAGCGAACTGTTTTGCTTCAGCTTCAGCTTTGTTATCTTTAGTTACCACAATGTGATGGAACGGAATCCCGTAGAACTCAGCTAAGCGCGCTGTATCTAAATGGTTACTAATAATCATTGCGATATCGCAAGCGAGTTCGCCGCCTTGATGGCGATGTAATAAATCTGCTAAACAGTGGTCATATTGCGACACCATAATCGCTAAACGTGGGCGTTTTTGCGCAAGCTTAAGTTGCCATTCCATCTTGAAGCGTGAGGCGATATCAGCAAAATGTGCCGCAAAGTTGTCGGCATTGATTTTTGAGCCGTTAAGATCCCATTCCACGCGCATTAAGAACAGGTTGTTTTCAGCGTCTTGGTGCTGATCTGCATGCAAAATATTGGCGTCGTGTTGCAGTAAGAAATCAGCAATAGCAGCAACAATCCCTTTTTGGTCTGGGCAGGTCACAAGCAATGTGGCTGTGTTTTTAATGGTGGTCATAAAAGTGTGGCGTAAATGCACGCTGCTTTATAAGTAAAGACGCCATTATACCAAGATAAGTCGCGACTGAATAAGTGCATCGCTGGCAAGGTTGTGGTATCTTTTAAGTGAGCTGTTTTACAGCACTTTTTAACTAATTTAAGAGCAATTAAGCACAGTGAAAAAACAATTACCTTACTTCGTTTTATTTTTTGTATTACCAGTGGTCGCCATGCTTGCATGGTGGGGCTTATTTTCGAGCGCGAGTTTAGAAGTCGGCACATCTCCTGCCTATGACTATGTCTATTTAGATGCTGAGGGCCCGTATTCAAAACTTAGCAGCAAACAAAACGAGGTGCTGTTTTATATGAAACAGCAAGGTATCGCGCATGGCGCAGCGATTTCAATTGTCTTAACTGATCCGCGTACCACTTCTTACAAAGAGTTATTAGCCCGCGCTGGTTTTGTTGTTGACCATGCGGTTGAAGTGAAAGAGCCATTGAAGTTAGGCCATATTGACCCACAAAAAGTGGCGATTGCACAAATTAAAGCGCATCCATTATTGGCTTACGGCAAAACCTACTCTGTGTTGCTCGATTACTGCAAAAAGCAGGATATGAAATTGCAACTACCTACTGTAGAGATTTTCGACCACAGTGTTTTGCGCGTTGAAATGCCTTTAGAGGGCAAAGCTGGCGCTTAATTCTTTTCAAAATCCCAGATTTATTTAGGTTTATTTATGGATATCTTACTCGCTAACCCCCGCGGCTTTTGTGCTGGGGTTGATCGCGCGATTATCATTGTTGAACAAGCGCTAGAGAAATTTGGTGCGCCTATTTATGTGCGCCATGAAGTTGTCCATAACAAATTTGTGGTGGATGAGCTTAAACGAAAAGGTGCTGTATTCATTGATGAGTTAAAAGATGTGCCGGCTGGCAATACAGTTATTTTTAGTGCGCATGGCGTTTCTAAAGATGTCCGTGCAGAGGCAGAAGCGATGGGTTTGCAGGTGTTTGATGCGACTTGTCCGCTGGTAACTAAAGTACATATTGAAGTTGCAAAAATGCGTGCGGCCGATAAAGAAATCGTGATGATTGGCCACAAAGGCCACCCGGAAGTGGAAGGTACGATGGGTCAATCTGAAGGTGGTATGTATTTGGTAGAAAGCCCTGAAGACGTTGCTACGCTGAAAGTAAAAGACCCCTCGAAATTAGCTTATGTCACGCAAACCACGCTTTCAATTGATGATGCTGCTGCAATTGTTGCAGCATTAAAACAAAAATTCCCAGAAATCAGCGCACCTAAAAGCGATTCGATTTGTTACGCAACGCAAAACCGTCAAGATGCGGTCAAAGTACTCGCCAAAGATTGTGATTTGGTGATTGTTGTTGGTTCACCAAATAGCTCAAATTCGAATCGTTTAAGAGAGGTTGCCCAAAACCAAGGGGTGGAATCTTACATGGTTGATAATGCGAGCTATGTAGATGCTAATTGGGTAGTCGGCAAGAAGCGGATAGGTGTATCTGCCGGAGCTTCAGCTCCCGAAATTTTGGTTATAGAGGTAATTGAGAAGCTTAAATCGCTCACAAAGGCTGATGTGACCGAGTTACAAGGCGTGGTTGAGAACGTAGTGTTTCAACTGCCAAAAAATCTAAAAGAGGCATAAATTTAGCCAAATAAAAAAGGGCGCATGATGCGCCCTTTTTTATAACGCGTTTTTTTACTTTTTTAAGTTATCTAAGCTAATAGCAGTTGTTGGATTTGCAGCGAGCGTGAGCAAACCGCCAACAATTGCCAAATACTGGAATGGTGATAGGCCTAAAGCAAAAGAAATGAAAATAGCATAAATCGCCATTGCAATAGCTGCAGGCTTAGTTTTGAATCCTAGCAATAAAGCGCTACCGCCAACTAATTGTACTAAGATAATGAGCGGAGCAAAAATGCCAGGTAAGCCTTGGTGGCCAAGTGCGTTTTGGTAGTCTAAGTAGCCTGTTGGGTTGTTAAAAAACCCAATAATTAAGGCAATCACTTGTAGTAAAAAAAGTTGAGCTAAAAGTACACGGCCTAAAGTGCCTAAATATTTGATCATCAAAATTACCTTCAAAAAGAATTTGTGCGCAAAGTATAACCCAGCAGGCTAGCTAAGAGAACAAGCAACACAAGAATAGAGCCTGTAAGTTGGCGACTTAATTTGCTGATGTATCAAGGCTTGGGTAGAATACGCGACTGAGATTATTTAGTGATTTTTTTAGTTTTTTTGATTCACGATTTGTTAACTTTTAGGAATTGACTTATATGTCTAAAATTATTT
>JBJOIS010000026.1:0-6636 GCA_046047035.1 Pseudomonadota bacterium
CTTCTAATGTCTCTACACCATTGAGTTGAAGCAGATAACGAGCGCGTGCCGTGGTATTTTTTAAGGTTTGGTAAGCTTCGTTTGCTTGCGTCGCCACTTGCATAGACTGCATGCGTTCATTGGCTGATGCCGTTACAAAGCGATCTGGATGCACTTCGGATTGGAGTTTGCGGTAATGCTGATCGAGTAGCGTTAAATCGATTTCAAACTGTGTGGGCAAGCCCAATAATTCAAAATAATTTCTTTGTAGCAATTCCATAAAGCGACTTAAACGGTAAAGCTTTCACCGCAACCGCACTCATCCTTGACGTTAGGGTTGTTGAATTTAAAGCCTTCATTTAAGCCTTCTTTGGTGAAGTCCAACTCTGTGCCATCAATGTAAACCAAGCTTTTTGGATCAACAATTACTTTTACGCCATGGCTTTCAAAAGCGGTATCTTCAGGCTGCATATCATCTACAAATTCTAATGTATAAGCCATGCCAGAACAGCCCGTGGTCTTAACGCCAAGGCGAAGGCCAATGCCCTTGCCTCGGTTTGCCAAGAATTTTTCCACGCGCTGAGCGGCGGTTTCTGTGAGGGTGATTGCCATAACTATTCTGTCCGCCTTACGCAGGTTGCTTTGATTTTAAATCAGCAACAGCCGCTTTAATTGCATCTTCTGCCAACACTGAACAGTGAATTTTAACTGGTGGCAAAGCAAGCTCTTCAGCAATCGCTGAGTTTTTAATCTCAGCAGCTTGATCTAGCGTTTTGCCTTTGAGCCACTCTGTCACTAGCGAGCTTGAAGCAATCGCAGAGCCGCAACCGTAAGTTTTGAATTTTGCATCTTCAATGATGCCGCTATCGTTCACTTTAATTTGCAGTTTCATCACGTCACCACAGGCTGGTGCGCCGACCATGCCAGTGCCAACGTGCGGATCGTTTTTGTCTAAAGTGCCAACATTACGAGGATTTTCGTAGTGGTCTAAAACTTTGTCTGAATAAGCCATTTTGTTTCTCCTTTATTAGGGCAACTGAACTACTTCGAAAAATCTACGTTGCCTGCGCCTCGCCGTACTTATCGTAATGTCTTCGGCTTGTCGCCTTGATTTTTCTTCATATTTCAATTGCTTTTAAATTGCTGTTTGCTTGCGAATCATTTTAGATTTAATTGGCTGATTAGGCGGAGGACTGTGCCGTTTAGTTGTTCTAAACAAGCAGTTCGACAACAACATCAGTCTATTAAAGATGAATGATTAATGGGCAGCCCACTCAACTTTACTTAAATCAATACCATCTAAATGCATCTCCCAAAGCGGAGATAGCTCGCGTAATTTACCAATTTTGCTCTTCATCAATGCAATGGTGTAATCCACATCTTCTTCAGTTGTAAAACGACCAATTGAGAATCTAATTGAGCTATGTGCAAGTTCATCAGAGCGACCCAAAGCCCGCAATACGTAGCTTGGTTCCAAGCTTGCAGAGGTACATGCAGAGCCGCTTGAAACGGCAATGTCTTTCACTGCCATAATCAGTGACTCGCCTTCAACAAAGTTAAAGCTAATGTTGAGGTTGTGCGGCACACGATTTTTCATATCGCCATTGACATAGACTTCGTCAATCTCTTCAAGGCCAGCTAACAAGCGGTCGCGCAAGCGTCTAACTTGTAAGTTTTCTGCTTTCATTTCCAAGCGTGCGATACGGAAAGCTTCGCCCATGCCAACGATTTGGTGGGTAGCTAATGTGCCAGAACGCATACCGCGTTCATGCCCACCACCGTGCATTTGTGCCTCAATGCGGATGCGTGGCTTACGGCGAACATACAAAGCACCAATGCCTTTAGGGCCGTAGGTTTTGTGTGCAGAAAAGCTCATTAAATCCACGGGTAACTGTTCCAAGTCGATATCGACTTTGCCTGTAGCTTGTGCGGCATCCACGTGGAAAATAATATTATTTTCGCGGCAAATATTACCGATGCTTGTGATGTCTTGAATCACGCCAATTTCATTGTTCACCATCATCACAGAGGCTAAAACAGTATCTGGCTGAATGGCCGCTTTGAACTTTTCTAAGTCGATCAAGCCATTTGGCTCTGGCGCTAAATAAGTGGCAGTAAAGCCTTGGCGCTCTAGTTCGCGCACCGCATCAATCACTGCTTTATGCTCGGTTTGTACGGTGATGATGTGTTTACCTTTTGTGCCGCTATAAAAATTAGCAGCGCCTTTAATAGCTAAGTTGTTAGATTCTGTCGCACCTGAGGTCCACACGATTTCACGTGGGTCTGCATTGACCAATTTTGCGACTTCATCACGTGCTTCTTCAACCGCCTGTTCGGCTGTCCAGCCAAATGGGTGGCTGCGTGAAGCAGGATTACCAAAATGCTCCGTAATATACGGAATCATTTTTTCAGCCACGCGAGGGTCAACCGGCGTTGTCGCTGAGTAATCTAGATAAATAGGTGTTTTTACTGTCATATATTTCCTGTAAGTCTTAAATTGCTTAGGTGTTCACTTTTAAACTGCAACAGCTGTGAGTTGGCGTAAACGCTCAACTTCACTTTGTAGGGCAGCTAAAAAGAGATTGAGTTCATCGTTCGTATTGTTTGCACCAAAGCTCACGCGAATCGCGCCACGCGCCAAGTCTGGTGCAATGCCCATGGCCATTAATACGTGACTAGGTTCTGTGCTGTCGCTTGAACATGCTGAGCCGCTAGCAACCGCAAAGCCTTTGCGGTCTAGAGCCATGACGAGTGTTTCGCCTTCAATTTCGTTAAAAGCAAAAAAACTGGTATTGGCTAAACGCGCTGCTTTATCACCAAAAATCGTTGCGCCTAAATCATGTAAGCCAAGTTCAAAGGCATCACGTAATTGGTTCGTTACTTTCGCACGTGCTTCGCGTTCGTTTTTGAGTAATGCACATGCCGCACCAAAGCCAACAATCGCAGCGACGTTTTCTGTGCCACTGCGTAAGCCTTTTTCTTGGCCGCCGCCGTGTAATAACGGTTTGATATCTACACGCTTGTCTAAAATGAGTGCGCCAGCACCTTGTGGGCCATTGATTTTGTGTGAGGAAACCGTCATGGCATGAACGCCTAATGACTCAAAATCGACGGGTAATTTGCCCAATGCTTGTACGGCATCTGTATGAAAAAGCGCACCTTTTGATTTGGCGATTTCAGCTAATTTTTGGATATCTTGAATCACGCCTGTTTCATTGTTTGCTAGCATGACTGAAACCAAGCTGGTTGGTTTTTCTAAGGCAACATCTAAACTTAAGGGATCAACTTTCCCAAAGTTATCAGCAGCGATCACCGCAACTCGATAGCCATTCTCACGGAGTGCAAAAGCAGGGCGGGTGACTGCCGGGTGTTCAATGGCGCTAACTGCAATTTGTTTGGCATTTTCATTGTTGCCAGCCATGCCGTGAATGGCGAAATTATTCGCTTCTGTGCCGCTTGCAGTAAATATCACTTGCGATGGATGTGCGCCACAAGCTTCAGCTACTTGTTCGCGCGCTTGATCCAGAGCTTGGCGTGCCGCGCGACCAAATAAATGGCGGCTAGTCGCGTTGCCATATTGATGCTGCATATAAGGCAACATCACTTCTAGCACGCGTGGGTCTAAAAGCGTGGTGCTGTTGTTATCTAAGAATATGTGTTGGTTGGACATGATTTAGTTGGCCAGCAACTCAGCCGCAAACTCTTTTTTGGCATTGAATGAGATAGGTTTGCTTTCACCTTTTGATTTGGCTTCGTTACTTGCCACTAAATCAGCCAAACTAATGCCTGAAAGGTACTCTAAAATTTTCACATTGAGGCTAGTCCATAAATCATGCGTCATGCAGCGACCTTCATCGTGACAGTTTTCTTGACCGCCACATTGAGTGGCATCAATCAGTTCATCCACCGCGCTAATAATTTCAGACACTGAAATTTCAGTTAAGGGTTTTGCGATGCGATAACCGCCACCTGGGCCGCGTACGCTTTTAACCAAGCCACAGCGGCGTAAACGGCTAAAAAGCTGTTCTAGGTATGACAAAGAAATGCTTTGGCGCTCACTGATGCCAGCTAAAGTCACGGGCTTATCAGCCTCGCTCATGGCGAGGTCTAGCATGGCGGTGACTGCAAATCGACCTTTTGTGGTTAATCGCATACTTATCTTCCTAGAGTTTTTGGGTGTTGGCTAAGGATTTTTGAGAGCCTTAAACAAGCTGAAATATTATAATAACCCAATACTTTAGTCAAGTATTAATTCGTGCTTAGAATACTTGATGTTAGCTAGATTTACACCCTAGTGAGGTTGAGTTTTCTATGAAGTGCCAAGCGGATGGCTCTTTGACGGACGCGCTTGTTTTTGGCTTGTTTACTTGGTTTGAAGCCATTTGCTGTGGCATAGAGCAAGGTTTCTAGATCCTCAATCACGCTTTCCCAGCGGATATTGGCAATGCAGGTAACGGATTGTTTTTTACATTGATTGAGGAGCTGTGTATTTTTGGTGACATCGATAGCTAAACTAATCAAATCTTGGCTTTGATTAAAAGGGGCCAATAGTCCGCTATCGCCATGTTTAATAATCTCACCGGCCGCCGCATAGTCGTAAGCTACAACGCACAAGCCGCTCGCCAATGCCTCTGGCACCACATTACCAAAAGTTTCAGTGACGCTTGGAAATACAAACAAGTCTGCAGAGGCATAATGCTCGGCAAGTGCGGTACCTCGCTGACTACCGCAAAAAATCGCTTGCGGGCAAGCGACGGCAAGTTCATCTCGCATTGGACCCTCACCCACAAACACCAGTTTTGCAGTTGGTTTGCTTTGTTGAATGGCGCGAAATGTATCCAACACTAAATGAATGTTTTTTTCTTTCGCCAGTCTGCCTACATGAATGACGACTAAATCATCTGCATCTGCACCCCATTTTTTGCGCAAATCTGCTGAGCGATTTGCAGGGCTGAATTGGCTTGTGTCAACACCTCTTGCCATGATGGAAACATTTTTATAGCCGCTCATTTCTAGCGCTTTAACGACCTTTTGTGTTGGGGCAAGTGTCGCTAAGGTTTGGTTATGAAAGTATCTTAAATAGCTTTCAATGGGCTTCATCAAAAAGCTTGCGCCGTAATGTTTGGAGTATTGATGAAAGTTAGTGTGATAAGAGCTAATCACTGGAATATTGAGTTTTTTTGCGGCTTGGAGTGCTGACCAGCCCAAAGGGCCTTCGGTGGCGATATGCACGACATCGGGTTTAATCTCAGACCATAACTTGATTAAGCGATTCTTGGCAGGAAATCCAAATTTAAGATGCTTATAAAAGGGGATGGGCATCCCCGAGACTAAATATTCTTTGAAATTTGGTGTGTTGCTAGGGGCGTCAAGATTGGACTGCTTTGGACGGATGACTTGGACTTGATGTTGATTGTTGGACAGTTGTTCAGTTATCTTGCCTAGCGTCATCGCGACGCCGTTAATTTCAGGCTTGAATGTTTCTGTGACTAAGGCAAATTTTAGTCGATGAGATTGCTTTAAGTCTGTTTTTTTGGTCATTTCCACATCCATCTAGGTTTAAAAAATTCTATGATGGTTCGTATCGAGATTTGTGAAAATTTGATGAAATATTAGGGATGCTTTTTCATTTTTTTGTCATAAAAATGTAACAGTAATCACGTGTTGAAGCCCGTACAATAATCCTCATAAACACAATCGAGTGTTATTAAGGGAAAGTAGATATGAAAACAATTAATGTTGATTACATTGCAAAAGCCAAAAATTTAAGTGACGAAGATCGTGACCGTGTGCTTTCACGTATGGGTGGTAAATTGCCTAAACGTTTGCAAAAAGAAAAACTAACTGTTGAGGAAGCGATTGCGATTCAATTGGAATTAGAAGATGAGCAATTGCAAGAGTGGCGCGCTAATATGGCCGTTATTCAAGAGAAATCAGCTAAGGCAAAGGCAAAAGCTGATGAAAAAGCAGCTAAAGCAAAGGCAAAAGAAGTGCCAGCCAAAGTAGCTAAGCCAGTGCTTGCTAAAGCAACGCCAACAAAAAAAGTGACATCTTCAGCAAAGCCAGCAACAACAACAAAAGCCCTGGCTAAGCCAGTAGCAACTCAAAAACCAGCTGATAAGAAGTAATGAAAACCTTTCTAGTCGCCAATCCCAAAGGGGGTAGCGGTAAAACAACCCTTGCGACTAATTTGGCTGGCTATTTTGCCAGCAGAGGTCGTCATGTGGTCTTGTCTGATATGGATAGGCAAGAGTCCTCGCTTGGCTGGCTTGAGCGTCGTTCTAGCGATTTGCCTTTAATTCATGCCCTTAATGGTAGAGGCGGTCATCTTAGTAGCTTGAGTGCTGATATCAATGTCATTGATTCGCCTGCAGGTTTGCGCGGAGATAAGTTGAGTGATGCGGTAAAAGCCGCTGATTGGGTGATTGTGCCTATGCAGTCATCGACATTTGATATCAATGCCACGCAAGATTTTCTAGAGGTTCTGAGAGAAGAAAAGGCTGTTCGCAAAGAGCGTACTTTTGTTGCTATGGTTGGGATGCGCGTGAATGCGAGAACTAAAGCCGCGCTTAACTTGGAAGAGTATTTGGCGCAAAGCGGATTCCCTGTGATGGGGCATTTGCGTAATGCACAAGTTTATGTGCATGCTGCTGAGGC
>JBJOIS010000027.1:0-6513 GCA_046047035.1 Pseudomonadota bacterium
AACAAGTGCGTCTTGTCAGCTCGGGTACTGAAGCCACCATGAGCGCGATTCGTGTTGCGCGTGGTTTTACAGGTCGCAGCAAAATCGTGAAATTTGAAGGTTGTTACCACGGCCACGCTGATGCACTTTTAGTGAAGGCAGGTTCAGGATTGCTGACATTTGGCACACCAAGTTCAGCGGGCGTGCCGCCAGAAGTTGCAGCGCACACGCTCACTCTGAATTACAACGATATCGAAGGTGTTAAAACTTTATTCAATGAAATTGGCGATGAAATTGCCTGCATTATTGTTGAAGCGGTAGCTGGCAATATGAACCTCGTCACGCCGATTAAAGGATTCTTGGAAACCTTACGTGAAGAATGTACCAAGCATGGTGCAGTATTAATTTTTGATGAAGTGATGACAGGGTTCCGCGTTGCGCTCGGGGGCGCTCAAGCGCTTTACAATGTAAAACCTGACATGACGACCTTAGGCAAAGTAATCGGTGGCGGCTTGCCAGTAGGTGCATTTGGTGGACGCGCTGACATCATGCAATGCTTAGCACCTGTTGGGCCGGTATACCAAGCGGGCACATTGTCAGGCAATCCAGTGGCGGTTGCTGCTGGCATGAAAACATTAGAGCTGATTCAAGCGCCTGGCTTTCATGACAAATTAAGCGCAAGCACTCACAAACTAATGCAAGGCTTAAGCGATGCCGCCAAAGAAGCTGGCATTGATTTTTGCACGCAATCAGTGGGCGGCATGTTTGGCCTTTATTTCAGCAAAACCGTTCCAACCAGCTTTGATGAGATTATGAAGACCGATAAAGAGGCGTTTAATCACTTCTTCCACTTCATGTTAGACGAAGGCATTTACCTTGCTCCATCAGCGTTTGAAGCTGGATTTGTGTCTGCAGCACATACTGAAGAAGACATTGCAGCGACGATTGCAGCTGCCAAAAAGAGCTTTGCAAAATTAAAAGCCTAAATCAGTAAAATCTGGGGCATATCTTGAAGACTAAAAATAGCGATAGATTTAAGCGCAAAGCTTGAAGCTAAAGGCTAATGACAGTAGAATTACAAGGTTTCACCGCAAAATATGTCGATATTTTTCAATTGATTTACCAAGAATTGAAATGACTTATTAATTTAGCGGCTTAATTTACATCTTCCTGTGCGCTTGAAAGCAAGTGTAGACGGGGTTAGCGGACACCAAAACCCTCGATTTGGTGTCCGTTTTTATCAGTATGACGAGGGATAGGAATGGGCAGCGGAATGCCAGAGCAACAAGGTTTATATAGTCCTTCTAACGAGCGTGATGCCTGTGGTTTGGGTTTTGTTGCCCACATTAAAGGCAACAAGAGCCACAAAATTGTGCAACAAGGCTTGCAAATTCTTGCAAACCTAACGCATCGTGGCGCAACTGGCTATGACCCAAAACTGGGTGATGGCGCAGGTATTTTGATTCAAATGCCTGATGCCTTTATGCGCAAAGAAGCGACAAAACTTGGTATTAAGCTACCAGCGCTAGGCGAATACGCTTGCGGTACCGCATTCTTACCTCAAACTAAAAACGGCCGTGAAGCTTGTGAGTCTATTGTTGCTCGCATCATTCACGAAGAAGGCCAAAACTTACTCGGCTGGCGCGATGTTCCTCGCGACAACAGCAATATCGCTCAAGCAGCTAAAGATGTTGAACCAGAAATGCGCCAGGTATTTATTGGTCGCAATGAGAAACTAGCAGATCAAAATGCTTTCGAGCGTAAATTATTTGTCATTCGTAAACGAATCGAACATGAAGTTCGTGCGCTTAAATTAGACGATTCAGCACAGTTCTATTTCCCTTCATTGTCTTCAAAAACCATCATTTACAAAGGCATGTTGCTTGCCAACGAAGTGGGTGTTTATTACAAAGACTTGCAAGATGAAGACATGGTTTCTGCACTTGCACTGGTGCACCAACGCTTCTCTACAAACACTTTCCCTGCTTGGGATTTGGCGCATCCATTCCGGATGATTGCACACAACGGTGAAATCAATACCGTGCAAGGCAATATCAACTGGATGGCGGCACGTCACGAATCAATGCGTTCAGCTTTAATGGGTGAAGACCTAGAAAAATTATGGCCATTGATTGTTGAAGGTCAGTCTGACTCTGCAGCTTTTGATAATGCACTTGAATTGCTTGTCGCTGGTGGATATTCATTACCACACGCAATGATGATGCTAATTCCAGAAGCTTGGTCTAACGAAAATGCTAGCAAACTCATGGATGACGATAGACGTGCATTCTATGAATATCATGCAGCATTAATGGAACCATGGGACGGTCCAGCAGCGGTTGCATTTACAGACGGCACAACGATTGGCGCAACACTCGACCGTAACGGTTTACGTCCAGCGCGCTATTTAGTGACTGACGATGACCATGTGATGATGGCTTCGGAAATGGGCGTGCTTACTTTCCCTGAAGAAAAAATCGTTAAAAAATGGCGTCTACAGCCAGGCAAAATGTTGCTCATTAACTTGGAGCAAGGTCGCATTATTGATGATGCAGAAGTTAAACAAGAATTAGCAAAAGCGAAGCCTTACCAAGAATGGTTGAAAAAGTCTCGCTACCACTTAAGCGACTTGCCTACTGTTGACGCAAAAGTTGAAATGGCAGCTAGCTTGTTAGATACCCAACAAGCATTTGGCTACACACAAGAAGACATCAAGTTCGTCATGCAGCCAATGATTGCCAATGGCGAAGAAGCATCTGGCTCTATGGGTAATGATGCAGCGCTTTCAGTGTTATCAAACAAACCAAAAGTTTTATATCACTACTTCAAACAATTATTTGCTCAAGTGACCAACCCGCCAATCGATCCAATTCGTGAAGAATTAGTGATGTCATTGGTGACATTTATTGGTCCAAAACCTAATTTACTTGGTATTGATGAAACCAATCCTCCAATGCGTTTAGAGGCAAGTCAGCCTGTATTAACGCTAGAAGAATTGGAACAAATTAAATCGATTAGCGCATTTACACAAAACCAATATCGCACTCTCACACTAGATATTACTTACCCTGCTGAGCAAGGTAAACGCGGCATGGAAGCAGCAGTAGAAGCTGTATGCACTGCAGCGAATAAAGCCGTTCATGATGGATTCAATGTTTTAGTGTTATCTGATCGCAACGTTAGCAAAGATCGCTTGGCGATTCCTGCATTGCTTGCTACTTCAGCAACCCATCAATCATTAGTGCGTGCTGGTCTTCGCACCAGCACTGGCTTAGTAATTGATACAGGTTCTGCACGCGAAGTACATCATTTCGCATTGCTTGCAGGTTATGGTGCAGAAGCGGTTTGTCCTTGGTTAGCGTTCCAAACTATTGCTGATTTAGTGGGTAATGATACTTACGAAAGCAACAAGAAATTTGTTAAAGCAATCGGCAAAGGCTTACACAAAGTTATGTCTAAGATGGGTATTTCAACTTATCAATCTTACTGTGGCGCACAAATCTTTGAAGCGATTGGCCTAAACACAGCATTTATTGAAAAATACTTCACAGGTACTGCAACGCACATTGAAGGTATTGGCTTAAGCGAAGTAGCTCAAGAAGCCTTAAATATGCACAACAATGCTTTTGGTGAAGATCCAGTGTTGGCAAATGCACTTGAAGCTGGCGGCGAATATGCTTTCCGTGTACGCGGTGAAGAACACATGTGGACACCAGAATCTATTGCTAAGTTACAACACGCAACACGCACAGGCGAAGCAAGTACTTACAAAGAATATGCAAAACTCATCAACGACCAAAGCCGTCGCCATATGACTTTACGTAGCTTGTTCGAGATTAAATCTGCTGGCGCACCTGTGCCTTTAGATGAAGTTGAGCCAGCAAAAGAGATTGTAAAACGTTTCGCAACAGGCGCGATGTCTTTAGGTTCTATTTCAACTGAAGCACATGCCACATTAGCGATTGCGATGAACCGCATTGGCGGTAAATCAAATACTGGCGAAGGCGGCGAAGATCCTAAACGTTTCATCCCTGTTGCTAAAGCAAGTTCAATGGCTGAAGTGATTGGCGCTAGCTTAATCGAGAAAGACATTTCGCTTAAAGCTGGCGATTCAATGCGCTCAAAAATTAAGCAAGTGGCATCAGGTCGCTTCGGTGTGACTGCTGAATATTTAGCTAACGCAGACCAAATCCAAATCAAAATGGCACAAGGTGCAAAACCTGGTGAAGGCGGTCAATTACCAGGCCACAAAGTGAGCCCATATATTGCGCAGTTACGTTTCTCAGTACCTGGCGTGGGTTTAATTTCACCACCACCGCATCACGATATTTACTCTATCGAAGATTTGGCACAATTGATTCACGATTTGAAAAATGCAAATCCAAAAGCTGAAATCTCTGTGAAATTGGTATCAGAAACGGGTATTGGTACTGTTGCTGCTGGTGTAGCAAAAGCAAAATCAGATCACATTGTTGTGGCTGGTCATGACGGTGGTACTGGTGCTTCACCAATTTCATCGATCAAACATGCGGGTACACCGTGGGAACTTGGTTTGGCTGAAACACAGCAAACTTTAGTGCTTAACCAATTACGTGGTCGCGTGATCTTGCAAGTTGACGGCCAAATGAAAACAGGTCGTGACGTACTAATTGGTGCGCTACTTGGTGCTGATGAATTTGGTTTTGCAACAGCGCCGCTTATTGTTGAAGGCTGCATCATGATGCGTAAATGCCACCTCAACACTTGCCCAGTAGGTGTGGCGACACAAGATCCTGAATTACGTAAACGCTTTACTGGTCAACCAGAGCACGTTGTGAATTACTTCTTCTTCATCGCTGAAGAAGTCCGTGAATTAATGGCTGAAATGGGTATCCGTCAATTTAACGACTTAATCGGCCGTGCTGATTTATTGGATATGCAAAAAGGCTTGGATCACTGGAAAGCTTCAGGCTTGGATTTCACTAAGATATTCCACCAGCCTAAAGTGGGTGAAGAAGTTTCATTACGCCATAACGACTATCAAGACCATGGCTTACAACATGCACTTGATAATCAACTCATCGCACTTGCTAAGCCAGCCTTAGAAAAAGGTGAAAAGGTTAATATTGACTTGCCTATTACCAACACTAACCGCACTTGCGGCACTATGTTGTCTAATCAAGTGGCAAGCATTTATGGCAATGCAGGTTTACCAGACGACACGATTAATATTAAGTTAGCGGGAACTGCTGGTCAAAGTTTTGCAGCATTCTTGGCACACGGCATCAGCATAGAATTGACTGGCGAAGGTAACGATTACGTCGGCAAAGGCTTATGTGGTGGTCGCATCGTGATTAAACCACCTAAGGCTTTCCGCGGTATCGCACATGAAAACGTGATTGCAGGTAATACCGTGATGTTCGGCGCAACCACAGGCGAAAGCTATTTCCGTGGTGTCGCAGGCGAACGTTTCTGTGTCCGTAATTCAGGTGCAAGTGCAGTCGTCGAAGGCGTTGGTAATCACGGTTGTGAATACATGACTGGCGGTACCGTAGTGGTGCTAGGTCAAACTGGCCTTAACTTCGCTGCTGGTATGTCTGGCGGTGTGGCTTATGTGTATGACGAAGATGGCATGTTCAACAAACGTTGCAACATGGGCATGGTTTCACTCGAAAAAGTTGAGCCAGCTTCAACGTTTACCGCTGGTAGCGTTAACCACTTGAATCAAGCCGATGAAACAACATTATTAGCACTCATAGATAAACACATTGCCTACACAGGCAGTGAACGTGCTCAAGCAATTCGTGCGGATTGGGCGAATATGAGAACTAAGTTTGTTAAAGTGATGCCAAATGAATATAAGCGTGCCCTCACAGAGTTGGCCGCTGCTGCTAAGAAGGAAGCTGCATAATGGGTAAAGTCACCGGTTTTATGGAGTATGAACGTCTTTCAGAGGCAAATTTACCTGTCACTGATCGCGTTAAAAACTACAAAGAGTTCGTCATTCATCTCAGCGATGAAGAGGCTAAAATTCAAGGCGCACGTTGCATGGATTGCGGCATTCCATTTTGTACAACAGGCTGCCCAATCAATAATATTATTCCTGACTGGAATGATTTGGTTTACCAACAAGATTGGCGTGGTGCAATTGATGTATTGCATTCAACCAATAACTTCCCAGAGTTCACTGGTCGTATCTGTCCAGCACCTTGCGAAGCAGCATGTACGCTCAACATTAATGACGATGCAGTTGGTATTAAATCAATTGAACACGCGATCATTGATAAAGCTTGGGAAAATAATTGGGTTATCCCTCAGCCACCATCACATAAAACTGGCAAAAAAATTGCCATCGTAGGCTCAGGCCCTGCGGGTATGGCAGCCGCTCAACAATTAGCCCGCGCTGGTCATAGTGTTGTGGTGTTTGAAAAAGAAACACGTGTTGGTGGTTTGTTACGTTACGGCATCCCTGACTTTAAATTCGAAAAAAGTCATATCGACCGTCGGATCAAACAAATGGAAGCTGAGGGTGTTGAATTCCGTGTGAATCAAACC
>JBJOIS010000028.1:0-6316 GCA_046047035.1 Pseudomonadota bacterium
TACTAATGCCGCTTACTTTTGCTTTTTGTAATACTTCCCAGTAGTAGCGATAAGTTGCTCTGTCATGCAGTTCGCCTGCATGTTGAATTGGCCCCCATTCTGCTTTTTGTGCAGCAATTAAAATGTCAGCAGCATCTTGCACTTCATCAAGATTAGGTTTCATTGCATCCACGATTGCTTGAATTTGTGTTGGATAAATACTCCACATTCTTAAGAAGCCAAATTCCTGGCGAGCGCGTGATGCGTCGCTATTGGTTGCTACGGTATTTTTTAAATCGAGTGATACGTTATGCGCTGGCACAATGCCGTGCATTAAAGCTGCGGCGACCACTTCTGATTTTGCGCGTGCAAGTAAGCGGTGTTCGAATTGCCCTGGGCTGCGCATTGCCGAAGCTGGAATTGCACCGTGATGTCCGCTCACAAAGTCCATGAGACCAAAGTCTAAAACTTGAATCCAGGGCAAAGCAGCAATCTCGAATACTTCATGCAAAGCGCCATGCGTTTCAATCAAAATATGGATTGGAATTTCGCGAGTGATACCGTGTTCCTTACATTTGGTTTGAATGTAAGTAATCATTTCTTTCACTTGTGCGGCATTGGTCGATTTAGGAATCGTGATGTAAGCCACGATATTGCCTATGCCTTCTACAAAAATGTCCACATCTTGGCGCCAAGCAGGGTGGGTGTAGTCGTGAATACGTACACCCGCCATTTTGTGTTTGTTGGCTTCGGATTGTTGAACACGCACAATCATCTCGGCATGTTCACGCTCTTGGCCTGCGGCAGCGCCATCTTCACAGTCGCAAGTGATATCAAAAATTGGACCTAACTCATCTTGGATTTGTAATGCTTTTAAGATGAGCTTCTCGCTGCCCGCAAAATGCTCGCAACTAGGAATCACTGGAAAGGCTTTTTCGCCTTTAAACAATGCGTCATTTGGGTGGACTAGAGTATTCAAGAGCTTTTCCTTTTTTCCAATAATTGCTTTTAAGATTTGCGAGGCATGAGGACGGTATAGTCCAAGTCCAATACCACATTAGGGTTGTAGCTGCGTTTGCCTTCCGCCGTGCTTAAAGCTTCGGAGATGGATTGGAGTGGTGCGCCTTTTACACCAATTAAACGTAAACGAAGCGCGCCTAAATCCTTGCGTCCTGTGACTTCAAAGCGATCTAATACTTCGCTATGTGCGTAAATTGTGTCACCGCCAAAGGTAGGGTTGCAGTGTGCGCCGCCATTAATTGCAGCAATGGTCAGCGCGTTTTCCAAGCCTTCATAACTCAATGCGCGGCACACAGACATGACGTGACCGCCGAATACTAGGCGTTTGTTGTAAGTGGATTTTGAAGCGTCAAAATGTAGACGCGCAGGGTTTTGGTACAATTTAGTCGCTAAGGTGTGATCGCTTTCATCAATCGTCATGCCAGATGGATGTGCGATTTCCTCACCCACTTGGTAGTCTTCCCAAAGGTGCGCGCTACCTGTCATGGTGGTATCAAAGCCGTTGTATTCAACATCGGGTGGGATGTCCAAATCCTTTGCCTGAACCACTGTTTCAAGTGTTGGCAATACTGTTTCAGGCGTTGGCGCATTGGTATCATTTTTACGCACCATCACCCAGCGCACCCATGAGATCACTACTTGGTGATCTTGGTTAAGCGCTTCGCATTGGACATAGACAATCCCACTTTTGCCATCGGAATTTTGCTTGAGGCCAACCACAGTAGATTTTGAGCTGATGGTGTCGCCAGCATAAATAGGTCTCACGAACTTCACTTGGGCGTAGCCTAAGTTGGCAATCGCATTAATTGAAATGTCTGGCACGGTTTTGCCAAGTGCCATATGAAAAGCGAGCAAATCATCAATCGTGCGATTTTTGTAGCCCATGGCGTGTGCCACGGGTTGTGCAGAGTGAATGACTTGGCGTGCGCCAGTGAGCGCAATATATAAAGCGCTATCACCCTCGGAAATTGTGCGGGGGGTTGCATGATGAAAGACTTGTCCAATATGGAAGTCTTCGAAAAAATTGCCTCGTGGGCTTTTGCTTGTCGCGTTGCTGTTATGCACTTTCTGCCTCCAGTTTTTGGATCATTTCGCTCAGTACTAGCAAGCGTTTTGCTGCTTCTACTTGGTGCTTTTCAATTAAGCGGCCTTCAACCACGACGGTGCCTCGACCAGCCGCATTCGCAGCGGCTAGTTCAGTAATGACCTCTTGCGCCAATTCAACTTCGGCACGTTTTGGGGTGTAGGCGTCATTGCAATAATCGAGTTGTAATGGATGTACTAGCGTTTTTCCATCAAGCCCTAAGTCGCGGCCCATTCGGCATGCATATTCAAATGAATGCATGTCTTTTAAGTTGGTGTTGATGCCATCCACAATAGAGCGGCCATAAGCGCGCGCGGCTAATTGCACCATTGATAAACTGGTCAGAAGCGGTAAGCG
This sequence comes from Pseudomonadota bacterium, assembly GCA_046047035.1. Taxonomy (GTDB): domain Bacteria; phylum Pseudomonadota; class Gammaproteobacteria; order Burkholderiales; family Methylophilaceae; genus Methylopumilus_A. Next base: position 2,441 of record JBJOIS010000028.1, read on the forward strand.
TTCCAATGTAATACGGCCGCGCAAATGTGAAAGCAAGTCGGAGGTTGCCATGACCATACAGGCGATGCGGTCGGAAGCGCTGGCAATCTCTTCTGCGTGCAACACTGCAAGTGGGCTTTCTATCATGACCATAATAGGAATGGTCGTATTGCCTGCGTCTTTTAAGATATCAAGCACGGTCAGCACATCTTCACGGCTTTCGATATTTGGGAACAAAATGGCATCCGCGCCAATATTGGCCACTGCGTAAATATCATCTTTGCCCCAAGGTGAGTCGATGTCGTTGACACGAACGACAACTTCACGCGAACCAAAGCCACCTTCTTTTACTGCCGCAACAACATTCTTACGCGCCTCTTCTTTTGCTTCGATAAGAATTGGATTGCCTAGATCGAGAATGACAGAGTCAACGATGAGCGAACGCGCTTTATTAAGGTAGCGCGTGTTGCATCCTGGCACATAAAGCATGGATCTGCGTGGTCGAAACAAATCGTTCATACATTCTCGATTCAAAAGTTATCTATATAGGACTAGCGCTTTATTGCTTAAAAAGTGCAAAAAGACTCCTAGCTACGTGAAGCGATTCTAGCCATAGGAAAAATGAAAGTCAATAAAAATATATATATCTTATATAAGACATAAAACTATAGACTTTTAATATTTCCTTGAGTTAAACTTGCAGCTATGGTTACTACAAATGCATCGACAACCCTTTTATATCAGCCGCTCTACGAGCAGATTAAGCGTATGCTGACGCAGAGCTTAATTGACGGTGAGTGGAGAGCTGGAGAGATGATTCCCAGCGAAATGGAGTTGGCTGCACGATTTAAGGTGAGCCAGGGTACCGTTAGAAAAGCGATTGATGAGTTGGTGTCAGAGAATATTTTGATGCGCCGACAAGGCAAGGGTACTTATGTTAATACGCACAATGAAAAAGGGATGCAGTTACGCTTTCTCCGCTTGACGGATGAAAGTGGTAAGAAGGCGTTTCCAAAGAATGAATTGCTTTCTTGTACGCGCGGTAAAGCCAACGCCAAGATTGCTAAAGCTTTAAATATTAAAGCGGGTACTTCGATTATTGAAATTAAGCGCTTGCTTGGTTTTGAAGGCCGTCCTTTAATCCTTGATCATATTATTGTGCCATCCGGCGAGTTCTCAGGTTTGGGGGCAAAGCAGATTGAGGAATATAAAGGCTCGCTCTACAGAATGTATGAGCAAGAGTATGACATCCGTATGGTGCGAGCTGTCGAAGATATTCGCGCTGTGGGTGCGGACGAAGAGGCGGCAGATGCATTGAATTTGGAAGAAGGCGCGCCTTTGTTAAGAATTGAGCGTATTGCTTTTACTTATGGCGATAGGCCTTTGGAGTGGCGCTTGGGTTTATGTTTGACCGATAACTTTCACTATCGAAACGAACTTGAGTAATTGAAAAGTTTTAATCCCTAATTCATTTTTACAAAGAAGACATCATGAGCGACTTAAAAACCAGAGCATTGCACTATCACCAGTTTCCTAAGCCGGGCAAGCTGTCGGTTGAGTCCTCCAAGCCTTGCGCGACGCAAGCGGATTTGTCTTTGGCCTACACCCCTGGCGTTGCTGAGCCGGTGCGTGAAATTAATCGCGACCCTGAGAACGCCTACAAATATACCAACAAAGGTAACTTGGTAGCGGTGATTACTGACGGCACAGCGGTATTAGGCTTGGGAAACATGGGCGCGCTTGCTAGTAAGCCGGTGATGGAAGGTAAGGCGGTTTTGTTTAAACGCTTTGCCGATATTGATGTGTTCGATATTGAAGTCACTGCGCCTAGCATTGAAGCTTTTATCGAAACCGTGGTGAATATCGCGCCAACTTTTGGCGGTATTAATTTAGAAGATATTGCTGCGCCTCACTGTTTCCGTATTGAAAAAGAATTGCGTGAGCGTTTAGATATTCCAGTTTTTCATGATGACCAACACGGAACGGCGGTGATTGTTGGTGCGGCCTTGCTCAACGCATTGGCGCTTCAAGGTAAAAATCTTGCTGATGCAAAAATTGTGTTTTTAGGCGCTGGCGCCGCTGGCTGCGCGTGTGCACGATTACTTAAAGTGATGGGTGCGAAGCATTTGGTGATGGTGGATAAATCAGGTGTACTCAAAACAAGCCGCCCAGATTTGCATGATATGAACCGTGATTTGGCAACGAGCCGTGATGTTAGTACTTTGGCCGAAGCGATGGTGGATGCGGACGTATTTATTGGCGTTTCTGCAGCCAACGCCTTATCCCCAGATTTATTAAAAGTGATGGCGGCTAAGCCTGTGGTGTTTGCTTTAGCTAATCCAGATCCGGAAATCTTACCTTCGCTAGCGCATGCGGTGCGTGACGATATTTTGATGGCGACAGGCCGCTCTGATTTTCCAAATCAAGTAAACAACGCGTTGTGCTTCCCTTATCTATTCCGTGGGGCCTTAGATGCGCGTGCTAAACAAATTACCACGGCGATGCAAGTGGCTGCGGCTGAAGCTTTGGCTGAAATTGCACGTGAGCCGGTACCACAAGAAGTACTCGATGCGTATCAATTAACTGAGTTGTCATTTGGCAAGGAATACATCATTCCTAAGCCTTTTGATCCACGTTTAATGAAGCGTGTTTCTGGACATGTGGCTGATGCTGCACGTGCTGAACAAGGAAAATAAAATGGCCTCTCCATATCCAAAAGCGCCTAAAAGAAATCGTCCAAAAAATCTTAATTTGTTGACGATACGTCTGCCAATTCCTGCGTTAGTTTCGATTATGCATCGGGTTAGCGGCGCGTTTTTGTTTATGTTGTTGCCTCTTTTGTTGTGGATCTTGCATCAGAGCTTGGCGAATGCTGAGGCCTATCAGTTGGCGCAAGTGGTTCTCCATCATCCACTTGCTAAACTCGTTTGCTTGGCGGTGACTTGGGCTTATTTGCATCATGCTTGTGCAGGTATTCGCCATTTGGCTTTGGATGCGCATTATGGTTTACGTCTTAACTATGCCCGCGCCACAAGCCGTGCAGTGTTAATCATCAGTGGCTTGCTCACATTGAGAATGGGAATTTGGCTATGGTAGATCGTAAAAAACCTGCGCACGGCTTTAGTGATTGGGCTTGGCAACGCGCCACAGCGATCACCATGGTGATTTACAGCTTATTGCTTGCTGTTCGCTTTGTGGTGGATGCCCCCAATGCTGGTTTTGAAGGCTGGCATGCTTGGTTCGCACCACTATCGTTTCGTGCGATGACATTATTATTTTTATGGGCCTTGATCTATCACGCTTGGCTTGGCGTGAAAGAGATTTTAATGGACTACGTTCACAACATCGACATTCGCGCTAAGTTACAAAGTGTGTTTGGTTTAGTGTTAATTGGCGATGCAGTTTGGGCAGCTTATATACTTTGGAGCTTGGCATAATGGCCTCAGCAATCGAGATTAGAAAATATGATGCCATCGTGATTGGTGGCGGTGGCGCTGGCTTGCGCGCTGCTTTGCAGCTATCGGATAGTGGCTTGAGTGTTGCGGTACTCTCAAAAGTATTCCCAACACGTTCGCATACAGTGGCGGCGCAAGGCGGTATTGCCGCGTCACTCGGTAACGTGGGTGAAGATAATTGGCATTGGCACATGTACGACACCATTAAAGGTTCAGACTATTTGGGCGACCAAGATGCGATTGAGTTTATGTGTAAAAATGCCGCTGAAGCGATTTACGAGCTTGAGCATTTTGGGATGCCATTTGATCGTTTAGAGAACGGCAAAATCTTCCAACGCCCATTCGGCGGTATGTCTAAGAAATACGGCGCTGAATCTGTGGCGCGTACTTGTGCGGTGGCTGATAGAACGGGCCATGCGATGTTGCACACCCTCTATCAACG
>JBJOIS010000029.1:0-5971 GCA_046047035.1 Pseudomonadota bacterium
TGGTTGGGATGCGCGTGAATGCGAGAACTAAAGCCGCGCTTAACTTGGAAGAGTATTTGGCGCAAAGCGGATTCCCTGTGATGGGGCATTTGCGTAATGCACAAGTTTATGTGCATGCTGCTGAGGCGGGCTTGAGTTTGTTTGACATGAGTCCTTCACGCGTCAAACAAGATATTCAGCAATGGTCTAATTTATTGCAGTGGATACGCGCTGGGGAAAATAAAGGCGTTTAGTCCCGTTAAAGCTTTGCCTTAGAGCTTCTTGAAAGCGTCGACATCAAACGCTTTTCCAACTTCAGCATCTGATTCGACATCCGCGCCAAGCTTGTTAAGTTGCGCCATCACTTCTTGTAATTTCAAGTCTTGCGCCGCGGCATGGTCAAGCAAAGCATGAATGGCTTTCGTCATTGGGTCATTTGCATTGTCGCTGACCGCGTAAGCTGAAAAGCCGATTTTTTCAGCCATCTCATCGCGTTGTTTGTTGGTTTCTTGCTCAAGGATGCGTGCAGGAATGCCAACCGCAGTCGCATTCTCTGGAACGTCTTTTACCACTACGGCATTTGAACCTATCTTTGCTCCTTTGCCAATGATGATTGGGCCTAGCACTTTTGCGCCTGCGCCAATGACCACGCCTTGCTCCAGAGTGGGATGGCGCTTGCCTTTATTCCATGAGGTACCACCCAGCGTGACGCCATGATAGAGCGTGCAATCGTCGCCGATGACAGCTGTTTCGCCAATCACTACGCCCATGCCATGGTCGATAAATACACGGCGACCTATAGTCGCACCGGGGTGGATTTCAATACCCGTTAGCCAGCGTCCGATGTGTGAAATAAAACGCGCAATCCAGAAGAAGCGTTTACCCCAAACCCAATGTGCAAGGCGATGAACGATGAGCGCATGGACGCCAGGGTATGTGGTGATAATTTCCCAATGCGTTCTAGCTGCTGGGTCTCGTTCGAATACAACAGAAATATCTTCTTTAATATGCTTAAACATTATTCTTTACTCTTTATCGCTAAAGCTTCTTGGATTTTGCGTAAGTTTTAATATACCACGCAAAATGTTTACTTCTTCTTTTTCTAGGCTGGCACGTGCGTAAATGCGGCGTACGCGTTGCATCAGTTTTTTAGGTTCTTTAGGGTTTAAAAAGCCTACTTTTATCAGCGTTTCTTCTAAATGTTGGTAAAAGCCTTCAATCTCTTCACTCGTCGCAAGTGGTACTTTGTTTGTAGTGTTTTCAATATTGCTTTCGCCTACCGCCATGCGGAGTTCATAGCACATCACTTGGACGGCTGCAGCGACATTTAGCGATGAGAAATCAGGGTTAGTCGGAATCATCGCAAGTAATTGGCAAAGGTCTAGTTCTCTATTTGAAAGACCACTCATCTCTGTACCAAACACCAAAGCTACAGCTTGCTCACCATTCGCAATACTTGCTGCTTTTGTTGCTGCTTCACGCGCTGACATGAGTTCATGAGAAAGCTGGCGTTTGCGGGCGCTCATTCCAATCGCGACGGCGCAGCCCTTTAAAGCATCTTCTAATGTATCGCAAACCACCGCGTATTCAAGTAGGTCAACAGCACCACAAGCAAGCGCGTTGGCTTCATTGTCTGGGAAGTGTTTAGGCTGTACCAAATAGAGCTGACTGAGCCCCATGGTTTTCATTGCGCGTGCCGCTGAGCCAATATTGCCAGGGTGGCTAGTTTGGCAGAGCACAATGCGGAAATTATTTAGCAAGTTAAGTTTGGAAGTCATGGCATAAAGCATTAAAATGCTATTTTAACAGCTCTTTAATCATGCCTCATGTAGTTTTAATACACAGATATCGGAATTCGATATCGGGCAACAATGGAAAATACACATGCATCCAATGCTTACGAATGCGGTTAAAGCCGCGCGCCGTGCTGGCACAATCATTAATCGCGCTTCTCAAGATGTGGGTTCGATTAAGGTACATAGTAAAAATTACAATGATTTTGTGAGTGAAGTCGATCATGCGTCAGAGCGCGCCATTATCGAAACACTGCAAGAGGCTTATCCAGATCACGGCTTTATTGGCGAGGAAAGCGGAAACGACCGCACGGATGCCGAGCACGTTTGGATTATCGATCCATTGGATGGCACCACTAACTTCTTGCATGGTTTTGAACAGTATTCTGTGTCGATTGCGTTGATGAGTCGCGGTCAACTTGAGCAAGCTGTTGTGTACGACCCAAGTCGTAACGATTTGTTTACGGCAACGCGTGGTCGCGGTGCATTTTTGAATGACAAACGTATTCGTGTGAGTAATCGCGCTAAGCTCCAAAGCGCAATGATAGGTACTGGTTTTCCATTCCGTGATTTTAAGCACCTAGACACTTATCTAGGTATGTTCAAGGATATGATTAAAAACACAGCTGGTCTTCGCCGTCCTGGTTCAGCAGCGCTCGATTTGGCCTATGTGGCAGCCGGATGGTTTGATGGGTTCTGGGAAATTGGTTTGTCTAAATGGGATATCGCAGCCGGTGCATTGTTAGTGCAAGAAGCAGGCGGTATTGTGGGCGATTTTGAAGGCAATGAGACTTGGATTGAAACAGGCAATATTGCTGCAGGCAATCCGAAAGTATTCGCACAAATGTTGCAAGTTTTAGCGCCGCATTTGACCGATGAATTGAAGTCTAAGTATCAAGCAATTATTACTGAATAATACGAAATGAACACCAAAGGTAGCGCTATGAAGAAAGTTACAAAAGCTGTTTTTCCTGTCGCGGGTCTTGGTACACGATTCTTGCCAGCGACCAAAGCTAATCCAAAGGAAATGTTGCCGATTATCGACAAGCCTTTGATTCAGTATGCAGTGGAAGAGGCAATTGATGCTGGCATTACCGATTTGATTTTCATTATCGGCCGCAATAAGCGGGCTATTCCAGATCACTTTGACATGGCTTACGAGCTTGAGAACGAGCTGGAACGTAATGGTAAAAACGAACTGCTTAAGATCGTCCAAAACATTATTCCTAAGCATGTAAATTGCATCTATATTCGCCAAGCCCAAGCTTTGGGTCTGGGGCATGCTGTGCGTATTGCTAGGCCAGTGGTGAATGATGAGCCATTTGCTGTGCTACTTGCAGATGACTTGTTGGATGGCAAGGTGCCAGTTATGAAGCAAATGGTTGAGGCTTACGATTATTATCGTTGCTCATTGTTAGGGGTGCAGAATGTGCCACGTGAGCAAACTAAGAGTTACGGTATTGTGGCAACAACACCAGTGAATGAACAAATTGAGCAGGTGTCTGGTATTGTGGAAAAGCCAAAGCCAGAAGAAGCGCCATCAACATTGGGCGTGGTTGGGCGTTATATTTTAACGCCAAGAATCTTCCATCATTTGGATAAAGTGAAGCCTGGTGCTGGCGGTGAGATTCAACTAACAGACGGCATTTCAGCTTTACTTGCTGAAGAACAAATTTTGGCATACCGCTATGATGGTGTTCGCTATGATTGCGGCTCTAAAGCTGGCTACATGGAAGCGACAGTGCGTTTAGGTTTGCGTCACCCTGAAGTTGGCCCTGAATTTAAGAAGTTACTAGAAAAAATTGTGAACGAAGAGAAGTTTAAGTAGTTTTAAGTCGAAAATGAAAAGCCCAGCAATGCTGGGCTTTTTTATGATGGTTATTTCTTAAGCTCTAGTGTCCTAAGTGTTCTGGCTCGGACTTCTTTTAGTAGCTCAGTATCATCAATAAGTGATCGTCCGTAAGATGGCACCAAGGTGCGCATTTTTAATTTCCACTCTGGTGTTTGAATACGGTCACTAAAGCAACGTTTAATCACATCCGTCATCGCTTGAACCGATGTTGATGCACCAGGAGAGGCTCCTAGCAATGATGCAATAGAGCCATCTTTGGCTGTCACAATTTCAGTGCCAAATTCTAACTTGCCGCCTTTTTTGTGGCAGTTTTTAATGATTTGTACACGTTGGCCAGCCGTAGCTAGATGCCAGTCCTCAGGCTTTGCATTAGGGAAGTATTGTTGCAATGACTTCATGCGGCTTTCTTGAGATTGCACGACCTCACCAATCAAATACCGAGTTAAGCCCATATTACGTAAGCTTGCGAACATCATCGATTTAAGGTTGTTAACCTTAAATGATTTCGCCAAATCTAAGAATGAGCCTTTTTTGAGGAACTTAGTGGTAAATCCAGCGTAAGGGCCGAACAATAAAGCAGGCTCACCATCAATAATGCGAGTATCCAAATGCGGCACAGACATAGGTGGAGCACCAATCGCAGCTTTGCCATATACCTTGGCGTTATGTTCTTTGATAATTTCAGGATTTTTGCAGACCAACCACAGTCCGCTAACAGGGAATCCGCCATAACCTTTGCTTTCAGCAATGCGAGATTTTTGAAGGAGAGGTAAGGCTCCACCACCGGCGCCGAGGAATACAAACTTGGCATGAATGGTGTGTGATTTTTTGGTCGTGCGGTCTTGGATGTTGACGTTCCAAATGCCGCGCTTATCTTGCTTTAAGCGACGCACATTCTGATTGAGCTGAAGCTCAAAACCGTTTTGTTTTTGTAGGTGTGAAATCAACCCGCGCGTTAAAGCACCAAAGTCCACGTCGGTACCATAATCGACTCGCGTGGCTGCAACTACTTGGTTATCCCTGCCTTCCATAATGAGTGGCATCCATTCTTTAAGCTTGTTCACATCATCGCTATATTCCATATCTTGGAATAATGGATGTTGGGAAAGGCTCTCAAAACGTCTTTTTAGGAAAGCGACATTATCTTCACCCCACACAAAGCTGAGGTGAGGCGTTGGGTTGATAAAATCTTTAGCTTTTAGAATATTTTGTTCTACTAAGTAAGACCAAAACTGGAGTGATTCTTCAAACGCGGCATTGATTTGAAGCGCGCGGTTTGTCGCAACGCTACCATCTGAATTCTGTGGGGTGTAGTTGAGCTCGCAGTAGCCGGCGTGGCCTGTGCCAGCATTATTCCAGCCATCTGAGCTTTCGCCTGCAACATTCGGTAGGCGCTCAATCATATGAATGGATAGGCCGGGGTCTAGTTCTTTTAGCATAGCCGCTAGCGTTGCGCTCATCACTCCTGCGCCCACTAATAAAACATCGACTTGCTGATTTAACATGAATGCTTTGCCTATTGTTGTTAAAAATCGCGCTTTTTAATTGAGCGCGCGGACAGCATGATAAGCGTGAATGCGTTTGATGTAAATTGCCGCACCTAACATGCAGATGGGGCAAACTGCCCCATCTTGATTTTCTGCATTTAAATTAAAACTTAAGCGATGCTTTGTTTTAGTTGTTCAAGAATCGCTGGATTTTCTAAAGTTGAAATATCCGAGGTAATTTCTTCGCCTTTTGCTAAGCTACGCAAAAGGCGCCGCATAATTTTTCCTGAGCGTGTTTTAGGTAAATTATCGCCAAACCGAATATCGTCTGGCTTGGCAATTGGGCCGATTTCTTTACCAACCCACTCGCGTAGCTCAGCGATAATTTTTTTAGCATCTTCACCTTCAGGACGCTTGCCTTTAAGTACGACGTAAGCAACAATAGATTCCCCTTTAATGTCGTGAGGTCTGCCCACTACAGCAGCTTCAGCTACTAAAGGATTGGCTACTAATGCAGACTCGATTTCCATGGTGCCTAAGCGGTGACCAGAAACATTCAGCACATCATCAATACGCCCCATGATGGTGAAGTAGCCAGTTTCCGCATCACGAATTGCGCCGTCGCCAGCCAGATATAGTTTTCCACCTAAATCTTCTGGGAAGTAAGATTTTACATAGCGTTCATCGTCATTCCAGATGGTCCGAATCATTGAAGGCCATGGACGTTTAATTACCATTAAGCCACCAGTTCCCCATGGCACGTCCTTGCCTGTTTCATCGACGACATCAGCTTGAATACCTGGGAAGGGGAGAGTGCATGAGCCTGGAATGAGTGGGGTGACGCCTGGTAATGGCGTAAT
>JBJOIS010000030.1:0-5787 GCA_046047035.1 Pseudomonadota bacterium
AGCATCGCTAACTTAGCTTTATTCTCTGATCCGCCACCCTTGGCAGCAATATTCACTTCCACCGTATTGCCTGGCACCAAACGCACATGCACAACCGCTGGCGTATTATCTTTTGTATTCGCACGCTTACCTGCAGGGTCAGCCACAATCGATGCCCTGAGGGGATTTTCAGGCAACATATAAGCCTGACGTACACCTTCATTTACCCAAGCCTCAACATCGGCACCCTGTTCCCATTGAACATTCGTTCCAACATTCACAAACGCCACCACAATCCCCGTATCCTGGCAGATAGGACGCTTACCCTCAGCACACATGCGAGAGTTAGTTAAAATTTGAGCAATCGCATCTTTTGCCGCTGGCGATTCTTCAATTTCATAAGCATCACCCAATGCCTGAATAAAATCGACAGGGTGGTAATAAGACATAAATTGCAAGGCGTCTGCGACGCTAGCAACAAAGTCTGCTTTAGTGATGATTGGCTTATTTAGGCTCATGTATTCGATCTGCTTAATGCAATAGTAGGGTTCACATCACGGCGTAAAATTTTACCGTTTTTAGTGCGTGGAAATTGGTCGGTAATATAAACCACTTTAGGCGCTTTGTATGCCGCCAAATGGTTTTTCCCAAAGGCATATAAATCATCAGCTGTCGCTGTGCTGCCAGGCTGCAGAATAATATAAGCCACCACCAAGACTTTGTCTTTTTCGATGGTCTCTGCCACTGAAGCACAATCTGCAACATCAGGATGCGATTTCAATACGCGCTCCACTTCATAAGGTGAAACACGGAAACCAAAACTCTTAATAATGTCGTCTTTACGACCTAAGAACCAAATATAACCATCGGCATCCATGCGCGCAAAGTCGCCTGTAATAAACCAACCATCATGTTTATGTTTAGCTGTTTCTTCAGGCTGATTCCAATAGTTGATAAAGAGGCCTGGGTCATTATCGGGCACGCTAATCACACCCTCTTCACCCAGCGGAACAGGCTGCAACGTCTCAGGATCAAGTAAAGCAATATCATGGCCTGGCTGCGCAAAACCTGCTGAGCCTGGGCGAATTGGACGAGACTTGGTTTCACACAAGTAATATGAAAACTCCGACATGCCCACTGCTTCGTAAATATCAATACCAAAGCGCTCATGCCACTGCGCTAAGACTTCATCAGACAAGTGTTCACCGGCGCTCATGCAATAGCGCAAACTAGGTAAATCTTTTTGCAAAAATTCCGTCTTTTGCAAAATCTGACGGTAAATTGTTGGCACCCCGATAAAGATGGTGGCTTGATGTTTTTGAATCAAACGCGGCCAAGTATTCGCATCGTTTTTACCTTCATGGACAATAACCGTCTTACCTTGATAAAGCGGATCCATCAAACCGGTGCCGAGCACGTAAGTCCAATTAAACTTACCTGAGTGCATAATGCGGTCGCCGTTCGGACTGAAATCAAACCAGTATTGAGAGGCTGGCTGACGACCGATCATTGAACGGTGTGCATGCAACACGCCTTTGGGATAGCCTGTAGTACCAGAGGTATAGACTAAATAAGCAGGATCATCTGATTTGGTTTGATGTGGTGCGTCCCAGGTTTTAATTGCTTCTAAACTAGAAGCCAAATCGAGGACCTCCAAGCCATCTGCAGGCAAACATTCTCCTTCACCAGATAGCAAAACATGGGTTAAACCAGCCACGCCATTTAAGCCTTCGCGTAATGTTTTCCAAGCAGCTTTATCGGTCACTAATACTCGGGCGCCAGAATCTTTAGCTAAATAAACCACCTCATCGGCTGTCAGCAAAGTAGAAGTCGGCACTGAAATCGCACCGCGCTTCATTGCACCTAAAAATGCCGTTGGGTAATCCAAACTATTAGGCAAACGAATAAGCACACGCTCACCCGCGCCAATGCCAATATTTCTGAGTAACTGTGCAAACTGGTGAGTACGTTTTGATAAGCCCGCGAAAGTAATTTCAGAAGTACCCAGCGTGTCGTCTTCAACAATCATCGCAATCGATGATTCAGCAGAAGTGCCAAGGTGAATATCCGTACAAGCCACACCAATATTGAAATGTGATGGCACTTGCCACACCCATTTTTCGAACGGTGCAAATGGCGCTTGTGTAGTCGTTGCTGACATTTGGTAACTCCCTCTTAATATTCGGTCTAAATATGCACTTATAAAATCAAGCCATACGGCCAGTTTTGACTGATCACTTGTGTTGGCAACATCTGCATCACAGTCAGCGCAAATTTTGTATCTTCTGGGCCCAATGCACGTAAAGCATTGGCGCGTAGCAAGGTTTGTAAAGCCTTACCAAACATTGGCGGATCAAGCATCTCACCTTCAAACTTAATGGCACCACCAAGCAAAGCATCCGCCTCGATCGCCGCTTTTAGGATTTTGATTTTTTGTGAGATCTCAGTAGGTGAAGGCGTATAAGCAACTTTACATAAGTGAATATGTGCTGGATGGATGACTTGCTTACCTGTTAAGCCCATCGCCGCTTCTTGGCAAGCGTGCTTGTAAACAATGCGAGACTCATTCTCACCATGTAAATCTAGCCAACGGCGCACATCATGCGGCTCTAAAAATTTCTCAGGCATACTGCTAGAGCCGATCAAGGTTTCTACGCCGCCAATCACACCCTTACCTGCAATACGTGCTTCGAACATCAGCTGATTCATGAAATATTTCAACTCCTCAGTCCAGTGTTCTGGAGTGATATGAATACCCATCGCTTTTGAGAAGTCATGGATACCAAAAACCACATGCTTAACAGTTGAGTACTGCATCAACTCATGGGCAATTTTAAGCGACTTAGGATGCTCAATAATTGGCTGGATGGTAATCTTGTCATTCCAACCAGCTAATAGGTTAGATAGGTCACGTACTTCAGCCGCACCATAAGCTTCGCCTGCTTTAGCCAGCATCACCACATCAATCACATCAGCCATATCGCGCACAAATGCAATATCGCGCTCATACTCTTCGGTTCTAAATGGATTGATACGAACAGCAATCGAAACTTTTTTATTACTCGTCATAAACGCTGGGAGTTCATTTCTCAGCAACTCACGGCTCATTTCTTTTTGACGACAGCCATCTTCCAAGTCAAAAATTAACGTATGCGCATGGGTATTGAGCGCATGTTTTTTCATGCGCTTAGATGCGGCTTCTAGATCCTCATAAATACCCTGCGCTGGCGAATATTTCACTGGCGGGTAGTAAAGCTGAATACCTGGCCAATAATCACCCAACACATGCGGCGACACGACACGGCAATAATCCGCGTTAGCGTATGGGTCTGAATTGTATGTATGGTCTTGGCTCATCGTACTTTCCCTATTAAATGGGATCAAAAAAATAACTATCCGTTTTTACTTTATTGCTTACCACGTAACATCGTTAATACTTGCGAAGTGGCCAAATCGTTTACCTCTTGCCCTTCGGAAACTAAGTTCCACAGCTCGTTATCTGGCAAATCTAACAACTTATCCAAAGCGGCAATTTGCACATCACTCAAACTTGGTAGATGGCGACTCACAAAATCCACAAACAACAAATCCATCTCCAACATACCTCGCCGACAACGCCATTCCATGCGCCTTACAGCGGCATCATGTGTATCTGTTGTTGTCGCGCCAGTCATCATTAAAATTTTTGCTTCACTTTTAAGGCTTTAATTTCGTTAATTGCTTTCGATGGATTGAGACCTTTCGGGCAAACATCTACGCAGTTCATAATATTGTGGCACCGATACAAACGATATGGATCCTCAAGGTTCTCCAAACGCTCTTCTTGCGCTTGGTCGCGGCTATCCGAAATAAAACGATAGGCCTGCATCAAGCCAGCAGGGCCAACGAACTTATCAGGATTCCACCAGAATGAAGGGCATGATGCGGTACAAGCGCCGCACAAAATACACTCATAAAGCCCATCCAGCTTCGCTCGATCTTCAGGCGATTGCAAACGCTCTGTGGCTGGCGGAGGGTCATTATTAATCAAGTAAGGCTTGATAGAGTTGTAATGGGCAAAAAATTGCTCCATATCGACAACCAAGTCACGTACCACTGGCAATCCAGGAAGCGGACGAAGCACCACAGGCTGTTTAATGCCTTCTAATGGCGTCATACAAGCAAGGCCGTTCTTACCGTTAATATTCATGGCATCTGAACCACAAACGCCTTCGCGGCAAGATTTGCGCATACTCAACGTATCGTCCAGCGCTTTAATTTGAATTAAGGCATCAAGCAACATTCGCGTATCTGGCGTAAGCTCAATGTCGTAATCCTGCATGTAAGGATCTTTATCAACATCAGGGTTAAAACGATAAATAGAGAATTTCATTTTGTCCTTTTCCCCCGGCTAATATGTTCTAGCAATTAATGGGAAGCTATCAACGGTAAGCGGTTTTAAGCGCACAGGCTTGTAAGCAAGGCGATTGCCTTCACGATAATGTAGTGAGTGCTTAAGCCAGTTCTCATCATCACGCGCAGCGAAGTCTTCACGGCAATGTGCGCCGCGACTTTCTTGTCTGGCTTCTGCAGCCACCATTGTCGCTTTGGCAACTTCGATGAGGTTCTCAAGCTCCAGCGCTTCAACACGTGCGGTATTGAATACTTTGCTCTTATCTTTAATTTCTAAAGTCTTCACGCGCTCGGCTACTTGCATGATCTCGCGAACACCCTTTGCCATTAAGTCAGGGAAGCGGAATACGCCGCAATGGACTTGCATCGTTCTGCGCATCGCGTCGCCAACTTCCGCCACAACCTCGCCTGATTTTTGGTTATCTAAACGGTCAAGACGGCTTAATGTTTGATCTGGAAAATCAGCTGGCAATGGTTTGTGGCTGACGCCTTTAAGCGTTTGCACCGTATGATTACCTGCAGCGCGACCAAACACCATCAAGTCGAGCAATGAGTTAGAACCTAAACGATTAGCCCCATGAACTGAAACGCAAGCACATTCACCAATGGCATAAAGGCCATTGATTACTTTATCGCCATCAATCACTTGGCCATTTAAGTTGGTTGGGATGCCGCCCATCATGTAGTGCACTGTTGGCACCACTGGAATCGGCGAAGTCACTGGATCTACATTCGCAAACTTAATCGCGATATTACGAATGCCAGGCAAGCGACTATCAATCACTTTTTCAGACAAATGATCTAGTTTGAGTAGCACCGCTTGACCATCAATACCAACGCCTCGACCAGCTTTGATCTCAGTCGCAATCGCGCGCGAAACCACATCGCGACTTGCTAAATCTTTTGCATTAGGTGCGTAGCGCTCCATGAAGCGCTCACCTTGAGAGTTCACCAAGTAACCGCCCTCGCCGCGCGCTCCTTCAGTAATCAAGACACCCGCGCCAGCAACACCGGTTGGGTGGAATTGCCAAAACTCCATATCTTGTAAAGGTACGCCAGCGCGGGCTGCCATCCCCAAACCATCGCCCGTGTTAATAAAGGCATTGGTACTTGCTTGGAAAATACGGCCAGCGCCGCCTGTTGCAAACAGCGTTGATTTGGCATGCAAGGCAAAAACCTGACCAGTTTCGATTTCCATCGCTGTCACACCCAACACGTCACCATCTGCATCACGAATTAAATCGAGCGCGAACCACTCAATCAAAAAGTCAGTTTTAGCATAGACATTCCGTTGATAGAGGGTGTGCAACATCGCATGGCCCGTTCTATCAGCCACCGCACAAGTACGCGCCACAGATTCAGCGCCGTATTTCTTAGACATACCGCCGAATGGGCGTTGGAAGATTTTGCCGTTCT
>JBJOIS010000031.1:0-4936 GCA_046047035.1 Pseudomonadota bacterium
TTTTCATTATCTCTTATATTGCACTCGCTCCGTTTGTGGGTCCTTTTGCAGATGCTTTGCCCAAAGGCAAAGTGATGTTTTTAAGTAATGGCATTAAGTTTTTTGGATGCGTTCTAGCCTTGCTGGGGGTTCCCCCGCTTTACGCTTATGCCATTGTTGGCGTAGGTGCAGCGGCCTACTCTCCTGCAAAATACGGCATCCTGACTGAAATGCTTCCGTCAAACCAATTGATTATGGCGAATGGCTGGATGGAGGGCACTACCGTTCTAGCGATTATCTTGGGTCCGTTGTTTGGATCTACTATTTCAGCCAACGATCCTTATTTTGGTATCGCAGTAATTACCGCTATTTATATGACGGCTGCTTTTTTTAACTACCGCATTCCTAAGATGCCAATCGATCACTGTGTTGGGCAACGCTCATTAAGCTTCATCATGAAGGACTTCTGGCACGCCTTTACGACACTTTGGAAAGATACCCAAGGGCAAGTGTCACTTGCAGTGACAACGCTGTTTTGGGGCGCTGGCGCAACCTTGCAATTCGTTGTTTTGAAATGGGCTCACTTGTATTTAGGGTTTGACCAAACAGACGCTACAAAGCTCATCGCTATTCTTGCTGTTGGCATCGCAGTTGGATCAGTAATTGCATCGGTTTATGTAAAACTTGAAAAAGCCGCCAATGTTTTACCTGCAGGCATTTATATGGGTGCGCTGGTTGTTTGCATGGTGTTTGTTCACAACCCTGTTGTGGCGGCTATCCTGCTGTTTTCTATCGGGGTATTAGCTGGATACTTCTTAGTACCACTCAATTCACTGCTTCAGCATCGTGGTCATACTTTACTTGGCGCTGGCCACTCAATTGCAGTGCAAAATTTCAATGAAAATATCGGCATCTTGCTGATGCTTGGCGCGTATACCTGGATGGTGGGGCAAAACATAGCAATCAATTACATCATTATTATTTTTGGTGGTTTTATCATCATCACCATGGCCTTAATTTCACATCTCTATCGTAAACACATCCAACAAAAAAGCCCTGCTTAATCTAAACAGGGCTTTTGAATATCTAGCAATTTCTTTAATGTAGTTTTACTTGCGGCTCTGTACGACGAGTAATCATGCGCGCAACCGTTTGCAAAAACACCGTAAAGAATCCATGCAAAGCAATTAAATGCATTTTGTAGAGCGATTGATACATCAAACGCGCAAACATGCCTTCAATGAACATCGTACCGCCAGAGATTGAGCCCATCAAACTACCCACAGTTGAATAGCGGCCTAGGTTGACCAATGAGCCGTAATCTCGATAGACATAGGTTGGTAGCGCTTTTCCTGCGAGCCTTGCTCTCACTGTCTTAATCAACATAGAAGCTTGCTGATGCGCAGCTTGAGCACGAGGAGGGACATTGTCTACACTACCGACCATCGGACAAGCAGCGCAATCGCCAAATGCAAATACATTCTCATCAACTGTCGTTTGCAAGGTGCGCTTGACCACGAGTTGATTAATGCGATTGGATTCTAAACCATCCAAACCATTCAAGAAGTCTGGCGCTTTGATTCCTGCTGCCCAGACCACAAGCTCAGATGGAATAAAGCGGCCACTGTGGGTATAAATACCCTTATCGGTCACCTCAGTTACACGTTCACCTGCGTAAACATGCACACGTAATTTACGGAGTTCTAAATCCACTGCTTTTGACAAATTAGGTGGCAAAGCTGGCAACACGCGGTCAGAAGCCTCAATCAATGAAATACTAATGTCTTTATCAGGATCAATCTTATCGAGCCCGTAAGCCGCTAACTCACGCGTTGTATTGTGCAATTCAGCTGACAACTCAACCCCTGTTGCACCCGCACCCACAATCACCACTTCCAGCTGACCGGCATGTACTGGACCAGCTTGAGTTTGCGCACGAACCAAAGCATTGTGTAGCCTCCTATGGAAACGTTCTGCTTGGTCCATAGTATCTAATGCAATCGAATTCTCTCTCGCACCTTTTATGCCGAAATCGTTTGTTGTACTGCCAATGGCAATAATCAGCGTATCGTATTTAATAGTGCGTCTAGGAATAATCTCCGCACCATCTTCATCATAATTTGCGCTGATATAGACTTCTTTTTTAGCGCGATCCAAGCCATCCATTTCACCAAGTCTAAAATTGAAATGATGCCAATGGGCTTGCGCTAAATACTCAAGCTCATGCTTATCTGGATTCATACTGCCAGCGGCAATTTCGTGCAACAGTGGTTTCCAAACGTGTGTACGTGTTCTATCAATCAAAGTAATTTCCGCTTTGCCTTTGCGGCCTAAGCTATCGCCTAGGCGCGTAGCAAGCTCAAGGCCGCCAGCACCTCCGCCTACAATAACGACTTGATGAAGTTCAGCACCTGAGCGTTTTTTGAATCGCATAAAAATTGATTGCCTTAAAATTAAAAATTCTTTTATTCGTTACCAGTGAGCTTGTCGTTATGACTGCGAATCCAAGCCTGAATCTGCAATACCTCATCTGGTTTTAAACCATTAGTTGGGTCTGTTGGATCCATCAAGCCTTTGCCTTTAGCGCCCATTCCACCATTTGTTCCATTCCAAATCGTTTCAAACATGCCTTTGTTGGTCGAATTTTTTGCATAATGAAAATCTGGGCCATGTAAGCTAGGGCCTGTTTGACCTTGCGCGTCGCCACCATGACATTGTGTGCACGAATACATTTGGAATAGTTTTTTTCCTTGCGCAATCGCATCAGCATTTCTGATGTATGGATTTTTACCTGTTGCGCTAAACTCTTTCGCCTGAGCCGTATCAAAGAGCTCTGCTTTGATTTCGAGTGGGCTGCCATCTTGCGTTTTAACAAATGCCACCATAGTGCCACCTGTTGATGCTGAGCCACCATCTGATTTGCCAGAACAAGCCACTAAAGCCGCCAATGTAAGCACTGAAACCGTTAATAATTTTTTTTGCATGTAAGCCTCCCCGTATTTTTTATTTTTCGTTGCTACAGGCTTATTTTAACTCAACTTGTTAACGCCCATAAAACAAAAAAGGCCACCCGAAGGCAGCCTTTGTTTCACACAAAAATATTATTTTTGTGGAGCTTCATTCAACCATGGCTTATCACCACCACCTGCGTACATGCTGCGCAACCAACCAACGATACGTAGGATTTCGTCAGTTTTCAATAATTCTGCGTTGCCAGCAGGCTGCGCATGCCATGTTGGCATACCCGCGTTAGAACCACCTGCGATTGTTTCAAACATACCTTTGTCAGTTAAGTGCTTTGAATATTGCCATGTAGCATCAGTAATACTCGGGCCTGTTTGACCACCTGCGTTACCGCCGTGACATTGTGTACATGACCAGTAACCAAATAGCTTTTTACCAGTTTTAGCAACATCAGCGTCAGCTACTGCTTTTTTAGTATATGGATTTACACAAGTCGCCAAAAACTCTTTAGCTTCCGGAGTATCTTCTGCCACTGCCTTAATATTTAAAGGACTGCCATCTTTTGTTGATACCAATTGGCAATCAGCGCTAGCTTGAAGAGGCAATAAGCCAACTAAAGCTAATACTGAACTCAAAATAATTGCTTTTACAGCGTTGTTGCCTAACATGTCATCTCCTAAATTTCGAATAATTGCTTCTGTTATGTTTGTAGAACAAAAATTTAATTTTGAAGCGTTATTCTATAACGAAACCGAAGGAATATGGTTGACTTTATTCAACAGAATTTCATCAACCACATTACCCATTAAATAGGCTTATCTACCTTCTCACCACGGTTTTGCTCGCGCGCTTTCTTCTCTAAGCTATCGCCTTTAACAACTTTAGAGTGTGGAACACCATACTGATCTAAAATTTTATCAATATCTGCCTGGCGATTTGCAATGGCTTTATTCAGCTCTTCAGCACGCGCTTTATCCTTATTACGCACACCAATTGAGATATTCCAGTTTTCCTTACCCTTCACGTTTTTATCTTCGTACTCAGGAATTGGAACAATCACTAGAGGAATAGCAGATTGTTTAGCAAAGTAGCCAGCAATAGGACCCCAAACAATCGCCACATCAATATCACCTTTAACTAAATCATCAATCAATTGGCTAGGCGGGAAGTTCAAGTCACGTTGCAAGCGATACGGACGCGCATTTTCCATTAGATTATGGTCAGCTAGCGGACGTGTTGGAGGACTTTGACCAACAATACCAATAATTCCTTTTCTTAAATCAGGCGCATCCCAGTCTGTAATGTTGTATCCGCTACTCTTACGGTAAACAAACACAAAACCAGAACGATAGTAAGGCACTGATGTGCGCATAGAATCGTTATCAGATGTTGTGCTCATTACGTAGTCACAACGATTTGCATTTAATGTATTTCTTAGAAAACCTTGGCGGTAATAAGCATATTGAAATGAAAGCTTCTTACCTAATTCTTGTGCAAGTACTGCAGCAATTTTGTCTTCAAAACCTTCCTGCTTGCTGTTTGAGTAAGGCATGTTGTCTGGGTCAGCACAGACCTTAAATTCTGTTGGATCTTCAACGCGACGAACTTCACCAATACGTCCTTCATCAGGATTGATTGCTGGAATGTCTGGCATATCTGCAGCTAGCACATTGCCAACTACAAGACCACCAAGCAAAGCAGACATTAATAGGTTTTTAAACATTTGATATTCCTTTATCCGTTAGATTGCATAAATCTATACCTAAAAAAAACACCCCGCCGAAGCGGGGTGTTTATATGACAAACTAACTAACGGTTAGTTCTATAACTACAGTTTTTCAACTATAAATTATAGGCTGAACACGTTCAATGCACCGCCGCCAGGAGCAGCGTTGTATTTTGTCAATTCAGCATAACCACCAGCAGCGCCAAGAGCGTCTGTTGGGTTAGTCATACCAAGGTTCATCGCAACACCAGCCCAGCCACCGATACC
>JBJOIS010000032.1:0-4651 GCA_046047035.1 Pseudomonadota bacterium
GGGTTTGTTACTGCATTTGCCTCTGCGTTATGTAGATGAAACTCATATCAGTACAGTCAGGGAATTGCGCTTAGGTGAGCAGGCACAGGTTGAAGGTGAAATCATTCATCTTGAAGTGAGCTATAAACCTAGAAAATCTTTAATCGCTCGTTTGTCTGATGGCACGGGCGATATCTTTTTGCGATTCTTGAATTTTTATCCTAGCCAAATTGCTGCTTTAAAAGAAGGGACTCGCATCCGTGCTTTAGGGGAGGTGAGGCATGGATATTTTGGTTATGAAATGGTGCATCCTCAAACCCGATCCGTACGTGAAACGACGGCTGTTAAAGAAACTTTAACACCAGTCTATCCAACGACTGCAGGATTAAGTCAGCCCAGCATTCGTAAGTGGGTCACATGGGCACTCAACAATGGCGATGTCTCGGAAATTTTGCCGCAGGAAATTTATCCAAATGCAATGCCAAGCTTTGCTAAGAGTTTGCAGTATTTGCATAATCCACCCCCAAGTATCAATTTACAGACTTTAGAAGACCGAACGAATCCTGCTTGGCAGCGCTTAGCTTTTGATGAGTTGCTTGCGCAGCAACTTTCAATGCGTGAGCATTATGCAAAGCGTCGCGAACTAGGCGCGCCTCAATTAAAGTCTTCACAAAGTTTAGTTGCGCAACTCTTGCAAACACTTCCTTTTGGTTTGACTGATGCGCAACAACGAGTAGTGAAAGAAATTAGTGAGGATTTGACCAGGCCTTATCCAATGCAGCGTTTATTACAAGGCGACGTTGGGAGCGGGAAAACTATCGTAGCAACAATTGCAGCGTTGCAAGCGATTGAAAACGGATACCAAGTAGCAATTATGGCGCCTACAGAAATTTTGGCTGAGCAGCATTATAAAAAAATGTTGTATTGGCTGGCGCCGCTTAATATTCAAGTGGCTTGGCTTTCTGGCAGTCAAGGTAAAAAAGATAGAGCATCATCATTGGAAATGATTGCGAGTGGCGAAGCCCAACTTGCTGTTGGCACGCATGCTTTATTTCAATCTCAAGTGCAA
This sequence comes from Pseudomonadota bacterium, assembly GCA_046047035.1. Taxonomy (GTDB): domain Bacteria; phylum Pseudomonadota; class Gammaproteobacteria; order Burkholderiales; family Methylophilaceae; genus Methylopumilus_A. The sequence continues at coordinate 1,049 of JBJOIS010000032.1, forward strand.
TTCAAGAAATTAGGTTTAGTCGTGGTTGATGAGCAACATCGTTTTGGTGTTGAGCAGCGTCTCTCTTTAAGACAAAAAGGTCAAAGCGATGAAGTGAGTGCGCCGCATCAATTGATGATGTCTGCGACCCCGATCCCTCGTACTCTGTCGATGAGTTATTTTGCTGATTTAGATGTATCGGTCATTGATCAGCTACCACCTGGTCGTACTCCGATTAGTACTAAATTAGTGTCAGATGGCCGTCGTAATGAAATTGTTGAGCGCGTCAGACTGGCTTGCACTCAAGGTGCTCAAGCTTATTGGGTGTGTCCGCTAATTGAAGAGTCTGAAGTGTTGCAATTGCAAACGGCACTCGATACTTATGAGCATTTACAGGAAACCTTTCCTGATTTGCGCGTTGGCTTGGTTCATGGGCGTATGAAGTCTGCGGAGAAGCAAGCAGTCATGGCTGAATTTAGTGCGGGAGATATTCAGCTTTTAGTTGCAACCACAGTGATTGAAGTTGGTGTGGATGTACCTAATGCGAGTTTAATGGTCATTGAGCACGCCGAACGCATGGGCTTGAGCCAGTTACATCAATTGAGAGGCCGAGTTGGACGAGGGGCTGCTAAAAGCGCTTGTATCCTTATTTATCAATCGCCACTTTCTGAAACTGCGCGTGCTAGATTGAAGATTATTTATGAAAGCTCAGATGGTTTTGAAATTGCACAAGCCGATTTGCATTTACGTGGGCCAGGAGAATTTCTAGGAATACGTCAAAGTGGAACACCTATGCTTAAAATTGCCGATTTGGAACGTGATGTTGAATTACTTGAAAAAGCGCAGGCTTTGGCTGATCGTTTATTAACAAATTATCCTGAGGCTTCTCAACAACATTTAAATCGTTGGCTCAGCCGCGGCGGTGAGTTGGTTAAGGTTTAAAGTCTTGGGTCTTTCAATTGCTATTACTGACTATGCGATAATTCGACCGTGAAAATTCGGACTCAATCCTTATATATCAGAACCCGCTGGATAAAACAGCCAATGCACAGTGGCGCTTACCGCACTTGGCTGATTGACCATGGATCTTTAACGCAGCGATTGCAAGCCAAAAGCAAGCATTTTAATGTGCGCGCTTTAAGATTAAATCGTACTAAACCTCAAATTGATGAAGCTAAAATTTTAAAGATTCCTCAGCAACAATCAGCTTTATTGCGTGAAGTCTTGCTGCTCGATCAAGAGCAACCTCTGGTTTTTGCGCATAGTGTGTTGCCAGATAAAAGTATGCGTGGTGCTTGGTTAGGTTTGAGTCGTTTAGGTAATAAGCCCTTGGGTGCTGCTTTGTTTTCTGATCCGCAGGTGACCCGAACGCCACTACAATATAAAAAAATTAATAGGCAACACGCCTTATATCGCCATGCAATTAAACATTTAGAAACTCCGCCTCTGACTTTATGGGCCAGACGTTCAGTTTTTCAGTTGAATTCGGCCTTTAATCGACATGTGATTATGGTGACGGAAGTATTTCTACCTAATATATTAGAGCCCGACTTAGTGAGTATGGATAAATGATGCGCATCAATCAAAAGCGATTAAGTGCTTACGCACGATTGATGCGTATAGATAAGCCTATTGGTATTTTGTTGTTATTGTGGCCAACCTTGTGGGCGCTTTGGATTGCTTCGGCTGGGCATCCGTCATATTTAAATCTATTTGTTTTTATTGCGGGCACGGTATTGATGCGTTCAGCGGGGTGCATCATGAATGATTTGGCAGATCGGAATTTTGATGGACATGTCACACGAACTGCAAAGCGGCCTTTAGTCGCCGGTGAAGTGACTGTTAAGCAGGCTTTGATTTTAGCGACGACCCTGAGTTTGGTATCTTTTGGGTTGGTGTTGTTTTTAAATAGCCTGACTATTTTATTGTCTGTTCCTGCTTTATTGCTTGCAGCTAGCTATCCTTACACTAAACGTTTTTTTGCTTTGCCTCAGGCTTATTTGGGAATTGCCTTTGGTTTTGGTATTCCTATGGCCTTTGCCGCCGTGCAAAACGAAGTGCCCTTAGTGGCTTGGTTGATGTTGTTAGCTAATATTGCTTGGTCATTGGCCTATGACACAGAATACGCAATGGTTGATCGTAAGGATGATTTGAAAATAGGAATTTATTCTTCAGCGATTACTTTTGGAAGTTTAGAGGTCGTTGCCATCATGACTTTTTACGGCGTGATGTTAGCTTTGCTCGCCTATGTAGGCAGTCTGCTTAGTTTGGGAATACCTTACTCAATAGGCCTAATAGTGGCACTAGGCATAGCCATTTACCATTTTTCATTAATCAGGAATCGTCAGCCAGCAAACTGCTTTAAAGCTTTTTTGCATAACAATTGGCTGGGTGCTGTGATTTTTATAGGGATCTTTGCAAATTACCTGATTGAGTAAGGTCGTCATTTATTTGCATAAAAATATAAAAGATTCGTAGATTCCGTTTGACAAGGCCGTGCCGGCTGGCATAAAATCCGCCTCTTGATTTTTTTTGTGATTATTGGCTTACCAATGAAAACCTTTTCAGCTAAAGCGCACGAAGTAAAGCGCGACTGGTTCGTAGTAGATGCTACGGATTTAGTGCTAGGCCGTTTGGCTAGCGAGATTGCCCACCGTTTACGTGGCAAACATAAAACAATTTATACACCGCACGTTGATACTGGCGATTACATTGTTGTAATCAATGCCGACAAGATCAAAGTGACTGGTACTAAAGACTTGAATAAGTTGTACCACCGTCACTCTGGTTATCCAGGCGGTATTTCAACAACGACATTCGGTAAAATGCAAGAGCGTTTCCCAGGCCGTGCTTTGGAAAAGGCTGTTAAAGGCATGCTACCAAAAGGTCCTTTGGGCTATGCAATGTTCCGCAAAATGAAAGTTTATGCTGGCGCTAAACATGACCATGTGGCCCAACAACCACAACCTTTAGTCATCAAAAGCCAAGCTTAAGGAATCGATATGATTGGTAAATATAATTATGGTACTGGCCGTCGTAAAAGCTCAGTAGCTCGTGTGTTCTTAAAAACTGGTAAAGGCAACATCATTGTTAATGACAAGCCTGCTGACGTTTATTTCTCACGTGTAACTTCACGTATGATTTTGCGTCAACCACTTGCTTTGACAAATAACGAATCTAGCTTCGACATCATGGTAAACGTAGTAGGCGGTGGTGAGTCTGGCCAAGCTGGCGCAGTTCGTCACGGCATTACTCGTGCTTTGATCGATTACGATGCAGCATTGAAGAGTGCTTTATCACACGCTGGTTTTGTAACTCGCGATGCTCGTGAAGTTGAACGTAAAAAAGTTGGTTTACGTAAAGCGCGTCGTCGTAAACAATTCTCTAAACGTTAATCTATTAGCGTTCAGCAAAAAAAGCCGCGTAATTGCGGCTTTTTTGTTTTGTGCCGCAGCTTTTTGTTACTATGCTGTTTGATGGCTATTGGAATAGCCAAATGAATTTTAAGAATGGTTTTTAAAATGGATAAAATCAAAGTAGGAATCGTTGGCGGCACTGGTTATACCGGCGTTGAATTGCTAAGGTTGTTAGCCATACACCCGAATGTCGAGTTGAGTGTAATTA
>JBJOIS010000033.1:0-3786 GCA_046047035.1 Pseudomonadota bacterium
AGCTTTAATGCACGGCATTGTGCCAGCGCATAACGTATCACTCGATTTAAAAAATACCGTAGCAACCAATAGCGACGCATCACGCGCTCGCCAGGAATTTGGCTTCTTAAGAATGTGGAGTATTTACCCAACACAAATTCAAGCAATCGTGGATGCAATGAAACCTAATCTTGATGAAGTGCAAGATGCTGCTGACATTTTAATTGCTGCACAAAAAGCAGAATGGGGACCAATTCAACATGCAGGCGAACTGCATGACAGAGCAACTTATCGCTACTACTGGGAAGTATTACAAAAAGCAAAAGTAAGCGGCATTAGTATTCCTACCGATGCTGAACACGCTTTTTTCGCTTAATACCAATTTGCACAAGATCTAGGACAACAACATGACAACCCTTACCTCAGCTGGCGCAAGATTTAGAGCCGCACTTGCCGCAGAAAAACCACTGCAAATCATCGGTGCAATTAACGCCTACCACGCAAAACTTGCTGAGCAAGTTGGCTACAAAGCGATTTACCTATCAGGTGGCGGTGTTGCCGCCGGCTCACTTGGTTTGCCAGATTTAGGCATCTCCACCATGGACGATGTAATGACGGACGTGCGTCGCATTACCGATGCCACTGATGTGCCTTTGTTAGTTGATATCGACACAGGCTTTGGCGGTGCATTCAACATTGCGCGCACAGTAAAGTCCATGATCAAAATGGGCGCCGCGGCTGTGCATATTGAAGACCAAGTGCAAGCAAAACGTTGTGGCCACCGCCCGAATAAAGCCGTTGTGAGCCAACAAGAAATGGTTGACCGTGTTAAAGCTGCTGTGGATGCAAAAACTGACCCTAACTTCGTCATCATGGCTCGCACTGATGCGCTTGCCGTTGAGGGTTTGCAATCAGCGATTGACCGCGCTTGTGCTTGCGTTGAGGCAGGCGCAGACATGATTTTCCCAGAAGCCATGACAGAGCTCAGCATGTATAAGCAGTTTGCCAATGCCGTCAAAGTGCCTGTGCTTGCCAATATTACTGAATTTGGCTCAACGCCATTATTCACGGTGGAAGAACTTGCAAGTGCTGATGTAGGAATGGTGCTCTATCCACTTTCAGCTTTTCGCGCAATGAATCAAGCGGCACTTAAAGTTTATGAAGTTGTGCGCAAAGAAGGTACACAAAAGAACGTTGTTCCACTCATGCAAAGCCGTATGGATCTTTATGATTATCTGGGCTACCACGCTTTCGAACAAAAGCTTGATGAGCTTTACAAAAGCTAACCCTTAAAACAAAAAAATCGCACTTTTAGTGATTTCAACAAAAGTTATATTAAAAATAACGATAGGAAACAGTCATGACAAACAATGCAAATCCAGCGCCTGCTGAGCCAAAACGCAAAAAAGGTGTTGCCCTTTCTGGCGTCGTCGCAGGCATTTCAGCTATCTGTACTGTCGGCCACTCTGGCAACGATTTGCATTACCGTGGTTATGATATTTTAGAGTTAGCTAAACACGCGACCTTTGAAGAGGTGGCGTATTTGTTGATTCACGGCGCGCTACCAACCCAAGCTGAATTAACGGCATATCACGCAAAACTTAAAAAACTACGTGATTTACCAGTAGCACTCAAAACCGTTTTAGAGCAAATCCCAGCTGACGCACACCCAATGGACGTTATGCGTACAGCTTGCTCCATGCTTGGCACACTTGAACAAGAAGCTGAAGACCACAACATCAATGGCGCAAAAGATATTGCCGACCGTTTGATTGCTTGCTTTGGCTCTGTTTTACTTTATTGGTATCACTTTAGTCATAACAATAAACGCATCGACTGCGTGACAGATGATGACTCTATCGCTGCGCATTTCTTGCATTTACTGCATGGCAAAAAACCATCAGCTCTCCACGAAGCCTGCATGAATACCTCTTTAGTGCTTTATGCAGAGCATGAATTTAATGCTTCAACATTCACAGCACGTGTGATTTCAGGCACGCTTGCTGACATTTACTCCAGTATCAGCGGCGCAATTGGTGCGCTAAGCGGTCCTAAACACGGGGGCGCCAACGAAGTGGCGATGGAGATTATTGCTCGCTATAAAACACCTGATGAAGCGGAAGCTGACATCATGCGCCGCATGGCAGCTAAAGAGATCATCATTGGCTTCGGCCACCCTGTTTATACCATTTCAGACCCTCGCAACGTGGCGATTAAAGAAATCTCACGCAAGCTTTGCGAGGCTGGCAACAACATGAATTTATTTAACATTTCCGATCGCATTGAACAAACCATGTGGCGCGAAAAGAAAATGTTCCCGAACCTCGACTGGTACAGTGCGTCGAGTTATCACATGATGGGGGTTCCTACTGCCATGTTCACCCCCATCTTTGTGATTTCCCGTACTACTGGCTGGGCTGCACACGTCATTGAGCAGCGCATTGATAACAAAATTATTCGACCAAATGCAGAATATAACGGTCCTGAAGACCGCCCATTCTTGCCTATCGAAAAACGCTAATTTATCTAAAAGAAAGCAATAAAATGTCATCTCATATTTCAAATGTACGCCCAGCACCAGACCAAGTTTTAGTAGATATTGCTGATTATGTATTGAACTACAAAATCGAAAGCACTGAGGCTTACGACACAGCGCGAAACTGCTTGATGGATACTTTAGGTTGCGGCCTTGAAGCATTGTCATACCCGGCTTGTACCAAATTAATGGGGCCTATTGTTCCAGGGACAGTAGTACCCAATGGCGCGAAAGTGCCAGGAACACAGTTTCAACTTGATCCAATTCAAGCCGCCTTTAATATCGGCGCTATGATTCGTTGGTTAGACTTTAACGATACTTGGCTAGCGGCTGAGTGGGGTCATCCATCTGACAACTTGGGCGGCATTCTTGCCACTTCAGATTGGATTTCACGCACACGCGTTGCGCAAGGCAAAGCACCTTTAACAATTAAAGACGTGCTCACTGCAATGATTAAAGCGCATGAAATTCAAGGTGTGCTTGCCCTTGAGAATAGCTTCAACCGCGTTGGTTTAGATCACGTTATTTTGGTTAAAGTCGCATCTACTGCAGTTGTAACAGGCTTACTTGGCGGCAATAAAGATGAAATCATCAACGCCGTTTCTAACGCATGGGTAGATGGTCAAGCACTACGCACTTATCGTCACGCGCCAAATACTGGGTCACGTAAATCATGGGCCGCAGGCGATGCAACTAGCCGCGCTGTGCGTTTAGCGTTAATGGCGATGAAAGGTGAAATGGGCTATCCATCTGCACTTACAGCGAAGACATGGGGCTTTTATGACGTTTCATTCAAAGGCCAGCCATTCAAATTCCAACGCCCATACGGCAGTTATGTGATGGAGCAAGTGTTATTCAAAATCTCATTCCCAGCCGAATTCCATGCTCAAACCGCTGTGGAATGTGCATTGACACTACATCCGCAAATCGGCGAGCGTATTAACAGCTTAGAAAAAATCGACCAAATTGAAAAAATCGTGATTACAACGCACGAATCAGCAATCCGTATCATCGATAAAACTGGTCCATTAGCTAACCCTGCTGACCGTGACCACTGTATCCAATACATGAGCGCGATTGGTTTGTTAAAAGGCAATCTAACAGCCGCTGATTACGAAGATGATGTAGCCAATGACCCACGCATTGATGCGCTCCGCGCAAAAATGCAATGTGTTGAAAAAGCGGAATACACAAAAGATTATTTAGATCCAGAAAAACGCTCTATTGCGAATGCAATCCAAGTGTTCTTCAAAGACGGTTCTAAATCAGAC